>JAUNBF010000026.1 GCA_030527185.1 Planctomycetia bacterium | reverse complement strand
AAAGCCGCGGAGGCGAAAAAAGCGGAGGAGGCGAAAAAAGTCAATCCCCTCGCCAATATTCCCGAAGCGGTCGCTTTGCCGAAACCGACGGAGGGCGAAGCGGTGGAATTGGCCACGCTCTCCGCCAATAATTTTCCGCTTGCTCTGACACTTTTAGGTGGAGAAACAGCCATTCCCACCAAAGGCAAGAAAAAAGATGCCCCTCCCACCAATCTTTTCGCTTTGAAAGAGACGGTTTCTGAAGTGGGAAAACAGGAATGGGAGTTTTCGCTCTCCACCCGTGGGGAAGAACAGAAAGCTGCCGTTTTGCGACAGAACGGGAATGCTCTGCAATTTCAGTGGGAGGCGGAAATTCCTGCCAAAACGGTTCTGGCATTGGGAAATTGTGTTCTGAAAATGGAGTGCAACGGAAAAACGCACTGGCTTGCCCTGCGGGAACCGCTCACACTCTCCACCCTTGAAATGCCTTTCAAAACTGGCAAAACGAACATCAAGGGGGGCAAACTTTCCGACCATCCCCCTTTCCCGGCCTTGGAAACGATGTATCTGGAAGTGGTTCGGGTAGGAACGTTGCCCAAGGATGACAAGGATATTGAGCTTCCGCAGCCCACCCTTCTGTCGGAAATCAGTCCCCGGAATCCGATGCTGATCAAGTTCAAATTTACCGATGAGGCAGGGAATGTGCAATATCCGATGCAGTTGGAATTTTCCTGTGTGGTAGGAACCTCTCTCTCAGGCGGGCTGGGAGTTCCGAAAGCCGCGTTGGCACAAATGAAATCGATGTCGCAGATGATTCTGAACCCGAATCATGAAATAATTATTGCCAATAACCAGAAAGAAATTACCGCCACCAAGAAAAAAATGTCGGAAGCGGAAGGGTGGCAGCGTGATCCCAAAGATACCGATAAAATCCGTAATCTTCAGATGCAAAACTGGGGATTTGCCTTATTGAAAAAGTTAGCTCAGGCGGATGTCGAATATCGAATCTACCAGGAATTGGATGGCAAACAGTTCAACCTGGTCACGACTTCCCAACAAGTCGAAGAAACGCCGGAAGAAAAAGCTCCCAAAAGAGGACGCGGAAAAAAGAATAACGACGAAATGGAAGAAAACGATATGGGAGGAATGACGTTTTAAATTGATAATTGATGATTGATAATTGGTGGTTGGTGGTTGATGATGGTTGGTGGTTGGCGGGGGAGGGATATGAGAGAGTGGATTGGATTTTTGGGAGTGGTTTTCCTCGGATGTTGCGCGGCGGGATGGGCTGAGGAACTGGTCTGGAAAACACGTACCGTGGAAGATTGGACGAAAGTTTTGCAACAGTCGCTGGAAGAAACCAGGCGGCCTGCGATGCGAGACCAGTGGTATGCCGCCTATGCACTGGGACAATATGGTGCGTCGGCAAAGTCGGCCGTGCCCGTTTTGTGCAAACGCCTGCGAAAAGATTGGGGCGAAGACGATTATGTCCGAGCCGCGGTAGCCTTGTCGCTGGGTGAAATTGGCGATTTGCGAGCCGTCCGGAGTTTGGTTGAGGAACTGGACTCTCCGTATGTGGCGATTCAGCGAAATACGGCTCTGGCATTGGGGATGTTGGGAGAAACGTTGAAAGAGAAGTCGCCTGATGGGGTGCCCAAACTTTTGACATTGCTGGAATCCTCCCCGGACAGAACGGTTCGAGCCAACGCTGCCGTGGCGTTGTGGAAGATTGCGCGTCATGCCGCGGTTCTCCCTTTTTTGGAACAAGAACTGGCTTCTGCCAAGACGTTGGATGTGTATCAGGGAGCGTCGGTGGTTATTGCGCTGGCATCTTTGTGGAGCGAAGAGGAGAAAAAGCGATGGACGCCACTTTTGATTCCCCCCCTCGCGTCCCGCCATCCTCAGGAGCAGGATACCGCCAGGATTTGTATGGAGGCATTGCTTTCCCTGGGAGAAACCGCCATTCCAGAATTGGAAAAGAGTTTGGTTGATGCCCGTGAAAAAAAATACCGCAGTCGATTGGTTTTCCTGTTGGGTAAAATGGATAATCAGGTTGCCCGGAAAGACTTTTTGTTGTCTATCGTTCAAGGAGCCGATACGGAAGAGGTTCGTCTGGCAGCATTGCGTGGTCTGACGTCGGGATGTCCCGAACGGAAGGAGGCTATTCGGGAAGCGATGGTTGTCCTGATCAATAATGAAAGTACTTCGGCGGCCATGGTTCATGAAGCGACGCTGGTATTGAAGAGTTTAGAGGAATAAGGTCTCCTTCTCCCAAAGGAAGGTGCGTGAAGGATATGTCCCATCGATTTTCCAAAAATGCCGGTTTTTCCAGTCTGGAAGTGAAGTGTCTTTCCCTTTTCAGTATTTTTCTGATTGTGGTGATGATGATCAGTTTTTTTCTCTACTGGTACGTCACCGAATCGGTCGTCGCCCAGCGAAATCCCGATACGGCACGCTTGCTGGCAGATCGCGCCATGTTGATCAAACACTGGCGGAAACTGGAGGCGAAGGAGGAGTTTCTCTGGATTGTGGATGAACTGACGGAGAAACTTTCCGAACAGAAATATGAGTGGGAAATGATTTCTCCGCAGACACCGGAGTCGCGGCAGGACGAGTATGTCCGCTCTCTGATGGAGTCGTATGAAAGCAACCCGAAACAGATTCTTGATCCGATTGGAGTTTTGGAGGAGGATACGTACTATTACTACAAGCCGATTTTTGCCGAGGCGACTTGTTTGCGGCTCTGCCACTCGCAGTTGGATACGGTGAAACGGCTGCGTCCGTCGGATAATGAGCCAGCCACGAAACCGTTGGAAGAGGGGGACTTGATGTCGGTTTTGTGCGTGAAGATTCCGAATGGGCCGACGCAACAAACGATTAACTGGTCGTGGAACATGCTTCTTTCGGTTGTCGTGATTACGGTGGTGATGGGGATTGTCGCGTTTTACATCACCATCCGCTACGTCATCATCCGTCCGCTGCGGCATTTGCGGGAAGTGAGTACGGCCATTACGCACGGAAACATGGATTTGCGGGCAGAATTGCACACGGGGGATGAATTTGAGTCGCTGGGACAGGTCTTCAACCGCATGTTGCGTGGGCTGATCAATTCGCAAAAGGAACTGCGGCGGACGAATCAGACGTTGGACAAAAAGATTGAGGAATTGGGACAGGTCAACTTGCAACTACGGGAAATGAACCGTATCAAGAGTGATTTTCTGGCGACGATGAGCCATGAGTTGCGAACGCCGCTTAACAGTATTCTCGGTTTTAGCGACGTTTTGGAGTCGATCGATTCGCTGGATGAACGGCAAAAGCGGTATGTGACGCATATTCAGAAATCGGGTCGGATGTTGCTGGGGATGATTAACGACATTTTGGATTTGGCGAAGATGGAAAGTGGGCGGATGGAGATTCGGCTGGTTGATTTTTCGATCGAGCAGGTCGTCTCTGCGCAATGCGACATGGCACGTCCTCTGGCCGAAAAGAAGACGATCTCCCTTTCCCATGAGGTTCCGCCAGGTTTGCCACTGGTTCATCTGGATCAGAATCGAGTCCAGCAGATTTTGAACAACCTGTTGTCCAACGCTATCAAATTCACGCCGGAAGGTGGGGTGGTGAAAGTGGTGGTGACACCGGAAAATACCGATGAGCATGGAGATGTGGTTCCAGAAACGTCCCGTCTGCTGATTCAGGTTTCCGATACGGGGGTGGGAATGACGGAGGAGGATATTCAGACGATTTTCGAGAAATTCCGGCAGGGAAGTTCCGCGACAGGAGGCGACATGATGACGCGGGAACATTCCGGGACGGGATTGGGACTTTCGATTGTCCGTGAAATATGCAAATTGCTGCACGGCGAAATCCGGGTGGAAAGTGTCCCAGGGGCAGGTTCGACATTTTCCGTGCGATTGCCGTGGCGGATGGTGGAAAAACCGACTCAGGAAGAGTTTTACTTTTAAGTAAGAGACTTTGGAGAGAAAGTTTTCAGGAAAAGATAAGAAATATCGGCAAAACAGAGGCGAAATCCGTCTACTTTTTTCTTTGGGACTTGCTTTTTCGCTCTTCTCGATTAAAATAGATTGATTCCACTGGAGTTTTTAAAACTCCAACAGTATAAAAATCATCCCATCAAAACAAAGGAGAAAAAAATGAGTCCCCTGATGATAACGTTGATTGTCATGGCAGCGATTTTGGTTCTTTTGGCGCTCTACGCCATGGGAATCTATAACACGCTGATTACGCTACAAAATCGGTATAAAAATTCTTTTGCTCAGATTGACGTCCAGTTGAAACGGCGTTACGATTTGATTCCGAATCTGGTGGAGACGGCGAAAGGATATTTGAAACATGAGTCGCAAACATTGGAAGCGGTGACGCAGGCGCGTAACATTGCGGCCTCCGCCTCGGCACGTGCGGCAGACGACCCCACGAATCCGACGGCCATGCAGCAACTGAACAACGCGGAAGGGCAGTTGGGAACAGCTCTTTCCCGATTGAACGTTGTGATGGAAGCGTATCCCGATTTGAAAGCGAATCAGAACATGATGATGGTTCAGGAAGAGCTGAGTTCGACGGAAAATCGGATCGCGTTTGCCCGACAGGCATTCAACGACGCGGCGATGGTGTACAATACGCAACGGGAACAGTTTCCTGCCAATATTTTCGCGGGAATTTTCAATTTTCAGGAAGCGACGTTGTTTGTGGTCGATTCGGCGGAAGAACGGTTGGCACCGAAAGTCTCTTTTTAAGCGAGACGCGGGAAAATGGTAAGAAAAGGGACGGTCGCCATGAATTTTTTTCAATTACAGGATGATGCCCGTGCAAGAACACGCTGGATGGTGGGGGCGTTTATTGTTTCCGCCATTTTAACGATTGCGGCGGTGGACGGCTTGGTTTTTCTGGCGATGAGCAGTTCTGGCGGTACGGTCAATCAGTGGGGGGAAGTCGTCCCTTACCAGCAGGCGGACTATCTCTTTGCGGGGGTGGTGACGACGCTTGTCACGGCTCTGGTCATTGGTTTGGGAAGTTTGTACAAGACCGTGGAATTGTCACACGGTGGCGAGACGGTGGCATTGGCGATGGGAGCGAAGCGGATTGACCCGGCGACGAGCGATTTTGCCGAACGACGGTTGCTCAATGTGGTACACGAAATGGCTCTTGCCAGTGGTGTTCCTGTGCCGCCGGTTTATGTCATGGAGGATGAACTGGGAATCAATGCGTTTGCCGCTGGTTTCAGTCCTGACGACGCGGTGGTGGCGGTGACACGTGGTTGTATGGAGTTGTTGACGCGGGATGAGTTGCAGGGAGTGGTCGCTCACGAATTCAGCCATATTCTCAATGGCGACATGCGGCTGGACATTCGGATGATGGGGTTGCTCAACGGGATTTTGGTCATTTTCCTTATCGGAACGTACATTTTGCGGAATTTGTACTACGTTCCCTACGGCAGCAGTCGCGATAACGACCGAAATGGTGGCGGGGTCATTTTGGCAATCATGCTCTTCGCGTTGGGACTGGTGGTGGTCGGGAGTCTCGGCTGGTTTTTAGGACAGGTGATCAAGGCCTCCGTGTCGCGTCAACGGGAGTTCCTGGCGGATGCGTCGGCGGTGCAGTTCACGCGGAATCCCGAAGGAATTGGTGGTGCGTTGAAGAAAATCGGCGGGATTGAAGCGAGGGAACGTGCCGTTCACGCTCCGGCGGCGGTGGAAGCGAGCCACATGTTTTTGGCGAATATTTCCGGGTCGCTGGCTAGTTATTTTCTGGCGACGCACCCTCCTTTGGTGGAGCGAATCCGCCGGATTTTGCCCGATTTTGACGGTCATTTTCCGAAAGTTTCGCTGGAGAAGCTACAAGAAAAAGTGTGGGCGGAAGAGGCGGAAAAACGAGGCGAAAAACAGGAATCGTCGCATCCATTTTCCCCCGAACGGCTCGGTATTTTTGCCGCGATTTTGGCGGCGATGGACCCGGATTTGAAAATGGCTTCGGAAGGATTGTTTTCGGCACAAGCCCTGATTTTGGCAACATTGCTGGATCGAAAAAATGCCGACGTTCACCAGAAACAGTGGGCAACCTTACACGAAACGCTTTCCTCGGAGCTTTGGGCGGAAGTGGAGAAAATTTCCCCTCAGGTTGAGGAAGCGACGGAAGAATCGTTGTTTTCACTGGTCGATTTGGCGATTCCGACGTTGAAACAGATGAGCTTGCCGCAATATCAGGATTTTCGCGAGCAAATGATTCGGCTCATTCTGGCGGATGGCGAGGTCGATTTGCGGGAATATATTCTCCAGATGAAGGTCATTCGTCACCTGGACATTTTTTATGGCCTTCGGAAGCAGAGCAGGGGACACGCGACGCAGTGGACACCTTCCCTGCGACAAGAGGCGGTGGTGGTTTTTTCACGTCTGGCCTACAGTGGGAACGAGACGGAAGAAGCGCAAAGGGGAGCTTGGGAAGCGGCGGTGAAAACGGTCGATTTCCAGGATGTGACCATGGTTCCGGCGGAACGCTGCGATTTGCGGAGGATGGACGCCGCGTTTCAGATTTTGGATGGTTTATCAGCAAGTTTGAAACAACGTTTTCTCGAAGCGTGCATGGCTTGTGTGATGGCCGATGGTCGGGTGGTGGAATCGGAAATTTTGTGGATTCATGGGATTTCCGCCGTGTTGGGAATGCCACTGCCTGTGGAGTGGAATGAGAAGCGTTTGGAAGAATCAACGTGAGAAAACAGGAGGAATTGAAAATGTTGCAACGAGGAATGCTGGCGATGATGGTGGTTTCCCTTTTGCTGGCAGGTTGTCAGACGAAAACGGACGCGGAATCGGCTGCGGAAGAAGTGAAGATTCATCAGGTGGATATTACGCCAAGTCCCCAGTATAAGCCAACTTTGGCGATGACGCTTCCCGATTCCTGCTCGGTGCCGGACGGGATGACGCTGGACGACGCGACCGGGATGATCTATCTAAATGTGCCGAATTTCGCGCCACGCACTGCGGATGGCAAAAAGGTGAATCCGGCTCTTCTGGCACGGTTTGACAAGAACGATCAGCTGGAAATTTTGCTGGAGTATCCCGTTCATGAAGGGACGGGGGAAGTGGGGCCGATGGGATTGGATTTCGGCCCGGATGGGAATTTGTACGTCTGCGACAATCAGTTTTTTGTCGAACCCAATGGCAGTCATGCTTCCCGGATTCTGCGGGTGGAAATGAAGGAGGGAAAACCGACCGGGAAAGTGGAGACGGTGGTCGATGGTCTGAAACTGGCCAACGCGGTTTTGTGGAAAGATGGTTTCATGTACGTGACCGATACCAATTTGCAGATTCCTGATCGGAAAGACTTCGGCAATGGATGTATCTGGCGTTTTGCGGAAAAGGAAGTGGTGGGAACGACGCAGGCTCTGAAAGTGGACCCGACGGTGAAGGAAGGAGTGCCTGTTGATTCGCACATGATGGTGGTTTGCCCGGTGAAAAAGATTGGACGCGGCGACAATTCCGGGCTGGATGGTTTGACGTGGGCTTGGGGAGCGCTTTATGTCGGCAATTTCGGCGATGGCGTGATGTTCCGTATTGACATGGACGAGGCTGGTAAAGCTACGGCAACGAAAGTGCTGGACGACGAGTCGGTGCATTGCTGCGACGGCATTTTTTACGATGCTGCGACCGACAAGATTTATATCAGCGATTCTCAGGCCAACGCGATTCGTACCCTGTCGAAAGAGCATGTTCCCGGCTGGTTGTGGGTGAATGACGACACGAACGGGGAAGATGGTTTGCTGGATCAGCCGGCGGAATGCCTGGTTCGGGACGGCGTTTTGTACGTGGTGAATTTTGACTGGGCTTTTCCAGGTCTGAAAAACACGACGAGTGTGGATAAACCGTATTCCATTTCCGCGATTACGGTCGGAACGCAGCCGGACGTTCCAGCCAAGAAAGCGGCGGAAGTGGCGGCAGAAGCTACCGTGGAATTGCCACCGGTGGAAAACGAATAGTGCTTTGGGAAACTTATAAATATCCTGAGTCATAACACGACCACCCATGAAAATACGGTCTAAACACCCATAATTATCAATTATCAATTAATAATTATCAATTTAACAAAGAATAGTTTATGGATTCTCAAACGTGCCTTCCAGAAGAGCGAATTTTCTGGAAGGTTTTCTGAAAAACGAAAGAACGTACCTCATGATGAAATCTGAAATTTTATCTCCGCAACGTGTTTTGGATCTGTACTATCTGGACACACGTTGGCACTTGCTGGAAATTGCAGCCATGTTGGATCGGGCAGACCGAGGAGCGGTGGCTCATCAGGACGTACCTTCCCTGGAAACAGACTTGCGGACGCAGCTTTTGCGAGAAGCGATCCAAATCCTGGCAACTCCCTCTTTTCAGGGGAATCGTACCGAACGATTGTTGGAAATATTCAGTCGGCTGGACGCGAAAAACCAGCAGGAAGGAGCGGTCTCATGCTGATGATTCAACCGCACTATCATGCCATTGCCCGGACGGCGCAGGATTATGAACGGATGGCTCAATCGGGAGTCGTGGCGGTCGCGGAGCCTGCTTTTTGGGCAGGTTTTGACCGAAAGTACCCGGAAACGTTTATCGATTATTTCCGCCAGATCAGTGAATTTGAACCGACGCGGGCGGCTCAGTACGGAATCACGCACTACTGTTGGGTGGCGGTGAATCCCAAGGAGGCGGAAAATCCCGCGTTGAGTCGAGCGGTATTGGAAAAAATGCCGGAGTTTTTCGAGAAACCGACCGTTTTGGGCGTCGGGGAAACAGGTTTGCACCTGTCGTCGCAGAATGAGTGCGACATTTTTCAGGAACAGGTTCAGCTGGCGGTCGATTATGATCAACTTTTGCTGATTCACACGCCGCACCTGCACGACAAAGTGTATGGCACGCGGAAAATTCTGGAGATTCTGGCCGGATTTTCGCGGTTGAATCCTGATAAGGTTTGGATCGACCATGTGGAGGAGCATACAATTCGCTCGGTGCGTGACGCGGGATATTGGAGTGGGTTCACGCTTTATCCGATTACCAAATGCACGGCCACACGAGCGTGTGATATGCTGGAAATGTATGGACACGAACGGATGCTGATCAACTCGTCCGCCGACTGGGGTCCGAGCGACCCGTTCACGCTTCAGGAGTGTGTGCTGGAGTTTCGGCGTCGTGGAAATTCGCTCCAGAGTGCGACGGAACTGTTCTACAACAATCCCTGCCGATTCCTGGGGCAGAATCCCAAATTCAAGTTCCGCCCGATTCGGATTGTGGAAGAGAAGTAGCGCTTGGCGAGATAGAGAATATTCTTTGGGCCTTTTCCATCGGGAAAATTTTCTCGACGGAAAAGGTACGCCTGAATTCCAATTATTATCTCGACGGTAATCCCAATTTCAAGTATCCGCCGAGAAAAAGGTAGGAATGGAAATATCTGCGTCTTCTGCGTCATCTGCGGATAATTCTTAACGTTGGAAGTGGTAAAATTTCTGGATTTATCCAAAGATCTCTCCTGGAATTCTTCTTAAAAATTCGTTTTCCCGCACTTCCTTTTTTTTGTCCGCAGATGACGCAGAAGACGCAGATGATGTTACTTCCATCCCCATCCTCTGTGGAAAATCTTCTACGCTACCTAATGAATTCTGGAAATGCGCTAAAGCACGTCTAAAAAACATTTTTATTTTCCCTTAAATTATCTTATTATCTCGACGGTAATCCCAATTTCAAGTATCCGCCGAGAAAAAGGTAGGAATGGAAATATCTGCGTCTTCTGCGTCATCTGCGGATAATTCTTAACGTTGGAAGTGGTAAAATTTCTGGATTTATCCAAAGATCTCTCCTGGAATTCTTCTTAAAAATTCGTTTTCCCGCACTTCCTTTTTTTTGTCCGCAGATGACGCAGAAGACGCAGATGATGTTACTTCCATCCCCATCCTCTGTGGAAAATCTTCTACGCTACCTAATGAATTCTGGTAATGCGCTAAAGCACGTCTAAAAAACATTTTAATTTTTCCCTAAATTCATCAAAACTATAATGACAGGAGATACTCAACCAAATCGTTCCGTTCCTGAGGCGAGAGTTTGTCCAATCGTTTCTCTGGGTCGCCATGGTAGCCCTCGAAAAGAAGCTGCTCCAGCGTAGTGTAACGGCCATCGTGCAGGTAGGGTGCCGTGCGGTATGTTTCGATGAGCGACGGGGTATCGAACTTGTCGTGCAGATCGTCTTCATTTTGGGAATTCACATCGTGCAACTTCAAATCGGTGAAATATTCCCCATGATGGCAACTGGAACAACCCGTTCGCGGACCGTAAAAGAGCCGTTTTCCCCGCCGTGCCGATTCACTCAGCGTACCGTCGGGATTCAGGCGGATTCCCGGAATGGGACGCAGTGCCTTGATATAAGCATCCACATCCTGATACCGTTCTTCATCCATTGGTTTGAAGTGGATATGGATAAATCCTGCCCGCGTCGCAATTTCCGCGGTGGGGCGAACGCCAGTCACCATGCAGGGAGGCGTTTCATAGGCATACAACATACTTTTCGTATTCTTATGATTCTGCACTCCATCGTTGAGCAAATCCCAGTTCATCCCATCGACCCGCGCGTCGGGGTGGCACGTAATGCAGGAATGCCAACTTTCAACAGCCAATTCACCATCGTGAAAATAGACTTCGCCACGACGCACCGCATCCCACACCGGGGTTGCCCCAAGTGGAACGATTTCAGGAACCAGCGACGTGAACATCGGTGCCGTCTGGTACTTTCGGCCACTGGAAGGGGAAATTTCCCCTTTTTCAGGATTCTCTTCACGTGGAAAAACCGCCAGATTGTCGGTGAAATAGCCTGCCACGACGGTGTATTGATCGTTCATTGCCAGACCATGGATTCCCTGTAAAGCCTCCATTCTGACGAGCGACATCGCCTGCGAAAGCGACCCCACACCAAAGAAAAAGGCGTAGTACGAACGGACACCGTTCATATCCCGGTGCATTTTTTCCGTCAATTCCTCCCAACCCAGAAAAACCACCTGCCGACTTCCACCGATCGTGACCGCCAGCAGCTTTCCATCCGGCGAAAAACGGACATTCCACGGCGTTGGCAAACCCACCTGCAAATCGTCCAACAAATAACAGCAAACACTTCCGGGAGACTGACGATCCAGAATGGAAATCCCGTTTCGATTCGTCCAACCGCCAAACAACTGCGACGTGATGGTTCGGTGGTTGCCGTGCGTGTGTACCCCCACCACATAACGTCCGTCGGGAGAAATGGCCAAATCCCGCAAATTGTTCACGCCGTCGGGAAGCTGGACGTGCCGCACCTCCCAAGTCTCCGTTTGCAGGACGGAAACCACGCATGCCACGGTGGGACCATCCGCGGGTGCCAGGGGAAGGCGGTTGGCAACGTACAATTCCGTCTCATCCGGCGTTAAAACCATGGCTGTCGGCTCTCGAACCACCGGGATTTTTTCAAGCAGCGCGTCTTCAAAAGGCATTTTTTCCGCCGTCTTTTTCAAATCCAGAATCAGAATATCGCCGTGAAACTTTCGTCCGACGAAAAGTTGCTCTTTTTGCGAGGAGACCGCCAAACCCCACGGGGAGTGGATTCCTGTCCAGCGACGCACGATTTTTCGTTCCTGCGGCTCCACTTCCACCACTTCCCCATTCCAGTCGCCACACGAAACGTAAAGCCGATTCCGGTTCAGCACCAATCGATTCGGCGTTTGCTCCAGAACCACCGTTGCGAGTTTTTCCTTTTGACTTACCGAGAAAAATTCCACCTGTCGGGCATCTCGTTGCAGAATGACCAACGTCCCATCCTCCAAAAAGAGCATATCCGCAGGCCCCAGATAGCTTTCCGAGGCATGGAGGAAAGAAACCAGAGAAAAAAACAGCGTTGCAAACCAAAATTTCATCATACCCAAGTTACTTCCCTACCGGTTCCACTTCCAACAAACCCTCGCACTAGTGCTTTGTCAAATTGACAATTATGGATGTTCAGACCGTATTTTCAAAGGTCCAGGTAATCGTCACATCAATATTTACAAGTTTAACGAAGCACTAAAGAACGTCTAAAAAACTTCCCCTAAATTCATCTTATTATCTCGGCGGTAATCCCAATTTCAAGTATCCACCGAAAAAAAGGTAGGAACGGAAATATCTGCGTCTTCTGCGTCATCTGCGGACAAATATTAACGTTGGAAGTTGTTGAAATTACTGGATTTATCCAAAAATCTTTCTAAAAAATACGTTTTCCCGCACTTCCTTTTTTTGTCCGCAGATGACGCAGAAGACGCAGATGATTTTATTTCCATCTCCATCCTCTGCGGAAAATCTCCTACGCTACCAACGGCTCAATCGATGTTTTGAAAATGTTAAAGTGGAAAATGAATCCCTTATTTCAAATCGATCACTTTTCGGGAATCGACTTTGATTTCATCGGTTTCATCCGCATCCTCGTCGTTTTCCGCAGCTTCGTTGGAAGAGTGGAAAATGACTTTGCCACCCTCGGCAAACTGAGCGACTTTTTCGCGGATTTCTTCAGGAATCACGTCCAGCTTGTCCGCCGTGGTTTCATACGTTTTCCCTTCCCACTGAACCTTCACTTCCGCCGGCTCGTCATCGGTCTGTTTTACCGAAATAGCCAACGGTTTACCATCGATATTGGCCTGCATGGAACGGACGACAGACGCGGAAGCGTGCGATTCGATATTCATATCGCCATTTTCAGGAATCACCCCCTGAGGAATCTGGATTTTCATCCCACCACCACGGAGTTCCTCCATTCTCTTCATCATTTCCTTCAACTCGGCAGGAATTTCCGCACCTTCGGGAAATTCCATCGAAAAACCCGGCATTCCTTCCTCCATCTGGAACGGTGCCCCAGGAGCGAATCCTGGAAAACCGAATCCGTGGAAGCCCTGACGCAATCTTCGCATCTGTTTCACTTCCTCAGGAATTTCCGTGGGAGTCACCTCAATCGTTTTCGTCTCGCCAGCACGCAAAATTTCGAGCGCAAGGGCTTTCCCCTCACTTCCTCGCACCGCCTCAACCAGTTCTTCCGGCATGGAGACAGCTTTCTCGCCCACTTTGGTAATGATGTCAAACGGTTTCAATTCCGCCTTGGCAGCAGGCGAATCGGGCACCAGAGAGCTGATAAAAAGTCCTTTCCCGGCAGCCAGTTTCGCTTCGGGAATCTGGGCAGCGACCGCTTCCGGTACGGCTCCTACGGAAATTCCAATCCACCAGGAAGATTCCTCCACACCTTTTTCAGGCGACAGAGCCTCCGACTCCTCAATCACCTCCATCTCTTTCGGGGCATTTTCATCCGTCAGTGCGTGCAAATTCCTCACCGCATAAAACGTCATTCCACAAACACACACCAACAAAATCGGCCATAACCATTTTCGCATCTTGAAACTCCTTTTCTCGGACACTTCTTACATGACTTGTTACTCTCATGGCAAAATACCATAAAACTCTTTAATTTTTCTTTACGTCAGGAAAAAAGGAAATGTTTTCACCTTTTTTCAGGTATTTTTCAAAATCAGCCAATCCCCCCATCGCGGCCAAAGCTGGCAGATGGCAAAGAGGATTTTGGCCTTCCACGGCATGACCAATTCCGCGTCTCCCCGCGCCGCTGCCCGTAAAATTGCCTGAACGAGCTTCCTGGGTGGAATTTTCCCCACACGCACCCCCGCCCCCGGTTCCCGTGCCTTTGGCGGCAAATCTTCCAAACCCTCCAGCGGATAGAGCCGTTGGGTCTCGCGAGCAATCGGCCCCGGACAGACCAACAGCGTTTTCAGCCCACGCTCCCCCAATTCCAGACGTAATTGTTGCGAATAGGCAGCCACCGCAAATTTACTGGCCGGATACGCACCCGTCCAACGCGACGCCGCCTTCGATGCCAGCGAACCGATGTTCACCACGTGCCCTTTCGATTCTAGCAACATAGGCAAAAAAGTCTGCGTCACTCGCACCAACGCCACCACATTCAACCGCAAAACGTTTTCCAGATGTTCTGCCGTGCACGTCTCCACTTTTCCCCGATCGGTTCGCCCGGCCACATTAAAAAGTGCGTCCAGCCGCCCGAATCGTTCTTCCACCTCGCGTTTCAGGCGTTCCACATCCTCCGGCAACGTAACATTCACCGAAATTCCCGTCACCCGATTCCCCTCTTCCCGCACGGTTGCTTCCACCGCATCTTTTTCCAGTGCCGCCACCACGACATTCGCCCCCTGCCGCACCAGTTCCGTCACGATTTCTCGTCCAAGACCGCTCGAACCACCCGTGACCAACGCCACTTTTCCCTGCCAATACGATTCCATACGCCGCATTTCCTTTCTCAACATTCCCCCCTATCTTACGATAAACTGCTTTGTAAGTCAAGAGGAAAGAACTTGATTTCGTTTCATAAACCTTGCCTCCCAAAAAGTAAAGGCCGAAGACGAATTTAGGGGAAAATAAAAATGTTTTTTAGACGTACTTTAGCGTATTTCTGGAATTCATTAAGCACGTAGAAGATTTTCCGCAGAGGATGGGGATGGAAGTAACATCATCTGCGTCTTCTGCGTCATCTGCGGACAAAAAAAGGAAGTGCGAGAAAACGTATTTTTTAGAAAGATTTTTGGATAAATCCAGAAATTTCAACAACTTTCAACGTTAAGAATTGTCCGCAGATTACGCAGAAGACGCAGATATTTCCATTCCCACTTTTTTTTCGGCGGATACTTGAAATTGGGATTATCGCCGAGATACATAAACCGAATCATTTCACGGCTCTTGTGAGGAGGGTGGAAATGTGGTAGAATAGGGATTTGGTGAAGTTTTGTGCCGATTCCTTTTGAAAAATAATGGAGGTTCTCATGTTTGAAGATTATCTGGACATTCACGAAGTACGGGAAATCCGCAGTCGGGCGTTGGTCTATTTCGGCTGCGGTGCCATTCAGAAAATGGCTGATATTGCCCAACAATTGACGGCTCGCGGTATCCGAAAAGTCCTCATTACCAGTACCCCCACCGCGTATCGCGTCTCCGGGGCGTGGGAACCGGTGACGAAGGCTTTGGAAGCGGCAGGCGTGGAGTACCTCCTCTACAACCAGGTGACCCCCAACCCGGAAACCGAGATGATTGACGAGGCGACACGGCTGGGACGCGAATTTGGTGCCGGGGCGGTCATGGGAATCGGGGGCGGAAGCCCGATCGATACTGCTAAAAGTGTGGCGATTTTGTTGGCCTATCCCGATCAAAACGCGGAAGCACTCTACGAATACCGCTTCACCCCCGAAAAGGCTCTCCCCATCATTGCCGTCAACCTGACGCACGGAACCGGCTCTGAAGGGAATCGTGTGGCAGTGGCATCCGTTCTTTCCAAACAGTACAAACCTGCCATTGCCTACGAGTGCCTCTATCCCACCTGGTCGATCGATGACCCGGAATTGATGTTGACGCTCCCGGAAAAACAGATTCTCTACACCACCATCGACGCGGTGAATCACGTGGTGGAAGCGGCCACGACCACCTGCACCAATCCGTTTGCCATTTCGCTGGCTCGAGAGACGATCCAACTCATTGCCGATTGGCTCCCCGTGGCGATGCAAGAGCCGCAAAACCTTTCCGCCCGCTACCACCTGGCGTATGCCGCACTTCTGGCAGGCATTTCGTTCGACAACGGATTCCTCCACCTCACCCACGCTCTGGAACACCCGCTCAGCAGCATGAAACCTGCCGTGACGCATGGGCTGGGCTTGAGTATCCTCCTTCCCTCCGTGGTGAAGAGTATCTATCCCGCCCGTGGAGCCGTTTTGGCAGACATTCTGGCACCGATCGTTCCCAACCTCACGGGGGAGGTTTCCGAAGCTGCCATGGCTGGGGCTGGAATCGAAAAATGGATGGCCGATTGGGGTGCGGACAGGAAACTCGTGGATGAAGGTTTCACCGAAGCGGACATCGACCCACTCGTCCACCTGACCTTCACCACACCGTCGCTGCCGGTACTCCTTTCCGTCTCGCCTGTCCCTGCGACGCGGGAACTCGTCCAGACGATTTATCAGGAATCGCTTCGCCACTGAAAATCTTCTCCAAACGGGGCAGGGGACTTTCCCTTCCCCGTAACTTCTTTTTTCACATCCGCGTCACGATTTCCAACACTTCCTGGAGATTCTTCTTCCCAAAAACGACTTTTTCCCCATTGATAATCATGCAGGGAACACTCATGACGTGGTACTTTTCCTTCCATTGGGGAAAGTGAGCCATATCGATCATCTCTGCCGTCACCTTTTCCGAAAGCGACGCAATTCGCTGGGCGGACATGACCGTTTCTGGACACATGGTACACGACAACGAGACCAGAATTTGGATTTTCGTCTCGTTGGCAATCGCCTCAATCTTCTCTTTCATCCCCTCTTCCATGGGCTGCCCTGGCCCGGCCACATTGTACATGGCAACGATGAAAGAGTTGATTTCATGCCCGCCGGGAACGCCGTGAAAATGAATCCCACTGCTGGTTCCGTCCGTGCGGCAAATTTCCATCGAAGGCAAAATTTCCGGCTCTTCCCCCTCCCCACGTGTCCAACTTACCCGGTCACTCAGAGAGGTCAATTCTTCCAAAAAGCCCACGATTTCTCCTGACAACGGTGTCTCGTCCAACCACCCTTTCAACAGAATGGGATTCTCGAATTTGGCAAAGACAGCCTTCAACTGCGTCTGCGTTTGGGCATCCAGAAAACCTCGCTCTTCTTCCTTTTCGGAACTCGTCTCCAGAGAAGGTCGATGTTGCGCCGGTCGCATTTCCAATTCCGGGATTCCCAACTTCTCGTGCATTGCCGAAACATGCTTTTCCGCCGAAGTTGCCGCAATCGCACCGTCCGAAACAGCCGTGACGACCTGCCGCAGGTTCTTCACGCAAACGTCTCCTGCCGCGTACACACCATCGAGATTCGTTTTCTGATTCCTGTCCGTTGGAATGTATCCCGCCGCGTCCAACGCCACTGTCTTGGGAAGCCACCGCGTATTGGGAACATACCCCGCAAAAACGAAAACGCCAAATCCTTCCGCGTCGTGATACTCCGTCCGTTCGCCCGTCCTGCCATTCAAAAAAACTGCCTTTTCCGGCATCGCCTTCCCATCCAGCTCCACCAGTTCCGTGTTGAAAACCGCATCGACGTTCTTCATTCCCCGCAATTTATCCGAAACCGTTTTCGCACAGGTGAAATCCTCCTCACGCACCACGATACGCACCTGTCGGGCATACTTGGCCAAAAAAATCCCCTCCTCCACCGCCGCGAAACCTCCCCCCAGGACGAAAACCTGCTTCCCGGTGAAAAATTCTCCGTCGCACGTCGCGCAATACGCCACGCCATGTCCCTGAAACTCCTTTTCCCCCTTGAATCCAATTTTTCGGGGATTCGCCCCCACCGCCAGAATCACCCCCAAAGCCTGGTATTCTCCTCGCGTCGTGGCCAGTTTTTTGACATCCCCTTCCAAATCCATGTTCAAAACTTCCGCCAGCGCAAACTCCGCTCCAAACGCTTCCGCCTGTTCCCGCATCCGCGAAGTCAATTCCCGTCCATCCGTTCGGAAAATGCCGGGATAATTCACCAATTCATCCGTAATGCGAATCTGCCCGCCGATCTGGTCTTTCTCCAGCACCAACACTTTATATTTGGCTCGTGCCATATAAATCGCTGCCGAAAGTCCCGCCGGACCACCGCCCACAATAACCACATCGTAGAAATTTTGAGCCGTTTCTCTGGAAAGCACCTCCTGCCGCGCTCTTTCCATAGGCTGTTCCACCGTTCCATGCTCCATACGACCGCACTCCTTAAAAAATACCCGTCTTTCTTCCCATTTTCCGAAAAAACGATTCCGTCCTGCCGCGACACTTCAGCAGAACGGAAAAATCGCCTCTTTTTACAACAATCCCACCAAATCCAGACTCGGTTTCAAGGTGGCCGCGCCCGGCTGCCATTTTGCGGGACAAACTTCGTCGCCATGTTCCGCCACAAACTGGGATGCCTGCACACGTCGCAGGAGTTCGTCCGCGTTCCGACCCACATTTCCCGCAATCACTTCATAACCCACAATCTTCCCTTCAGGATTCACGATAAACGTCCCGCGTTCCGCCATCCCAGCCGACTCGATCATCACGTCAAAATCCCTCGCCAGTCCCCCCGTCGGGTCAGCCAACATCGGATACTGAATCTTCTGAATCGTTTTCGACGCGTCATGCCACGCTTTGTGAACAAAATGACTGTCGCACGAAACCGAGTAAATCTCACAGCCAATCTTCTGAAACTCCTCGTACTTGTTCGCCAGGTCTTCCAATTCCGTAGGACATACGAACGTAAAGTCTGCCGGATAGAAGAAAAAGACCGACCAGTGGCCCAAAATATCTTCCTTTCTCACTTCCTTGAACTCTCCGCCATGATAGGCCTGAACATGAAAATCCGCAACTTCTTTCTGAATCAGTGACATTTTCCATTCTCCTTTTATCAATTATTTTCTTCTATGACCCATGGAGTTATCTCCACCAACATTTTTACATTATACCAAACAAGAGAAGAAAAGCAAGCCCTTCCTCCTAAAAAATTAGCCAAAACTAATAATTTTTTAGAAAAAATATTCTATTGTTCCGTGAAACTTACAAATATCATAAGTATCCCCCCCTAACGCGGTATTACTGGAAAAAAGAAGCCCTTCCCTGGTTGGGGATACAAAACTTTTGTTCAGGGCGATGTAATTTTTTTTGTGATGGCTACATTTTTGCAAATTTTTTCCATTTTCCGCTCTTTAGGATACCAAATGTCCCGAATTTGATATAATTTGTGTCCGTTTTTTGATATTACGTTGTTGATTTTAGGTGGGAATTGTGGTATATTGAATGGAAGTGAGAAGAAAATTCTTTTGGAATGTTTTCAATAATAATTTATTTGGGATGACAGGACACCTGGTATGCAAAACGAAGTAAAACGTACCAAACGAAGCGTGTTAAAATATTCACTTGCCGGGGGGGGGGGTATTTAGGTAAACTTTACAGGAATACCTGTTTTTCTATTTATTCTTGCGTAAAAGTTCTTTTCTCACCGTACACCCAGGACGAATTTCTCTCCTTTCTTCCTATTTTTCAAGTATTTACAGAAATCTATCGACCTTTCTATCCTTTGGGGAAGGAAGTTTCATACA
Organism: Planctomycetia bacterium; assembly: GCA_030527185.1. GTDB lineage: Bacteria > Planctomycetota > Planctomycetia > Pirellulales > Thermoguttaceae > RGIG3701. The sequence goes on along the minus strand of JAUNBF010000026.1, from coordinate 29,610 downwards.
ATATTGCAGAGCGTACAAAAATACCTGTTTTTTTTCATTTCCTTGTGGAGGAGTTATCATGAATCGATACATCCGATTGTTTTTGGTCTTGATGGGGTTGTGGAGTGGTGGAGTGGTTCTGGGTGCGGTGACGTACACCAATACCAACTTTCCCAATGTTCCCGCGTCGATTGCGGAGAACGTGACATTCAACATTGACACGACAAGTTCTCCCACGTATTCCGGCGTGGTTTCGGGAACGGGAACGACGTTTACCAAGACGGGAGCAGGGACATTGACCCTCTCCGGGCAGAATACCTATACGGGAACCACGACGATTTCCGCAGGAACGCTCAAGTTGATTTCGGAAGCCACAATTAACTATGGGAACAGTCGAACAGACGTAACGATTGGGGCGGGAGGAACGTTGGAACTTTCCGGGAGCAACAATGCTGCGGGATGGAACGGTGCTGTAGGAGCCATCACCATCAATGGCGGCAAACTGACTGCCACCTCGTCGGCATTCCACAATATCGGTATAGTGACACTCAACGGAGGGACGATTGTTCCCTACAATGGTAACACAAACTTAAACGCAGGTTCCTTTTTGTTCTACGACGCGGTGAATGTGACGGAAAATTCCTCCATTACGGGCGGAAAATTCATGATACGAAATCAAGCACAAACATATGGCAACTGCGGCAAATGGACGGTGGCGGATGGCAAGACGTTGACCATTTCCTCCACGGTACTCATGGGCGAAACGGGTGGAAGCGGCACGACCTGGGAAAAACTGGGGGGCGGCACGATTCTTCTGAACGGAACGGGAACGCAGCTTGTTACCGGAACGGGAACTTACACGGATTCCGTGGTAAAAATCACGGCAGGAACGGTGGCGATTACCAATACCAATACGCTGGGAGGTTCGCGGGTACAGATGAATGGCGGAGCGTTGGACATTTCCGCCACAGGGAATACCTATTTTTCCAACGCCGTTCGTGGTACGGGAACCCTTACCGCTTCAGGTACCGACTGGTTCAATTTTACCGGTTCGCTGAAAGAATTCGCCGGGACGTTTTACCTCAACACCACGGGGGGGATGAATCTTCACTCCGATACCGGTGATGCGTCGAACGTCTGTTTTGTGGTTTCGCCCAACTGTGATTCCTTGAGTTTGATCGATACGGGGGCAGGTATCTCGGTCGGGATGATTACGGGCGGTAAAACGGATGGTAGCCAAAGTTCACGTCCCAGTAGCAGTAGCGGTGCCACGACAACGTTGAAGGTTGGAAATGATACCGAATATGCCAATCATACGTGGAATGGTGCGTTCTGGGAAAATGATGCCAACAAGAAACTTTCTATTGAAAAAGTCGGCTCCAATACCTGGACGTGGACAAGTGGCAACCATACGTTTACGGGCGGACTGACCGTTTCGGAGGGTGTGTTGGAATTGACCAGCACGGCCAATGTACGCAACTCTGCCGTGACGGTGGAAGACGGCGGAACCCTCCGCAACGCGGGAACGGTCGGAAAGGCCATTACTGTGAATCAGGGGGGAACGTACGAGGGGATTGCGGGAAGTACCGTTTCCCTGGTGACATTGCAGGAAGGTGGAATTCTCACCGGAAACGCGGCGTTCAATAAGGACACACTGCGGCTTACAGACCATTCCGTTCTGGCGTTTGATTTGGACGCCCTGACCAGTATGAGTCTCAGCAATGTCGACTTCCCGAACCATTTGATCGTCGATGTTTCGATTGACGACCCAACCGACGCATACAATCAAACATACAACCTCTTTTCAGTAGATTCCAACATTCTGGACAGTCTCGATTTTCTGTTCAGCGATGACACGTCGGTTGTCTGGGCGACAGGTTATACCAATGGTAATGTTTGGGTGCGTGGTTCCAATCCAGCCGATGTCCCGGAACCCGCGTCCTGGATTTTGTTGTTGGCGGCTGGTGGGTTGATGTGGCGATTTCGCCGGTGTGTTTGAGGAATGACCAAATTGCAGGAAAACCATCGTTCTGGGGAGATTATCATGAAAAAAGGATTTACGCTGGTGGAGCTTTTGGTCGTCATTGCGATCATTGGCATGTTGGTGGGGTTGTTATTGCCAGCCGTTCAGCAGGCTCGTGAGGCAGCCCGAAATATGCAGTGCCTGAACAACGAAAAACAGATGGGGTTGGCGGTTCACAACTACATCACCGCCCAACGGGAACAATTTCCCTACGGCATTTTGCCCAGTACGCACAGTAAAGGTTCCGGCTACGACGCGTTTGGAATTTACAGCGAATTATTGCCGTATCTGGAGCAAGACGCCCTGTTTCAGAGGATCGAAACGAATACGGAGAGCCGTAAAACGTCGATGAATACCTTTTTTCATTCCACCATCGGGAAAGAGGTGCGGTACTCGTTGATTTCCTGCTTCCTCTGCCCCAGTTGGGGAAATCCGCCTATTTCCGATTCGTCGATAGGGGATTTTGTCACCGGGGCCATGGCGACCTACGCGGGGTGTACGGGGACGTGGGTGGAGAGTAGCCAGGCGGGCATCCAAACGGAAGACGGCAAAGTTTCCAACAACGGCATTTTCGACTGGGGCAAACGGAACTCGGTCGGGACGGTTTCGGACGGCATGAGTAATACGTTGATGATGGGAGAATACGTTCAGCAGGATTCCACCGGAACATGGGCGAACTATCCCGGCAATGTTCGCACGTGGTTATGGGGTTCCAGTACGTCCGGCCCGTACCATCTCAAATGTATTACGGAAGATGGCCGTTTGAATGGGAAAGTGGACCGTATTGCCGATGGTATCCCGTTTGGCAACCTTCCCTTTTGCAGTCCCCACACGGGTGGCGTAAACTTCTGTCGTGCCGACGGCAGCGCAAACCGCATTTCCGACAGCATCGAATTTGAAGTCTATTGCAGCCTCGGCACCCGCAATGGCCGCGAATCCCTCCATTATAATGATTAATTGGTGAAAGAATCCCAGCCATCAATCCCTAACCCCCAATTATCAATTATCAATTATCCCTGTGTCCGAAATTTGACAATATTGGTGTCCTGAAATTGATATAAAAACATTGGTTTTGGATTGCATTGGGCGGGGAAGTGTGGCATAATGAGAGAAAAGAGGAGTCTGTATTGTTTTACGGGAATGAAAATTCCTTTCCTTAAATCTATCCTGAGAGGTAATCATGAAACGACGAGAATTTTTGAAAACCAGCGCTGCCGGACTTGGTATGGCAACGATTCTGAACAATCCCGCCTCGGTAAATGCCACACCGGTCAACAACCGGGTGAATCTGGCGCTGATTGGCTGCGGTTCCATTTCCGGGTTGCACCGCCAGCAATTTATCCAGCATCGGAAGGAAGATGATGTTCGTTTTCTCTATGCGGTCGATGTGCAGCAATCCCGTGCCGAGCGTGCGGCCAAAGAGGTCTCCAAACCGGATCAGCCGACGCAAGCGGTGCAGGAGATGAAGGTGGCGTTGGATGATAAAAACGTGGACGGGGTGATTATCGCCACGCCGGATCACTGGCACGCCCTGGCGACGATTCGAGCCTGCCAGGCGGGGAAGGATGTGTACGTGGAAAAGCCGGTCGCCCGCACGCCGTTTGAGGGGGAGCAGATGGTCAACGCGGCGAAAAAGTACCACCGAATCGTTCAGGTTGGCACACAAACCCGATCAGCCGAGTACGCCATGAATGCTCGTAAGTACATTGAGGAAGGGCACTTGGGGAGAATCGAATTTTGCCGCATTCACAACATGTGGCCGGTGCAGGGACCAGACAGCGTTCCGACCGCCCCGATTCCCGAAGACCTCCTCTGGGACGTGTGGCTTGGCCCGGCAAAATACCGTGAATTTTCGCCGCTTTACATGCGAGGTTTGCAGTGGGAGTGGTTCTGGGACTTGGGAATCGGGATTTTGGGGGTGCAGGGAATCCACCAGATCGACATGGCACGTTGGGTACTCGGTCTGAAATATCCCAAAACGGCCTACAGCGTGGGGATTCTGAACGCCCCTCCCGGCGGACGGGAAACCCCGGATACGCAATCGACGGTCTTTGAGTTTGGCGACATGGTGGTGAATCTGGAACAGACACTCGGCAAGCCATACATGTTGGAGACCGACAGTGAAGTTCGCAACGGAGACATGTTCCCCTACTGGTACCAAAACGCGACGCGGGTCGAAATTTACGGCCAGAAAGCACTCATGGTCATTGGACGTCTGGGGGCGGGCTGGCAGGTCTTCATCCGCACGAAAGATCGCAAACCGGTCACGATTGCTCAGGAATATGGCCGTTACACCATGGCCCGTCATCTTTTCGACTACGTGGAAAGTATCCGCAGCCGCAAGACCCCAAACTGTCCTGTCGAGGAGGGGCAGGTGAGTACCATGTTGGTGCATTATGCCAACATATCGTACCGTGCGGGGGGTGTGAAGTTGGAAATTGATCAGGAAACGGGAAAAATCACCAATTGTCCCGAAACGGCAAAGTTCTGGCGACCGGAATACCGTCAACCGTACGACATCCCGGAAATTGGTTAGAAAGAAGAATATAACACATTATATTAGCGGCGTAGCCGCGGCCAAAAGTCTTTGGAAAGAGAGGTCTGGAGAGAATAACACTTTCTACAGAAAGGTTTTCTCTCCACGGCGGTGGAAGTCATGACGGGAAAGCGGCTATCGCCTTGGCGCAAGCCGCGCAACACCTGGCCGAGAGACTTTTTCAAATAGTGTTTTATCTTCTAACTTACTGGGGAGGAGAATCGCATTAGACTACTAAATTAAGGAGAAAAATCATGCAACGACGCCATTTTATGCAGGCGGGTCTGGCAATGGGAGCTGCCGCAATGGGAGGTTCGCTCCTCCACGCGGAGAATCCCGCCCCGGCAGCAGACGGTTTTCGGAAAATCAAAATTGCCCAGATCGGCGTGCGTCACGAACATGCCAGCGGCAAGATGAACACGCTGAAGATGTTGCCGCAATACTACGAAATTGTCGGTATTGCGGCTGAGTCTCCCGAAGAACAGAAGAAACATGAAAATGATGGCTGCTACCAAGGTCTGAAGTGGTATTCGCGGGACGAAATCCTGCAAATTCCCGATCTCGAAGCGGTGGCGGTGGAGACGGAGATGACGGAACTCATCCCGACGGCGGTTCGTTGTGCGGAACGTGGTTTGCACATGCACGTGGACAAGCCGTTGGGGCAGTCGATGGAGGAAATCACGAAGTTGGTGGATGCCTGCCGGAAAAACAACGTCCTCATGCAGCCGGGCTACATGTTCCGCACCAATCAGGGCTTTCGGCTTTTGCATAAGGCGGTGAAAAATGGATGGTTAGGGGAAGTACACGACATAGCGCTCGACATGTGCCGCAACGACACGTCTCCTGGCTTTCGGAAGTGGCTGGCGACGTACCGGGGTGGCGGGATGTACGATTTTGGCTCGCACCTGGTCGATTTTGTGGTGGAGTTACTCGGATCGCCGCAGGAAATCCACGTTTTTGAAAAGCCCGACCCCACGGATGGTTTGAGCGACAACACGCTTTCCGTAATGCTTTATGAAAAAGCGATTGCGGAAGTCCGCGTTTCACTTCGCAAAATCGACGGTTTTTCCCGACGCCGCATGGCCGCGTTTGGCACGAAAGGTTCGTTTGTACTCGACCCGATTGAGAATTGGGGACGGGACGCTTCCGGCAAGATGATTCCCCTGAATGTTTGCCTGACGCTGGCGGAAGACAACGAGGAGTTCAAGAAAGGGACGCACCATTGGAAGCTGGAACCGTTCACCGACCGTTATATCGGCCAGTTGACCGACCTGGCGATGTTCATCCGTGGGCAGAAAGAGAATCCGTATTCTCTGGAACATGAGTTGCTGGTTCAGAAGGCAATCCTGGCCGCGTCGGGCTACATTCCCTGGGATGGCGGACAAGGATAACCCCTCTTGTTGAAAAATTCCAGGTGCTGTTTTATTGATTGAGGAACAGAACCTGGAGTTTTCTTAAAGGAACCATTGTGGCGGACGATTATTTGCTCAGCGTAATTCCCGAAACACTATGGGGCTTGTCGGTACTGACGCTGTTTTTCAGGCCGGGAAACGTCCAGTCGAAATTCACGATATACAACACGCCGTCACGCACAATACACTCGGCAGGCTGATCGAGAAGCCCATCCGTGCCGTCGGTATCGTCGTTCACCCAGAGCCAGTCGTGGACGTGATTTTTGTCCAGCGTCCGAATTCCGTTGGCCTGCGAATCGTTGATATAAATCTTGTCCGTCGCCGCGTCGTAGAAAATCCCGTCGCAACACTGGAAATCGTCATTATCCAGGACTTTCGTTACCGTCGCTTTGCCATTCTTATCCCTATCAATGCGGAACATCACGCCGTCGCCAAAGTTGCCGCAGTAAATGGCCCCCCATGCCCACGTCATACCATCCAGCCCGGCGTTGTCCATCCGTCCGATTTTCTTCACCGGGCAAGTCACCATCAGGTGTTTGTCGCCCTTGGGATTTACCATGAGTGTTTCGGCAGTCCCCACCACCTCCTCGTACGGGAAACGCCAGATCCCCCCCAGTCCATATTCCTCGGTGGGAATCTGGGTGTCGGTAACGTACAGAACGTTGTCGTGCCACATAATGGCATTGGCCAGTCGCAGGCCATCGACCACAACATCCACTTTTCCCGTCGGCTTGCCATCCTGGAGTACCACGCGGAGAATGCGGGAAGCGACAGAACCTTTCGGCTCGATGAAAAACTGGTTGTCGCAGACGTAGAGATGGCCGTCCGGCCCCAACGCGATTCCCATCGGACCAACTTCCCCGGATTGGGGGTGAAGCGGGTATTTCAGCAGGGCTTGAAACTGATTCTCCCGATCAATGCAGCCGAGGATGGCGGGATGGACTTTTGTGCCGTCTGCCGTGCGTGGAGCGTAGTTCGGACAATTGATGTAAATCAGGCCGTTTTTTGGGTCCAGAGCCGTGCCGTCGGGAACGGTGCAGAATTCCGGCAGTTCAACTGCCAAAAAAGGCTTGTTCGCCGGATTCGGAACCACCTCCACACGATGTATCGGAACATCCTGAGCCAACAGACTCGCACCGCTCAAAACAAAAATGAACATCCACATTTTTTTCAACATGATTTTTCCTTTCCTCAAAAATTAAAAACAGGCATGCTCTTTCCTGAACCGAACACCTGCGCACGTTATCCTAATCCCAACGCCGGAATTTGTCAATCCTGGGGAAGAAACCAGCGCAAAAACGTTTGAGAATCCGCGCAAAAGTGACTTGCGTCTGTAATATTCCCCTGGTATAATGATTGAAAATGGATTTCCGCCAGGTGGGAGAATGTTGGAAAGGAAGAACGATGAAAAAAGTGGTGTTGGTACTCTGGGGTTGTTTGCTTTTGACAGGCTGTGGGGAGGAAAATTCCGCCAATGGCCCGACGGTTTCGTGGAGTGGCGAAGTTACGCTCCAGGGAAAGACGTTGCCCGATAATCTGACGAACGCCCTCCTTCAAATCCGTGCGAAAGAGCAGGGAAACAACGTTGCGGCACCGGTACAGGCCGAGATTCGGAAAGGGCGTTTCACGGTCAAAAATGTTCCACGCGGCCAGGTATGGGTGAAAGTGGTGCTGGAACAAAAGACGGGAAAAGTGATTCGCGAGCCGTCGGGGGAATCGTTTGAGGAAATCGTCAATCTCGTTCCCCGGGAGAAACGCGGGGGGATGGAAATGGTGGCTGACCAAGACGATTCCCATGTTAAAATTGAGCTTTAGAGCATTTCTGGAATTCATTTACCACATTCCAGAAGTGAAACGGAATCTTCCGCAGAGGACGCGGATATTTCCATTTCCACCGTTTCCTCTGTGGATACTTGAACCTGGATTGGGCTTGGAAATTATCGGGATGTAACTTTTTTCAACAGGGATTATTTTGTAGAAAAATAAGATAGAGTGAATGTCTTTTAGATAGGCTCTCAGTTAACCTGTGGGATTGATTTTTTGGGGAGACCTTTTATGAATCGGAAAATTACCACTCGTACTGGCTTTACGCTGGTCGAATTATTGGTCGTGATTGCGATAATCGGAATGCTGGTCGGGCTTTTGCTTCCGGCAGTCCAACAGGCACGGGAATCTGCCCGACGGATGAGTTGTTCCAACAACCTCCGGCAATTGGGATTGGGAATGTTGAATTTTGAAACATCCCAGCGTGGATTTCCGATTGGAGCATGGAGTTGGGCAGGGGACAACCTCCAGAATCGTTCTCCTTCCGGGGTACCGTACCGTGGCGACCATTGCTGGTATTCGCAAATAGGTCCCTACATTGAGCAGCAGGCATGGTATTCGCTGATTTCGTTTGACGTTCTCTTCTGCGCCCCGATCAACGACGAGGCACGCCGAACCAAAATTCCGATTTTCGCCTGTCCATCGGATATGGGGCTTCAGGAAATGCAGTGGGAACAGAGTACCTGGAGCCGAGTCAAATCCAACTACGTGGCGAACTGGGGAAACACGACGTACAGCCAGGAAAATCGCGACGGCGTGGTCTTTGGCGGAGCTCCGTTTCAGCCACGTTTGAAAGTCCCGCTCGCCAGCATTCACGATGGGACAAGCAATACGCTTTTGATGAGTGAAGTGAAAATTATTTCTGTGAACGGTGCGGGGTCGGCATCTTCGTGGAGTGGCTCTATTTCCGATTGCAGTATCACTCTGGGGAATGGTTTTACAGGTTGGAATCCTCCGAATAGTGGGATTGCGGACGAATTGCTCTGGGGAGGCCAATATGGCGACTACGCCTCGGCAGGGGTTCCCCAACCGACTTCCGTAGACGACGTTTCGCAGCAGGTAATTACCGCTCGCAGCCATCATCCAGGCGGTGTCAATGTGGTTCGGTGCGACGGTTCCGTGGAGTTCCTTTCCGATGGAGTGGACGTGTCACTCTGGCGTGCTTTCACCACGGCAGCCGGGCATGAAGTTCTGAGTAACAACCTCTGATTTTTGAAAGGAATCCCTTCAATGAAACGATGTATCTTGGCAAGTCTTTTTCTTTCCGGGTTTTTGAACGCTGCGGAAATCACGACCGAAGTGTGCGTTGTCGGGGGTGGCAGCGGAGGTATCGGGGCAGCCATTGCCGCGGGTCGGGAAGGTGCGGAAACGGTGCTTGTGGAACAATTTCCCACTCTCGGCGGGACAGGCGGAAATGGACTGGTTTCCAACTGGGAAGGTGGTCCAGGGTGCGAAATTGCGGCAGAGCTTTACGAACGGATGCGTGCGATGGGTGGGGCTGGGGTAGCGCCGCACAGCCCATCAAGTATGGATATTCCCAACGGTTTTCGGATGGTCGATCCTGCGGAACCGTATGAAAAGTCGCTTGTTCGTGCCCAACCGCCTGCGGGGGGATACCGGAGTGTCCCGTATTTGCCGGAAGCGATGGATCGAGCCGCCCGCGACATGATGGCGGCAACGGGGCATGTCACCATTTTCGACAAGACGGAATTTATCGAGGCTCAAACGGATGAAAAGAAAACATGTGTTACCGCCATTCGTGTCCAAAACCGAGAAACGGGAGAGATTTCCACCATTCGAGCCAAAGTCTTCATCGACTGCACGGGATCCGTCATCCTCTGCCGCAATCTGGGGTGTGAGACGTACCTGGGACAAGACCCGAAGTCCCGATTCGCGGAAGAGAGTGCCCCGGAAAAGGCGACCGATCGGATGAACGCCGTAATCCTGGGGTATCGGATTGAGCCACGGGAAAATGCCCGGAAAGTGGAGATTCTTCCTGAAGAGAAAGCCGCATATCCGAAATGTGCGTACGTCACCGGTTGGCGGGACGGGCCACGGATGGTGAATATGCTGACGACGTTTCAGGGGAGCGAATATCAGAAAATGGGGTACGACGAAACGATGCGTCGCGGGCAACTCGTGGTGAAAAACCATTGGGCCATGTTGCAAAAGTATGAGGAATTTCAAAATTACGAGTTGGTGGAAATTGCCCCCATGCTGGGAATTCGGGAGGATTACCGGGTCAAGGCAAAATACATGTTGCGGGAAAGCGACATTTTTGGCGGATGGGACGCGCAGAACCATCCCGACCGGATTGCCGTGGCGGATCACCCTGCCGATACACACGGAGTGGGGGGTGGGCTGCGGCACGTGGCGACGGGATATGGCGTTCCGTACCGTTGCCTGATTCCTGATGCCAGTTACACCAACCTGCTGGTGGCCTGTCGGGGAGCCGGATTCAGCCACATTGCCGCGTCGTCGTGCCGTCTCCAGCGAACGATGATTCAGTTGGGGCATGCTGCCGGAACCGCTGCCGCGTGGGCTGTGCGGGGAGATGGAAATGTGGAACAAATCGACGTTCCCAAACTCGTTCGCCACATGAATGCCTACCTCCGGTATCCTCCATTTGTCAAAGCGAGAAAACCGACCATGGAAATCACCGCGAAATCCCTCAATTCGGCAATGTGACCACCTGCATATCTTTCCGATTCCCCAGATTCTGGTGTGTTTCCGCGTCGATATTGTAGGAAATTCGCTGGACGGAGCCGTCGCACATCGCCATTCCCGACGCGCCGGCATGGGGGCTGCCGAAACTGTGGAAGTGGTCGTAGCCCAGGCGGTCCTGCATGGGAAGGGTCGTGCTGGCGCAGGTCACGAGATTGTCCGTGTCGGCTCCACGGTAAACGTAGATGTTGTCGTTGGTCGTCAGTTTATCTGCCGACGCTTCGTAGTGTTCCGGCTCCAGGTACTTTTCGCCGATGAGATACGTATTCGTGGTTCCATCGCGGATTTCGCCCAGGGTAACGCCGCTGTGTTTGAAAATCGTGCCGTTGGCATTCTTGGCGTGGTTGTTGTTTGCCCAGTCAAACGTCGCGGCTGTAGAAAAGTCTTGGGGGGCATATCCTTCGTTGATGACCCAGATATTGGAGCCAGCGTTCGCGGAGTAGTCGGCCTTGGCGTAACTATCCCCCCCGGTATATTTATGATTGGCAGCGTATTGCGTGTCGGTAAGAATCGGGTACAATTTGGCGGATCGACGCGAAGGACAGTAGAAAATTCCCAGGGCGGTTTTGCCGCGAGTTTCCGCACCGTTCTGCTGGTCGGTCGAAAGTTCGAATTTCCCGTCCGCTCCCAACTGGAACAGGGCGTTTTGCTCCAGAAATGGCAGAAGACTGTATGCCCAGGAACCAGGCTGATTCTGCCCCAGCCCCTGATCCGGGTCGCCATCCCAGTAGGGAGACCAGCCCCCGGAAGGGAATTTGCGGACGCTGCTTTCAAAATTGAGTGCCGCCAGCCCCATTTGCCGCAGGTGGTTGTTGCACTGCATGACACGCGCGGCTTCGCGTGCCTGTTGTACTGCCGGAAGCAGCAACCCCACCAACATGCCGATAATCGCAATAACGACCAGCAATTCTACCAAAGTAAACGCGCGACGAGTCATGACGTCTCCCTTTCCTGCTCATGATGATGGTGGAAGTCGATGGTTCATCACCGCTTCCACCGTTTTCCCCAAAAAATCAACCTTTCCTTACACGTCTAACAACGATCCACAACCCACCCAACAACAGCAACCACAACGTGGAAGGTTCCGGCACGGCGGCCGAATTGACCTGCAATGCCAGGGAGGTATCGCTGAAAAGGGGCAGGAAGTATGTACTCAGCAACGAGTTATTTTTCCACGCACTGGTAAACGCCTCCATCACCTCTCCCGAAAGATTTGTAGAATCCAGGATATTCAACGTCATTCCCGAATGGATATTTTCCAGAAAATCGTCCGTGGTAAGGAATTCCATCGTGACATCATCGTTCCAGGCAAGCGAACCCACAGTCAGAAGTGCGGCGTTTTCCGTTCCAGAGAGTGTGAACGAGAGTTTGGAATTTTCCAACATCGACAATCCTTCTGTAATCTTCTGGCCTTCGGAAAGAATTTGCAGTTCCGTACCACTCTCCACGCTCAACGTTTTGGCGGAGGCAATTCCCGAACGTCGGTTCAAGGCCAACGCACCATCCGAAACCGTGATATTGGCGATACTGTCGATATTGAACACCGAATCGGCCGTTGCCGTGGGGCCAAACGTCCACGTGCCGCTGCCGACTTTCTTCACGTCAATCTCGTTGAGATTGAATTCACTATCACTATCCCGCCGATTGTTGGCAAAAGTTCCTGAAAAGGTGGAATCGTTTCCCAGAGAGCCGATTTCAAACGCAACACCACGATTGGCGTAAATGGTATTTTTACTGGTGTTTACCAATCCTTCCCCGGTCAGGTCGCCCAGTTTCCACACTCTCCCCACAACAGGCCGAGCCACATGAAGCCCTGTCCAGAGCGAGTTGTTGGAAGTCAGGTGAAAAGCGGTCTTTTCAAAATTCGTCGCGGAACCCAAAGAGACAATGGCATTGGCATCGACCTGAATCGTGCCTTTGAAATCCGCAAACAAATCTACCCCTGCACTATCCAAACTTCCAAGATTCGTTCCTTCCGTAAAATTGGTCACGTCCCTACTTCGAGTGATGACAAACGTTGGCTTGCTATCATCGGCATTCGTCAGGCCATTCAGCGTCATGCTCGCATAATCAAGCGTTCCACCGTTACGGGTCACTTCGCTGCTTCCCAAATCACCTGCTGTGAGGTTCAACTTCCCACCATCAAAGCGGACGGAAGCGGTACCGAGATTGGTACGGGTCGTTTGCAACCAACCCTCTTTCAACGTGACAGTTCCGCCGAGGGTGTTGGTAATGCCTGTTCCTGGAGCAAGAATGACACGTCCGGCACCGGTTTTGGTGAAACCACTCGATGTGGCCAGGGTTCCCGAAAGTGTCACGGCGGCGTTGGGATTCACATTGGAAATAACCGAAGTCGCTGCCGAAAAGGTAAGGGCATTGCTGATCGTCTGTGCCGTCGATTGCCCAAACGCCAGCGCACCGTTCGCACCCACGGTAATGCCCACCGTACCGATAATAGTCGATGTGTTATTCGCGCCCGTTCCCACCGTGCCTTGCGTATAATACAAATCGTCGGCTCCATACACATGACCATAGTCGCCAACCTGGAGCGTTCCGTCCGTGATCTGGATGGAAAGCAGTTGGTTCTTCTGTCCTTGTTTTCCCGTCAAAATCCATGTTCCTGAACCTTCTTTGACGAGGTTGATCCCGCCCTCAAAGTATCCGTGAAAAACATCGACATCTGCGGATTGGGTTCGCAATGCGCCAATTTTATACGTAGGTTTATCACAGGAATTAAGTATCCTGCCGGAACCGGTTAACGCTCCAAAGTAGTAGGTTCTGTTGGACGCCGAACCATCATCAAAACCAGGCCACATACCAGAGTTGGTTTTCGTTCTCAAATTGACTTCTGCTTTTGCAAAACCGGTAGCGGTTGCTCCTTGAAAAACCAACCAGTTTCGCTGACCGTTCGAGGGATCTGTCGCCACCGGAGTGTCTTGCGTGGCTTGCCCCACAACAACTTTTCCACGGAAATTGCTGGCATCTCCTTGTACACTGAGAGCAGGCGAAGCGCTTACCGTGGAATTTCCATACACACGAATTTCTCCGGTGGCATTTTCTGCCGAAGAAATTGTTCCCCTGAGGTTGATGAAATCGGAGGCCTGCGTATCTGCATTCAGAATTCCACTCGTTCCCGTGAATGTATAATCGTCGTTATACGTTCCTGGTGTAAGTGTTACCGTACCAGAGACATCGACGGCCAAAACCGTCGTGGGCTGTACCGATCCCCCAAGAAGAATCAGCAGAGAGAAAAGGATACCCCAATTTGCCCACCGGAATGTTAATTTAGCCGGGGGGGGGGGTATGGGCAAACTTCTGTTCATCGTTCTATCCTTTCTGAAGTAGTTTGAAATAATCCCAAGACGACAAGTCTCATTATAATCCAGAAATTTCCAAAATGCAAGTCGATAATATCAAATTTCGGACACATTTTATATCAAATTTCGGACATTTCGGGGATCGGTACAGATTTTCACCTCTTTTTACATAAATTACAACGTTACTTCCGGCACGACAAACTCGCCGCGACCCGGCCGCATTTCCGCCAGAGCGTTCGCTTCTGCCGCGTGATCACCCACAAAACGATACGTTTTTTCGTCCAGTTCCAACATCGGGCTGAGACGGAACGTTTCCGCGTTCATGGGAATCTCCTGCGTTGCCATGTATTGCTCCATGGTGTTGAGGATTTCCTCCATTTTTCCCGTATTGGGGACGGAAAGCGCCTTCTCCTTGGAGAATGCCCCACCCAGCCGATAGGCAAAATTGGCCGCGTTGTACCAGCAGGAAGAATCGTAGCCGACCTGAATCGGAGCGTTCAGTTTCGCCGCGTCCCCGGCCTGAACCGCGTCGGCAAAGTTCTGCATGTGTACGAATCCGCCCGCGTGTTCGCTCGTGGCCTCAAAACGCCGGACTTCCTTGCCATCGTTGTCGTAAACGACCGCGTGTCCCCAATGTTTTTCGTAAATTCCACCTTCGCAGTAGGCGATGTAACCATGCACCGGCCCCTTTCGCGGACCGACGGAACGGCGTTCGTTCTTGTCTTCCAGACCGCAGATGGCAAAAATGACCGGAATTTCGCCCGTATCGAAATACGTCACCATCATGTTCGGCGACTCACCGGCATCGTTCATCCCGACACGACCGCCACTGACCATGACCCGCTTGGGAACCCGAATTTTGTCCAGGAAAATGTCGTTACGGCAATCGTCCAGCAAATGCGCTCCCCAGTTTCCCGTCTCGCCGTTGCCGGTGTTCCACATCCAGTGCCAGTCGTACTGCAACTGGTTCCGGTAAATCGGCACATCCTGCGACGGGCCAAGCCAGAGGTTGTAATCGACCGTTTTCGGAATTTCCAACGGCGTGGCTCGTTTTCCAATCGGACGCCGCACCCAGAATCGATTCACCCGTACCGACTGAATTTTTCCCAGAGCTTTCTCTTCGTGCAGGAATTTCTGCGCCACCGGTCGAAATGCCTCGTCGGTTCGCATCTGCGTTCCAATCTGGCAAAGGCGGTTGTACTTTTTCGCTGCCTTGACCAACTGTTCCCCTTCCCAAAACGACAGGCAGAGCGGCTTTTCCACATAAACATGTTTTCCCGCCTGCATTGCCCAGATACCCGCCAGGCAGTGCCACTGGTTGCACGTCGCCACGACTACCGCGTCAATATCCTTGTCCTCAATCACCTTCCGCAAATCCGCGTGCGCTTTCTCCACACCCCATTTTTCCCGGCGGGCACCCAGTCGCGTCGCGTCGGGGTCGCAAATGGACACCAGTTTCGCGTTGGGTGCCTGATTTACCGCGGGAATCAGAATATCGGTCCGGCCTCCCAAACCAATCATTCCGATTCGCACCACTTCGTTTGCTCCCCGCGCAATCAGCGCCGGTGCCGGGAATGCTGCCACGGCTCCTGCCACAGCTCCCGCCTTCAAAAAATGCCGACGATTCATCTGTTTCATCTACCTCTCCTTTGTTTATGGATTGTTTTCCGTAAAATTTTTGAGAGAAGCGCTTTTTACGCTCCCCTCTTTTCATCATATAAAAAAGCTCTCCGCGTGTCAACAAGCCCCTCACAACGTGATTTCCGGTACGACAAATTCACCACGTCCGGGACGCAGATCCGCCAATACGTTCGCCTGTTGGGCAAAATTCCCGACAAAACGATAACTTTCGGCATCCAGTTCCAACATCGGACTGAGCTTGAAATGGTCGCCATTCATGGGAATCTCCTGCGTGGCAAGGTATTCCTCCATGGAATCGAGAATTTCCGGCATTTTCCCGGTATTGGGGACGGAAAGTGCCTCCTCTTTGGAGAACGGTTGCCCCAGTCGCCAGGCAAAATTGGCCGCGTTGTACCAGCAGGAAGAATCGTAGCCGACCTGAATCGGAGCGTTCAGTTTCGCCGCGTCCCCGGCCTGAATCGCGTCGGCAAAGTTCTGGAAATGTGCGTAACCACCGTTGATGAGGCTCGTTCCCTGGAATCGGCGAATCTCTTTGCCATTATTGTCGTAGGCAAACGCTCCTCCCCAGTGCTTTTCGTAACGTCCTCCTTCGCAGTACGCCACGTAACCACTTCCCGGCCCCTTACATTTTCCGACAAAATGCCGCTGTGTTTTCGATTCCAGCCCGGAAATGGCTAGAATGACCGGAATTTCGCCCGTGTCGAAGTACGTCACCATCATGTTCGGAGTCTCTCCCGCGTCGTTCAGCCCAACCCGACCACCGCTGACCAGAATCCGTTTGGGAAGCGAAATCCGATTCTGGAAAAGGTCGTTCCGGCAATCGTCCAGCAGGTGCGAGCCCCAATTTCCCGTCTCGCCATTGCCCGTATTCCACATCCAGTGCCAGTCGTAGTGGAACTGCGTTCGATACATCGGCAAATCCTGCGACGGACCGAGCCAGAGATGGTAATCGACCGTTTTCGGAGGTTCCAACGGCGTCTCCCGTTTGCCAATCGAACGGCGTACCGCAAAACGATTCACCCGTACCGACTCGATTTTGCCCAGAGCTTTTTCTTCGTGCAGGAATTTCTGCACCTCAGGATGGAAAACCGGGTCGGTTCGCAACTGGTGCCCGATCTGGCAGAGACGGTTGTACTTTTTCGCCGCCTTGACCAACTGCTCCCCCTCCCAAAACGACAGGCAGAGCGGTTTCTCCACATAGACATGCTTCCCCGCCTGCATTGCCCAGATTCCCGCCAGGCAGTGCCACTGGTTGCACGTCGTGACCATCACCGCGTCGATCTCCCTATCTTCCAACACCTTACGCAAATCGGTGTAGGCTTTCTCTATTCCCAACTTTTCCCGTTGCGGACCCAGACGAGCTTCATCCGGGTCGCTCAGTGCCACCAGTTTGGCATTGGTGGCCCGGAGAACGCCGGGGTGTAGTTCCCCAAATCGCATTCCCGTTCCCAGGATTCCCACGCGAACCACTTCGTTTGCTCCTCGAGCAATCAACGCGGGGGAAGGAAATGCGCAGACCGTGCCAAGTGCCGTGCCCGTGGCGAGAAATTGACGACGATTGAATTTTCTTTTCATGTTGAAATTCCTTGTGTTTGAGGTGAATGGAAATACAGATCACTCCGGCAGTGGCTTTCCCTTCGTTTCCGGCATGAGCCAGATAATCAGAATCCCCAGCAGGAAAATCGGCGACATAACCGCTCCCGCCCATCGAAACGGCTCCGCTTCATTGGCAAAGACGACCGAAGTCAACAGTCCGAAAATGGCCGCGCCGCCTGCGGAAAGGTAACGCCCCGCGTTGTAGCAGAACGAAACGGCGGTCGAACGCAGACGTGTCGGAAAGAGTTCCGGGAAATAGATCGTGTAACCTGTCAATAACGACCCAATGGTGAAGCCCATCAGCGGACAGTAAACCAGCACCTCCATCACCGAGTTGGTTTTCAGAAAGACCAGCAAAACGCTGAGAATCGCCATTCCCTGAAAGAGCGTAAACGTCCAACGCCGCCCCAGATAATCCGTCACCATCGCAAAAAGATACATTCCCAAAAAGTTCCCGATGTTGATCATGATCAACGTCAGGCTCCCCATGTTGTTCACGTATTTCTGAATGAAATCCTGCTTCTCGACAGGTTGTTTTTCGATGAGCGTCTGCAATTCCGACGACCGGACGTCCTGCACCACCACGCCAATCTCCGCCAGCGCGTTCCGTCGGAAAATGGAGCGGTTCAGGTCGATCGCGAACATCATGATTCCCCAAAAACCGATGATTCCCACCGAGGCCAGGAGCATTCCCATCACCACGCGATAGCAGATCGTCTTCTCGCCAAAAAGCTCCCGCAGAGAACCGGTTTTTCGGCCACCCGAACGCGCTTCCTCCCGCGCTTTGAGCCACGCCTGAGGTTCTTTCAGGCAACGCCAGTCGAAAATCGCCAAGAGAAGCGGCAAATACCCCAACATCAGGGCATAACGCCACGGGGACTGCGAAAGGAATCCCTGCGAAACCAGATAAACCACCCCCATCGTCGCCACGGCTGCTCCGATATTGGCCACCGCCGCCGAGGCCTGCATCGTTCCTGAAGCCATGGGTCGCGTTCGGTTCGTCAGCGTCTCCGCCATGAGCGTGGCACAGACCGCGAATTGTCCACCTGCCCCCAAACCGGACAAAAACCGGAAGAGCAGAAAGATGTTCAACGAATGCAACGACCCACTCCAACCGGTAAAAATCGTGAAGACAAACAGCGAAATGATCATGATTCGCACACGACCGTATTTATCCGCCAAAATACCGAAGATAATCCCTCCCGTAGCCCACCCAATTAACATCAATGCCGTGGCCCACCCGCCGTAATAACCGACTTCCGGGGCACCTTCCGACAGATTCATCAGCTCCGCAATCGCCGGCAGCCGGTTCAGTGCGAAGATATTCTGGTTGAAACAGTCCAAGGCCCAACCTAAAGAACAAAGAATCATCACGACCCAATGATAGCGCGTCATCGCTTCCCAAAAAGTTTGGGGTTTTTCCATCGTTGTCGTTTCCTGGAACTTTTCCGTCATTATTTCGTATCCTTTCTCATGGTTCCTGTGCGTTTTCTGCAAAAATCTCTTTTTCGGGAACATTTCCCTTAAAATTATTAACCATTATACCACACCTTTTCCGATAATCAACGTCATAGTATCAATTTTAAGACACAAATTATATCAAATTACGGACACTTTCCACAGGTTTTATACTATGTCCCATCGAAAAGTTGCTATTTTGGTCGATTCCGCCAACGCCTACTCCCGTGGAATGCTCAAGGGGATTTCGCGGTACCTGTTTGAAAATGAGCATTGGGACATCATTCACGAGGAACGTTCTCCCAACAGTCCCGTCCCGCCCTGGCTGGAACATTGGCGTGGGGATGGAATCATCATCCGTTCGATGCACCTCGATCTGGCACGTGCCGCTGTCAAAACCGGTGCTCAAATCGTGGACCTCGGCCTCGTCCAACTCCCCGGTCTGCATACCGTCATTCCCGATTACGAGAAAGATGCGCAGATGGCGTTGCAACACTTTCGGGAGCGTCTTTTTGAGAATTTTGCTTTCGTTGCCATCCGTGGGAAACGCTACTCCGAAGAACGCCTGGCCGCTTTTTCCGCACTACTTCGTGGGCAACTCGCAGTCTACGAATTGGAGCAGGAAGACCTTGCTTATTGCGGTTTCATCCCCGCGTTGTCCGAGTGGTTGAAAACGCTTCCGGTTCAATGCGGACTTTTTGCCTGCTACGATATGGTCGGCCTCCAGACCATCTACGCCTGCCGACAGGCTCACCGAAAAGTCCCCCGCGACATTGCCGTTCTGGGTGCCAATAACGATGAAATCCAGTGCAATATTTCCCAGGTGCCACTCTCCAGTATCCAGGTCAATGGCTACGAAATTGGCTACCAGGCAGCCAAAATGTTACACGCACTCATGCAGGGGGATTCGCCGCCGCAGGAAATTCGCGTTCCGTCGTTGGGAATCTGTACGCGACGCTCTACCGCAGTCGTGGCGGTCAACGACAGTCTTGTGCAAAATGCGTATCAGCAAATTCACCACCATTACAGCGTAGGAATGACCGTCGAAAGTCTTGCTGAAAAATTAAATGTCAGCAGTCGCACTCTCCAACGCCGCTTCCAAAAATCCCTGGGACGCACGATTCATGAGGAAATCATCCGTTCGCAGTTGCAAATTGCGGTCGACTTACTCAGCAACACCGACTTCTCCCTGAAGACCATTGCCCGCCGCGCAGGCTTCACCAGTGACTCCTACTTCATCACCGTCTACAAAAAGTTCTTCCACGAAACACCCCGCAGACGACAAAAATTGGCCAGTCCAGAACATGTGGAAAATATCTCCTAAATCATGGCGATGGTAGGGGGGATAAATTTATTTTTTACGAACCGCCATGCCGTATTAAAGAATGTGTCCGATGTCCTGAAAGATGCCGGGGAGGGGAGTTTCTGGAGGTTGAATTCCCCTGTCACGCCAGCATCTTCAGCAGGACTCAAATTATCCGGCGGCACTGTGCGTCGTTGCCAGCATTGCCAAAAAGAAGGCGAAGTAGATAAATCCGACAATCCCTCCAATGAACGCAAAGAGTGCGGGTTCCACCAATTTTCCCAGAATGGCGACACGACGGCTCAACTGCTCCTCGCAATATTCCGCCACACTTAAGAGAGCGGTATCGACATTTCCGCTCCTTTCACTCACCGACACCATCGAAAGGCACATCGGACAAAATCGAGCCAGGGTGGTGGATTGAATCCCTTTGCTCAGCGAGCCGCCCTGACGGACAATTTCGCGAACCTGCCGCATTTGTCGGGCATAATGCTGGTTACTCAGCACCCCTTCCACCAATTCCAGGGCGACCAGGACATCCACACCACTTTTAATCAGGGCACCCAGCGTCTGGCTCCACATGGTGTTGGAATGTTCCCGAAACGCCTTGCCGAGAAGCGGAAAATAGAGGAGGGCATAGTCGATTTTTTCACAAATATCGGGATTTTTTCGGGCGACGATATAAAGAATCACCAAAACAATGGGGAATAACATCAGGTAAATCCCATACGCCCAGAGAAAATCGTTCGTCGCCATGAGCATCCGCGTCGGGAGCGGCATTTCAATGTTTTTGGCCTGTTTGGTGATAAACTCCATGATTTTCGGCAGGACGTGAACAACCAGGAAATAACTGACCCCCATGGCGACGAGAAAAACGATTCCGGGATAGGTGAACGCCTGAAGGATTTGTCCTTTGATTTTACGGCCGCGTTCCATCAGGTTGGCAGCGTAGAGGAACATTTCGTCCAACGTTCCGTTCGCCTCCCCGACATCAATCAAACCGATCGTCACATCTCCAAAACAGGCCGCTTCTTCCTGGAGAGACCGTTTTATGGAGTACCCCTGTCGGACTTTTTGAGCCACTCCCAGATAGATTTTTCCCAAAAGTGGCGAACTTTGCGTTCCGACCGCTTCCAGCGAAGTCATGATGGGAACGCCTGCTTTTAGGAGAGAGGCCAACTGGCGAAGGGAGAGTTCGATCTGACTTTTGGAAATGAAAAAACGTTGCCACGGAGCAATCGCTCCAGAATCTTTACGACCAGTCGTGGCCGGGGCGTTGGTTGGCTGGAGTTGGAGCAGAATCGCCCCTCCCTGACGCAGTTCCTGCGACGCGGCGTTTCGGGACTCCGCTTCCAGTGTTCCGGTTTGCAACTGGCCATTTTTTCGGATTTTGTAGGCAAATGTCGGCATGGTTTCAACTTTTTTCGCTCTTGTCACATTCCTTGAAAATTACCACTCCATCTGGAACGCGACTCGCTGGACTTCCGCCAGAGTCGTCTTTCCCTGGCGAATTTTATCGGCACCATCGTTTCGGAGCGTGGGAAGATGGAGTTTTTCAAAAGCATACCGAGCCATTTTTTCCTCGCTCTCTCCCAGGCGAATCATTTCCCGAAGCGTATTATCCATCGGAATCATCTCGTACAACCCCAATCGCCCGGCATAGCCCGTTTCATGGCAGAGCGGACACCCCAACGGCACCGGAATGGGAATCTCCTCCCCGGTCGGCCAGCCAAACAACAGTCGTTCGGAAGGCTCCGCGTTTTTCCAACGCATACAATGCGGGCAGGGTTTCCGTACCAGACGCTGGGCAATAACCAGACGCAGGGCGGAATTGACCAGTTCAGGAGCCACCCCCAAATTCAACAGACGGGAAACGACGCCGACCGAATCGTTGGCGTGGAGCGTCGAGAGAACTAGGTGCCCTGTCAACGCACTTTTGACCGCAATGTCGGCCGTTTCCGCGTCCCGAATTTCTCCGATCATAATCACATCCGGGTCGTGTCGCAAAGTACTGCGCAAAGCACGCGCAAAACTAACCCGTTCGCTGTCCACCCGAATCTGATTGATGCCATCCAGGGGAATTTCCACCGGGTCTTCGATACTCAGAATATGGAGCGTCCCCGGCTCTTTCAAGTGACGCAAGGCAGCGTAAAGTGTCGTCGTTTTACCACTTCCCGTTGGCCCGGAAAGAAGAATCACACCGTGGGAATAACCGAGCGTCGTTTGAAAAATTTCATGGTGCCGGTCGCTCATCCCCAACGCATCCAGGGACGCCAGCTCTGCCGCCACACTTTCCGTCGCCAGGATTCGCAACGTCGTTTTTTCCCCGTACAACGTGGGAACTGTCGCCACACGCATGGAAATCTCCTCTCCGTGCAACGTCATCGTCAACTGCCCATCCTGCGGCACACGTTTTTCCGCAATATCCAGCCCGGACGAAACTTTGATGGCCGAAGTCAGCTCGTTCAACGCATCCTGCGTCATGGTTCGCTCCTGCCGCATCAGACCGTCAATCCGCATCCGCACCACTCCCGCCTGGCTCTCCGGGTCGAGGTGAATATCGCTCGAACGGTAGAGAATCGCCCGATTGACAATCTCTTCCAGTACTCCCAACGGTGTTCCTTCCCCACGATTCCGTTCCGGGTAATAACGCCGCAGGAGAGAGGGAATCTTTTCAGGATTCGTCGCTCGATCCACCCGTACTGGCAAGGCAACCTGCGCTTCCAATTGCGACAAGGCCAAATCATCCTCTTCATTTGCCATGACGACGTGCAATTCCCCCTCCGCGGAAACCATCACCGGAAGAATCGACAGACGTTTGGCAAGCGGGGCCGGAACACTCTGAAGAGCTTGCCGGGAAGCGACGACTCGCGATAAGTCCAATGTTCTCTGAATGGGCTGGTGCATTTTTTTCCTCCTGAAGGGTTTCCACGGACGTTATCGTAAGGACTCTTCCTGAATATAGAGCGTGAACTGAAATTTCAACTGCAATTTCTCCGACGAACCGGGAATCGGCAAAACAGGCTCTTTTTTGGGCTTTTTATCCGTCGGATTTTCGTCCGGCAAAAGAAATCCCAATTGAATCTGTTCGATTTTGGAGGGATACGGATAGGACGAAGTTTCTTTCAAAAAAGCGTAAATATCGTGAAATTTTCCCTCCAGGTGAAAACGATACTTCTCCGTTGCCAGGGGAGATTTTCCAGATGCCTTGGAAACAGCATTTTCCGTGGTACTCTCCGACTTTTCCTCCCCTTTTTTCCGTGATGAGGCTCGCGTCCTTCGGGGGTTGGTTTCCTGAGGGGAAGGAACCTCAGAAACAGGAGATTCGGAAATGGCCAACAAATGATTTTGGAGATAGAGGTTTCGGAACTCGGCCAGAGCCACCTCCTTATTCTGGAGTGTCACTTTCGGACGCGACGCGGCAACCGCTTCCATCTCTTTCTTCCGTTTCTCCCGCGTCCCTTCCCGACCCTCAATTTTGGCAAGGGCTTCCTGGACTTCCGAATCCGCTTCTATCGTGGGAATGGGGTCGGGGGGGGCACTTTCCTTCAAAGCCTCTTCCGCCTCCGCTATTTTCGCGTTCAACGGATCAATCCAGATCGTCCGTCCGCCGTAAACCATGCCAATGGCAAGCAAAATGCCCAACGCGGTTCGGTGGAACGTTTTCAGACGCCCCCAAATCTTCTGGAAATCTTCCCGCCACGCTCGTAACTGACGACGCAATACCCGCATATCCTTCTCCGCTACTGTTTTTGAGGAACCACACGCAATACAAATTCCTGCTCACGGGAATCGGCACGTTTCTCCAATTTCACCAACTCCGCCAGCAAAGAATATTCCTGTAAAGCCACGTTCAGCAAAGGAATAAACTCCATCAGCCCTTTCTGATAAAAGGTACTTCCCAGGAGCGTGTATTCTCCATTTTCCGACTGGGACATCGAAAGAAGACGGGTGTAGGGAGGCATATTCTGATCCAGTTCCGACAGAATCTCACTCCAACCCACTGGCAAAACATCCGTATCCTGAAGGATTTTGGTAATCGCTTCGTAACGTGCCCGATCGGAATCGATATTGTGCAAAAGGTCTTTCTGTTTTTTTCGTTCCGCCTGTAACTTCTCCCAGGCAACCGTTTTTTCCTGAATCAAGGCCAGTTCGCCGGACAATTTCGCATGAACTCCCCAGACAAAAAAAACAGCCAACAAAAGAGCGGCAAAAAATAGCCACGTTCCCGCCCGATACGGGTCTTTTTCCTCCTCTCCCACACCGCAGACGGAACCGCCTCCTCCGGGCGCACCAGGATTTTCTTCACCCGCCACTTCCTGCGCTGCCATCATCAAAAAGGAAGCGTAATCGCCATACGTAACCACCGTTTCCGCACCATAAACATCTGCCAATTCCATTTTTCGCTCTTCGGAAAGTGGCAATGCGGAAATCACACGCAGAGGACGTTCCGACTGCGTTTCCAGACGTTTGGCCGCTCGTTGGAGCCGTTCCGGTTCCCGTCCCCGCTCATCCGGTTTGGCTCCCAGCGCCAACGCATGTACTGACATCGGCAAAAAATCGGTGGCGTGTGTGGCGTAAAAACCACTTTCCCGACGCAACAACAGAAATCGCTCTTCCGAATGCTCCCGCGTATGAGCCGCCAAAAGAGCCAATTCCAGCGCCCCCATCCCCTCAAATGGAATCCGCACCGAACGGCAGTTTTTTTCATAACTTTCCAAAAGCGACGTTTCAAAGGCGGAAACCATCACCATTTCCAACGTTGCTCCCATCTGGAAACGTTCGGCCTGCACCGCACAAACACGTTGCGTTCCCCATTCCTGTCCCGTCTCCTCACAAAACAGACCCAGTGTCACAGCCTGCATTTCTTCCGGCGAAGAATCGAGCGGATATTCCACTTCCGCAAGCGTCACCACCTCCGACGGAACCAGAATCCGAATCCGCCCAGCCCGGTTTTGTTCTGCGAAATCGAGTAATCCTGCCGGAATTTGACGTGGATTTTTCCCCGGACATTCCCTCTGTTCCACGCAATGCCACTGCGGACGGCCATGTACGAGGACGTAGCCACGCCACACTTCGCCATCATGAATCAACACCGCCAAACGGCTCTTTTTGCGGGAGGAAAACAGTCCCATAACAAACTCTCACTTCTCTTAAGGCAAAAATTCCTCAAGATTCTCGCTTAAATAAACGGTCACAAAATTCACGCCCGGTCGCAATTCGATCGTCTGGATTCCCGAGTGTACCGCCTGACTGTACGGTTCCCCCGCGTCTTTCACACCGTCACTGTCCAAATCGTTGAAAAGATAGCCGTAAACGAACAGTTTCCGCACACCCGGTGTCAATCGGGTAAAACAGACTTCTCCCGGCGTCCCCCCTTCCGCAATCGGTTCCGGTGAATGCTGAGGATAATCCTGGCCGTCCACCTCTCGTGTGGAAGGTTCCTCATAGAGCAACGTGAGGTCTCCCGACGCGTGATTGGGCGGAACTGTCCAGGCAAAAAAATCCGACCGATGAACCACCTCCCCCGGCACGGCAACCGAATCGCCGATTCCCCACTCATTTCGCGTTACGGTCACTCCCCCGGAGGTCTCCGTCCACTTCGCAAATTGTGCCGTCGTGACGCGCATCCCGGTATATTTTTTATCTTCGTTCTCGATGATTCTCGGCTTTTCTTCCACTGCCGGAGAGAAAACTGCCGCACGGAGGTGGGTGAACTGGCGGGTGCAGGGGGTCCACTGCCACTCCTGGCCGCGATCGTCAATGAAAGCGTTTCCCCGCTTGAGCGTTCCACCTGCGGTCGTCATTCCGCTGCGAACAATCCGAAAAAGGTCTCCCTCCCTCCCCGTTTCCGAGTCGGCGGAACGAACCACATCCGCGTCGGTATAAGTCGTTGTCGCGTCGTATTCCGGCACAAAACTTTCCTCGAAAAATTGCGGCGAAACCCACGTCATTTGTCCCCCGGAGTAGTTTCGCACCAGAATCCGCACCACCAACGTCGCAAAAATCCGCGTTTCCGACATTTTTCGCAAATCGTCACGATGTTGCCATTCGACTTCTTCTTCCGTCGGGTTTTCCAGCCAATAATCCTTATCCGCCTCGGCATTTTCGCCAAAACTTCCCACTTCGAGAATCGTATCACGCGGCCAAAGCAGGTCGGCCATTTCACCACTCCCTGTATCGACGTTCACACGAAAATCATTTCCGAAACCGTCGTAATAATTTTTCCCCGGCTGCACATTGAGATACGGTCCCTTCCAGCCACATTCAAGCGTGATTTTCGGACAATCCCAATCCCCAATGGTTACGGAAGCATCCGAATTCACCTCGGTCAGAAACGATAAAATATCCCCCTCGTAACCCCGATAATACAAAAACGGCCTGGGTACCCGCAACGTCGCGTCGCCTGGAATCGCGTAGGGAAATTTGAAAATCCCGCCGTCCCACAATTCCGACAGCAATTTTCCCGACGGCATGATCCAACCCGTGACAGAATCGGTGGCACAAACATCTTCTTCCAGGCCGTTCGTGTTGTTCAGTTCTCGCGCAATCGGCAGTCGCCCCATGTCGGCAAGGAACGTCCCCGGATTTTGGCCGTCGCCGTGCAGGAGCGTTTCCAGTTCGTCGAGACGTTGCGTCGTGCGGTCTTTCCGATGACTGGTGTTCAGATTGTCGACGTACGAGAGCGCCAGACCGGAAAGCGCGGTGATGATTCCCAGGACGACCAGAAGTTCTATCAGCGTAAAACCAGACCGAAAGTGATTTTGGAGATTCCTGCGTTCCACCATGGCTGTACCTCCTGCTAATCTCCGATTAAAAGTCTGCGACGGTTCGATTCGGGAATGCTCTCAATATTTTCGCCCCAGACTTCCGTTTCAGGACAAACAACCCAAAACTGCTCCACCCTCTTCACCTCGTCGGCAGTATCAATATCCGATGGTGCCAAAATCTTCCCATCCCGATCGACCGCCAGCACACGGTAGTAATGTCTGTCGGTCTCAGACTCCGAGTGTGGAGAGGTCAGGACGGGGATTCGTTCCGTTCGACTTCCCGACTTTTGGCCGATGGACGCGGAATCAATGTTCCGATACCCTTCGCTGGAAAGGTACGGCCCACGCCAGCCGCGACCCCGTTCGTTGTCCCACGTCTCAAACTGCCAGTTGGTATTGTCCGTCCCATCGGTACGCAGAGAATTTGCCATCAGTGGTGCCAGACCATATTGAGCGATTTTGAGATAATGCGTCTCCCGCTGCAAAACGCAATCGACCGCCATTCGATGAAAAGCTCGCTGAATATCCGAAAGCTCCTTCTGAACGATTGGATCGTGAGCCACTTCTTCCCGGGTACCCGTAAAATGCGAAAAAAAGACGGATGCCAATGCCGCCAACAATCCTATGACAATCAGCAGTTCAATCAGCGTAAAACCATTGCGTTTACCCATGGAATCGACCTTATTTTATTCTCATTTTATACCAGTGTTCCTTGAAATTTCCGGTATTCCGCACGAAAGCCCCTCCCTTTGGGAGGGGTGGTAGCCGTTAGGCTACCGGGGTGGGCAGGGTGGAATAACAAAGGAGCGTTCTATCGTAATTTGCCCAATAGAACGTTGTTCTGCCATTTCACCAACCCACCCCCCACCCTATCGGGCGTACCCCTCCCAAAGGTAGGGGCTTTCTTTTCGTTTTCTTGAAATTCAAAATGGAAGGAGTATATAATCTACGACAACTCCCCAAAGCCCCTCCCTCCGGGAGGGGTGGTAGCCCAGTCTGCCGATAGGCAGGCGTTAGGCTACCGGGGTGGGCGGGGTGGAGTGGCAAAGGGGTGTTCTATCGTAATCTGCCCAATAGAACGTCGTTCTGTCATTTCACCGTCCCCCTAACCCCAAGGGAATGCTTGGGTATGTCTTACCGGGAGGCCGAGAACCTTGTTATCGACGACCTCTTTCGGGAAGGTTTTCAAAATCAAGTCCGAACTCTTTCATTCGCTCTTTCACCCGTCCTCTTATAACAGCAGAAACCCAAAAAAATTTTTGATGGACGGTTTCATTCCTGAATCGCAGGACTTCAATTCCCTCTTGATTCAAAAACAAGGTTCTCTCCTGGTCATAAAATTTCCCTTCATCCGTTCTATGTTGACTTCCGTCAAGTTCTACGACGAGTTTTGCCTTGGCACAATAAAAATCCACGATATAGGAACCAATGAGGTACTGTCGATACCAGTGAACCGGATATTTACGAAGGGCATCATACCAAAGATGCTTCTCTTCCTTCGTCATATTTTTTCGAAGTTCACGGGCATATTTTTGTAATTTCTGCTTTTTCTCATCCATCACATATAGTTCCCTCTATCATCTCTGTTCCCCTCTTTGTGAGGTTCTATAGCCATTCAACCCACCCACCCCGTCAGCCTAACGGCTGCCACCCCTCCCAGAAGGAGGGGCTTCAAGGCTGTCTCCTGCCGCATTACGGGTTCGTGATTCCGCATTCCGGGCACGACGTGCCAAGGAGTTTTCCTTTGGGGGTCGTGTCTAGCGTGACGGAATAGGTGGCTGTTTCCAGCACATTCGTTCCACCCGTTTCAGTTCGGGTCACACTGAGCGTGGAAGCGACGACTTCCCCACCGTCGGTCGTGTCAGACCAGGAAAAACTCGTGTCCCAGGCACTGTCCGTAAGCGCCGCGTTGGCATTGGTAATAGCCGTTTCGATAGCGGACTTCATGGTGGCCACATTCGCAGCCTCTGCGAGAATCGGCGACGGTGCAGTCGAAACCGCCCCATCCGCAACACTGGAAGCGGTGTAAGTGGCCGCCCCTTCCGGTTTTAATCCGACATACGCAACGTAGTACGCAAAGTCACCCTCAGGAATCGGGCAGGAACCGGGAACATCCATTCCAACGGAAAAACCTTTCGTCCAGGCCGTCGTCTGCTGCGCCGTCCAGTCGGTCGTGGGGGTGATAAAGAGAGGGATCACCTTCGTGTAACCCTCTTCTTCCAACATGGAAAGCGTCTTTCCGTTGAAGGAATACTCCGCCCCCGCGTCGTCATGCCAATCAGTCGTGACAATGGCCGTACTCACGGACGACGAGACCGTTTCATAACCGATCTGTTCATCCGGATCCGTCGCCGACGAATCACCACTTCCGTAAGCCAGTTTGGTGATCCCAAGAGCATTCAACGCCGCGACCTCCTCGGCAGACAACGCCTCAATACAACCAGATCGACCCATGTTCGCATGCAACACGGTCGGCAAACCCGACATCGCCGACGAACCTCCCGTCTCCAGTCCCGTGTGCAAGCCGTTCGGCAATTTGCCACTGGTCATCGACTCAAACTGACGCAGCGTGCGGAGCGTCCCCGCCTGGTTGTAGTTGCAGATACCTTCCAGAGCGGTCGTGCGGTCGCCCATCATCGACGGGAGCAGAATGGCCGCAAGCGCCGCCAGAAGACCAATCACGATCAATAATTCAATCAGAGTAAAACCTTTTTTCATCGAATCGGGTTCCTTTCTTTCCAAAGTGTTTCAGGCTTCCCGCAGGCAGAAACGTCAGAAATCCACACTCTCTACGTCCGCAGTTTGCCCAAGCTGTCAAAAACTCAAATCGTTTCTAAAAACCAACAACACTCGTCCGAAACCCGCATTCGCGACGAAATTCCTCTTTCCCTTTGGCAGGGATGTCTCTTATGCGGTGGTAACCTGGCCTCCCTCCTGATTCTTACCCTCCACGGCTCCCTGAATCGCGGTCGGAGCGTCCACCACAAACCGAAACTGCTTTCCACTACTGACAATCACTTCCTTCTG
>JAUNBF010000173.1 GCA_030527185.1 Planctomycetia bacterium | reverse complement strand
AAAAAATAATTTTTTAGAAAACATCTCGCAAAATCTCACTCCCCACAAACGATGAAAAATCGCAAACCATTCCGTAGCGAAATCACTTCGCCGCTGGCGCAATTTTCACATCGACTTCCACTTCACCCCACGCGAGGAGTTTACCGGATTCGTCGAAATGATAGCAACGGACGACAAGGCGACCGGGATGGGAGAAATAAACGTAGGAGGGAGCGGTTCCGGAAAACTCGCAGGGGTTCGGAATGCCAAAGAAATTCGATGTATCGAGTTTCTCGTTGGAAAACCCGCCGGTTTGCTTCATGCCAGTACGCGAGGTGATGTCTTCGCCATTGGCGGCGGTGATCACCAGCCGAATCAGCGCAGGCTGCGTCCCGTCCGCGAGTTTGTCGGGGACGACGATCGGATACGACGTTTTCGCCTTCCAATCCTCTCCACCGAGTGTGATTTCCAACGTTTTCTTATCCTCTGGCGGCAAAACCTCTTCTGGCTCGCACGCATACCAGCGTTTCAGAACCATTCTCACCCATCCCGGCTTGCCGACCAGCAGCAAACGCTCCGATTGAACGAAAACCGTCTGACTTCGGTCGTCCCTCAGGCAGAGGTCCTTTTTTCTTAAACCAATTGCTTCACGCAAATCGGAATCCGCCCAACTGAATACGGGGGCAATTGTGCAGAGATGATACAAACACGCCTCTCGCGCACAGTCCGCATCTGGAAAGATTTGGTACAAGAACCAAGCCTTTTCCTTGCCTCCTGGAGAAGTTAAGGTTTGTTCAAGTCCGACACTTGCCAGACCTAGCATTCCTACGGAAGAAAGCCCTCCATCCTTCGTTTCCTCCAAGCCCCAGTCTCCCACATTCTCCTGCGTCAGCGCGATTTTCTGGAGAATTTCCATCCGCTCACCTGAAGTCTGCGCCCGGACGGGAACATTCCCTATAATAAAACAAGTGCATAAAAAAATGAAAAATGATTTCATGTGGTTTAACCTTTCAACAAAAACGATATTTCAAATTATTGTCATAATTACGGTTGGAGGCAGCTCAATCCACGTTGTATATGTTCCCGTTGGATTGAACAAATAGCCCTTATACTCCGCAAGAGTCATCCCAACCGCTTGAATGGGGTCTGTTTCGTTGAGAAGTTCACAGGCGCTATAGACTTTACCATCATACCACACGACCTGATGAAAATTCCACGTACCCGGATACCCAACACTCTCTCCCATTGCTTTGATTGGTTTATATGTATACTGGTTCCACTTTAAATTTCAGATTTCTGTGGCTCTGAAAGCAAGCATTTTCTGCAAAACAAAATGTTGCACGCAACGGAAATTATTGTGGAACCAGTATATAAAAAACAACGCACGCTTATTTCTCAGCGGTTACCTCCACTTCCGTCTCACCCCACGCAAGGATTTTACCGGTTTC
The DNA here is from genome assembly GCA_030527185.1 of Planctomycetia bacterium. Taxonomy (GTDB): domain Bacteria; phylum Planctomycetota; class Planctomycetia; order Pirellulales; family Thermoguttaceae; genus RGIG3701. The sequence goes on along the minus strand of JAUNBF010000173.1, from coordinate 276 downwards.
GTCGAGATGGTAACAACGAATCGTCTGGTGGCCAGACTGTCCGAAAAGAAGAATATATTGTCCGTCAAGGGTCGGCGCGAGTGCGGGATTCTTGGAAACTTGTTGAATTTCACCACGACTGACCAGCAACCGAATCTCAGCGGGAACCGTACCGTCCGGGAGTTTTCGCGGAAAATCAAGCGGATACTCTTTGCCCTGCACAAACTCACTCTCGTTTGGAAGCGTAATTTCCAGCGTTTTGAGCTTCGATCTTTCCTCGTCGTTCAACCCTTCCAT
>JAUNBF010000114.1 GCA_030527185.1 Planctomycetia bacterium | reverse complement strand
CCAATCCTGGAAAATTCTGTTGTAAATGAATTTCAGAATTGCTCCAGAGGAGAGGTAAAGGTTGCGTAAACTCTGTTTTTTTCCAAAAATTTTGTAAAATTTCAAAAAAATCAATTTAATAAGGCTGGGCAAGCCTTGACATGTCGGGGGGGGGGTACAATGGGTAAGTTGATGGATGTTGGAAATTGTCCCAAAAAGAACGTGGAAAGTGAGGATTGACCATGAAATACTTGCGGTGGACAGGAAATGTTGCCCTTTTATTAGGGTGGTTGGTGAGTGTTGGGGAGGCGGCACCGACGTGGAGTCCGGCTCTGTCGGGGAATGCTCTGCAAGGGAATACGACGGTAACTTTGGATGGAAATTACACGCAAAGTTCCGCCCTGACGGGTAATTACAGCCTGACGGTCACGGGGGGTTATACTCTGGAATTTACGGAAGCGCAGAAATTTACCGGAGGGACGGTCATTGGAGCCGGAACGACGGTAAAACTCAATCGGCCTAATACCAGTGGAATGGCGGAGGGGATATTGCCCAACAGTATCCAGATCAACGGTGGGACGCTGGAGATCGCGGCAGGCGGGCAGATGGGTTACGAGAAAACAGCCACGATTACGACTGTCGGCGGTGTTATTAAAAACACTTCTACCACCCACGCGATTTTGAAAGATGTTTACCTTTCCAACGGAAGTACGATTGAGGTCACGGCGTATGAGCGAACCGGCTGGGGTGGGGATTTTGCGTTGGATGGAAATCTTTACGCAACGGCTGGGGAGAGTACGTTGAAGTCGGGAAAATACGTACTGTCGGCGAGGTATTCGGGATCGGCGAACACCGTGACGATGGATGTTTCCTCCGGGGCAACGCTTTCGGTGAAGGGAGAAATGTATGACTTGGAACAGGATGCCGGCGCGACTCTCGCAGGTTCACGCACTTTGCGAAAAACAGGCGAAGGGACGTTGAAATTGCTTCAAAATCAATATTATACGGGGGGAACGATCGTCGAAAAAGGGACGCTGGAATTGGCGGCGGGTTCCAGTGCGGCAGTAGTCGATGGAAGCTATAAACCGGGATTGGTTTTAGGGACGATTACGGTAGAAAAAGATGGTATTCTGAAAATGTCTTCCACCGCAGTCATGGGTTACGGAAATCTTTCTCCCGTTTTGAATATTCGAGGCGGAACGGTCGATAATACCAGTGGCGGGCATAATCTGCTCTATAAAGTCACGCTTTCGGATGGTGGGGTAATCCAATCGGACGCAACTGGCACGACAGGCTGGGGTGGCAATTACGCCCTGGATGGGGATATTACGGTCACGTCTGGCGACAACCTGATTCAGGGGGAGAGGTTGGTGATGGCTTCTCGGTTTACTTCGACGCAGTATACGAATTTGTTCGATGTGCGGGGGGTGGATACGGTTTTGACACTGGATGGGAATTTGCTGCAACCAACGGCGGTGATTGATACTACCAGTGCGAGGAATTTGAAAAAGACGGGGAGTGGGACGCTGGTTTTGAAAGGGGAGGAGAATACGTATTCGGGCGTGACGGAGGTTGTGGAGGGGACGTTGCGGATTGATTCCCAAGGGACGGAAACGAACAGGGTTTCGCTGCTGTCGGATGTGAAGATTACGGGCGGAGAGTTGCGGTTGGTGGTGGATGGTGGGGTTTCGGATAATTTGGCGATTGCGGGGAGATTGGATTTGGCGGAGGTGGATTCGCTGGTGATCGATTTGGGGGAAAATTTGCCGGTGGTGGGGGAGATCTATCCGATTTTGACCGCGACGGAGGGGATTTGGCTGGGGGGTACGGAGATTCTTTCGACGGCTGATTTTGCGCAGTTTTTATCGTCGGAAGCGCGGCATTATATGAATGTTCTATCAATCGACGGAGGTTTTGGGCTGGCGACCGACTCGGCGGCAGTTCCAGAGCCAAGCACGTGGATTTTGGGAATTTTGGGACTGGGATTTTTGTGGCTGCAAAGGAGATCAGGAAGATGAAACGGATACTTTCAGTTGGTTTTTTACTGTTTTTTTCCACCTTTTCGGCGGCGGAAGAAAAAATCACGATCGACACAGACTTTCCCGGCGGGAACATCGTCGTCGATTCGCTCACAGTAGAGGGAAATTCCGGCACGGTTCGTGTGCGGCCTGATTTGCGTGACTCGGCGGACTGGTTTTACTACGCTTTTCGGGTGAAACATGCCGAGGGAAAGACGCTGCAATTCGTTTTCAACGCGCCGAACAAAGTCGGTTCGCGCGGGCCGGCCATCAGCACGGATGAGGGGCAAACGTGGCGTCATTTGTCCGACAAACCGGGGTTCGACTCGCAAAAATTCACCTACACGTTCGGCGAAACGGAGTCGTCGGTACTCTTTGCCCTGGCTCCACTTTACACGCAAAAAGAGTGGGAAAAATTCCTCGAAAAATATTCCAACGACCCTCGACTGCAACTTTCCACACTCTGCCAGTCCCGCCAGGGTCGAGCGGTGGAATTGCTGCAAATCCCCAATAATTCGGAAGATACGACGTTTGGAATTGCGCTGACCGTCCGACATCACTGCTGCGAAATGACGGCCAGTTGGGTCTTGGAAGGGATGTTGGCCGAGGCACTTTCCGATTCACCGTCGGGGAAATGGCTCCAGGAAAACGCGTCGTTTTTCGTCGTGCCGTTCGTCGATAAAGATGGTGTGGAAAAGGGCGACCAGGGGAAAAACCGTCGTCCGCACGACCATAACCGCGACTACAACCACGAAATTTACCCGGAAATCAAGGCGTTAAAAGCTCAAATTCCCGTCACATTTGCCGACAAAAAGATTTTCTTCCTCGACCTCCATTGTCCCTGGATTCGCCACGGCATGAACGAATACCTCTACTTTCCCGGCCCCGAAAATCCCCAGATGGCCGCGGCCTTGAAAACCTACTGCCAAATCCTCGAAAAATGCCAGAAAAATGCCAAAATCCCGTATCTGGAGGCGAATAACTTGCCGTTTGGAGAGAGCTGGAACAATGTAGCCAATTACCGCAAGATGGAAAACGGCATCCTGACCGCCGGTTCCAAAATGTGGGCAGCCACCCTTCCGGGAGTCGTTTTTGCCGGGACGATCGAAGTTCCGTACTCCAATTCTTCCGGGGTGGAAACAACGCCCGAAGCGTGCCGGGAATTGGGGCGAAACATGACGCGGGCGATGGTTCTTTTCCTCCAGAATACCGAAAAAGGAGGGACTCCATGACACGCTCACGAACCGGTTTTACGCTGGTGGAGTTGCTGGTCGTCATTGCGATTATCGGAATGCTGGTCGGCCTTCTCCTCCCCGCCGTTCAACAGGCACGGGAAGCGGCTCGACGGATGCAATGCTCTAACAACTTGAAAAATATCGCTTTAGCATTCCTGAACTACGAAAGTTTGCAACAGGCATTTCCCCCCGTCCGTTTGGGAATTGATGCGGACATCCCGCCTGGAATGACCGGCACTGTCACGTGCGACAAACGGTACGCGGGGAGTGGTTTCCTGCTCGTTTGCCCGTATCTGGAGCAAATGGCCTTGTACACGGCACTCAATGAAGGCAAAATCATGCCGTTTCAGAGCGATTCCACCACGTCGGGCTGGAAAACGGACGCGGTGGTGGAAGCCCTGAAAACTCGTCCGCCCATTTTCAAATGCCCGTCAAGCACCGCCGTTGATGTGGTCCATTCAGACACCGGGCTGGGAGACTCCCCAAACGTCGGAATCCCTTGCGGCACATGCAGTTACGCCATGTGTTGCGGCACGAATGGCGTCGCCACGTTGAAACAGAAAGACTATACCGCAACGAAGCACAAAAACACGGGTATTTTTCTCTACCGCGTAAAAACAGCCGCGCAGGAGATTCACGACGGGCTTTCCAACACCTTTTTCGCGGGCGAAGTCACGGCCTCAGACACCCCCGGCTCGCTCTGTTGTTGGGCTTACACGAACGTCATTCGCAGCTGCATGCGGACGGTGGAAAATCCGCTCAACACACCGATCGAAGGGGGCTTGTACCATAGCGGCTCTCCGTCCAACACGACGTACAATGGCGCGTTCAGTTCCGAACATCCCGGCGGTGGGCATTTCTGTTACGCCGATGGTCATGTGGAATTTCTCAGCGACGGAATTTCCTACGAAGCCTACTACGCCATGGGAACCCGTGCGGGGAACGAAGTTATTCGGGAGGTGCCCTGATGCGAACGAAGATTTTTGACCTGTTGCCCGTTTTTCTCCTTCTTTTTTCCGGTTGCGGAGACGGACGCCCGACCTGCTATCCGGTATCGGGAATTTTGCAGGTGGATGGCCAACCATTGACCGGGGAATACGACGGTACCATTCGATTCGTCCCCGTCAACGGCCAACGTCCCGCCTCCGGCACCCTTGATTCACAGGGACGTTTTCAACTCACCACCTACGAAAAAGGGGACGGTTGTCCGCGTGGCACCTACCGTGTGGAAATCCTTGCCCTACAAACGCAAGGCAACAAGACCCGTTACCTCGTTCCCCCCCGTTACATCACCTCCACCACCTCCGACCTGCAAGTCGAAATTGAGGGCAAAACGTCCGATTTACTCCTGGAAGTCCACTGGCTTCCCGAAGACGCTCCCTTCCAAACGGCACGGACGGTCAGTGACGGTGCGTCGTGAAAATAGGGCTTTTCTTGTATTTTTGAATTTATGCCCCCCAAAGTATCTCCGTTTGGCAGGGGCTTTTTTCGTTTGAGGGAAATGAAAAAGCGAAAACTTCCAAACTCCCCCCTTCTCGCGTGGTTGAGAAAAAATGGTATAATGGATGGGAATGGTGTTTTTGGAAATTGCCCCAGGTAGTGAGGGAAAAGTCTTCATGAGTTTTGATGATTTGATGGATGTGCCGCCGTTTGAGGTGGATGATGAGGATTCCATGGAAAAAGAGGCGATGGTGCATGAGGACCAGCCGCAATACGATGTAACGCTGGCGGAAGAGGCTTCGCGGGAATACGTCGGGCAATGGAATCGGCTGATCAGCACGACGAATTGGGAAAAAGGGGGGCTGATTTTCCAATGGCGGCAAAGTATGATGGAGTCGGGCGTGCCGATTCAGCTTTACAGCGATGAAGCGTGGAGCCGTCGAGTGGGGAATGTCAGCAGTCAGCATGTCGGGCGGCTGCGGCGTGTGTACGAACGTTTTGGTGAGGTTTACGACCACTATCCCGGCCTCTACTGGAGCCATTTTCAAGCGGCGTTGGACTGGAGCGACGCGGAAGTCTGGCTGGAAGGAGCGGTGCAGCAGCGTTGGAGCGTGTCGCAAATGCGGAATCAGCGTTGGGTGGCTATCGGGGCACCACCGGAATGCAAGCCGAAGGATGAGGAGGTGATTCTGGCAGAGTTGGACGAAGATGTCACGTCCGTTTTCGACTCGGCCAAACTTTCGGGAGAGACGGGGGAAGCTGCCTTGCCGACGGGGACGGAAAAAGTGACGGCCGACGGTGTGGTAAGCGGAACGGGGCGGGATTCGCATTCGTTGGGGGAGGATTTTTCCGAGAAAATTCCTGAGGGAAAAACGGAACGCGGCCAGCATGCGGAAATTGCGGATGTTCAGGAAGCGGACGGTGAGGGTGCCTTTTCGGATCGTGCGGAAGTGGAAAACGCCATGGCGGAAAAAGTTCTTCCCAAGCGTCTTTTTGAGGATTTGCCGCCGTTGCCGAGTGATTTGGAAGAGGCCATGGAGATGTTCAAACTGGCAATCCTGAATCACAAACTGGATCACTGGACGCAGATTTCCAAAGAGGATGTTCAGGCCGTTCTGGAGATGTTGAAACAACTTTGTGAGTCGTAAAGAACACCCCATAAAAGCGACGCAACGGCCATTTTGCGTCGCCTGGGAAAATTCAGACGGTGGGGAGGAGTTCCATTTTTCGCGACTGGAGTTGTTGCTGCAATCGCTTCACGACGGAGGTGTGCATTTGGCTGACGCGACTTTCGGAGAGGTCGAGCGTGGCACCAATTTCCTTCATCGTCATTTCTTCGTAATAATAGAGAATCAGGATGAGCCGTTCGTTCTGATTCAGTCCTTTGGTAATGAGCTTGATAAGGTCTTTCCGCTGAATCGGCAGGGTTGGGTCTTCACTGCGTCGGTCTTCCAGAACATCGCCGTCCTGAACATCTTTTTCGCCATCCTCTCCCGTCCATTTGTGATTCAGGCTGACCAGCCCGACCGTATTCGTCTCTTTTTTGAGTTTCTGGACTTCCTCGGTCGTGATTTCCATGGACTGGGCAATTTCCGCATCGGTTGGCATTCTTCCGAGTTGGACTTCCAGTTTCTGCGTCGATTCGTTGAGCTTGGACGCGCGGGAACGAATCAGCCGTGGCACCCAATCGAGATTTCGGATTTCGTCGAGCATGGCTCCCTGGATTCGAGCGGTGCAGTAGGTTTCAAACTTCACACCACGGGAAATGTCGTACGCATCGATGGCATCCATCAGTCCGAAATAGCCGGAGGAAATGAGGTCGTCCAACTCCACCGCGTCGGGAAAACGGGCACAGATGCGTCCACCGTTGAACTTCACCAGATACATGTAATGTTCCACCAGAGCATTCCGCAATTCCACCGTCGGGTTGCTTTTATACTGAACCCACAGTTGTTCGACAGCTTCTGAATCGTTTTGACTGGACACGGACTTTCCTCCATGAATATTCTCTGACACATTCGTTTGATTTTCCATCGTCGTTTGCCTGATCGCCATTGTTTACCCCCATTGAGCCATTCGGGAATGATCCGAATCGCCAACTTGTTCTTCACCCAAAATCCATCGGGCAAGTTGTTCCTCTTGAGCCACCTCAAAATCGTCGGGAACGTTCTGCCCGTTGGTCACATAACTGACAGGCAGGCCACAATTCCGAATCAGGGGAAAGAGGTTCCCCAGCCCCATTGATTCGTCCAGTTTCGTGATAATCAGCGCATTTGTCCCCACCACGGAGAATTTTTCCGCCGTCTGTTGCAGGACTTTGGAACGTGCGGTGCTGGAGAGGACGAGGTGTACTTCGTCGATTTCCGCTTCTTCCAGAAAGGCTCGCAATTCCTGAATCCGAATTTCCTCTTTGGAACTCCTCCCGGCAGTATCCATCAGAATCAGGTCGAAACCATCCATCCGCTGAATCGCCTCACGAATCTGTCGCGGAGTGCTGACCACCTGCATGGGAATGCCGATGACATTGGCGTAGGTTTGGAGCTGCTCCACGGCTGCCATGCGGTAGGTGTCGAGCGTAATGAGGCCCACCTGTTTGTTTTGCTGCAAACGGTAGCAGGCCGCCAGCTTGGCAATTGTCGTCGTTTTCCCCACTCCCGTTGGCCCGACGAGAGCCGCAATCCGCGTTTTCCCTGGCGTGATGGCGATCGGCCCGGTCGTGCGAATTTCAGAAAGGACGCGGGCAAACAGTTTTTCCTGAAGCGTCTCGGCCTGGATTCCCGAAAAGGTCTGATTTTTCCGAAAATGCTCGAAAACTTCCTCTTTCAGGTGAGCAATCAGCATTCTGGCGGAAACTTCGTCCATATCCAGATCGCACAGGAACGAAAAAATGCGGAGGAGCAAATCCTGAATCTGCGCTGGAATATCCATTTCCGTACAGGGATATTTCTGCAAAAACGGATTGTTGGCGGTGGCATTTTCGTGAATAAACCCGGACTGGATGGAGGGAATCCGGTCGAAAAAGGACGTTTCGGGAAAAAGCATCGGCGAGGATAATTGGGGATGGGCAAACCGTTCCGTCGGGGTGGGATTTTCCACACTTTCTTCCTGCGGAGGTCTGTCGGTGGCGGTCACTTCCACAAAACATTTGCGAAACAGGCCAAAAAAACGGGATTTCCGCACTTCACGCGACTGAAGCAACGTCGCGTCCGGTCCAAAATCCTCATGGATCATGGCAATCGCTTCATGCATGTTTTTTGCCCGATAGGTTTTGGTCGACATGAACTTCTGATGACTCCACTCGAAAATTTTCCAGTTGATTCACAATAACCGCCAGTTACTTTTGCGAAAATCATCATAACAACTTTCCCACTTTTCAGCAAGACGAATTTTAGAAAACGGTTCCCCTGTCTTTTTCGGCAGATTTTGTTAAAATAGAAGACAATAATATTAAAATATCTTTGGGGAAGGGAGTTTTCCCAAAGTCGCGTTACCAAATTGCGTTACCTTCTTTCCGAAAGAGGAAAAGTTTGATCATGTCCCCGACAGCCTTTCAAAAATGTATCGATCCCCAGTGCGGAGCGACCTATTCCGTGGATGAAATTCTGGTAGCCTGTCCCCGATGTGGGAATTTGCTGGACGTTCAGTACGACTGGGAAAAAATGAGTCCGCCCAAAAATCTGAGCCATTTTGAACAGTATTGGAGCCAGCGAAACATCCCGCAACGCTTCAGTGGTGTCTGGCGTTTTCATGAGCTGCTTCCGTTCACGGAACTGGAAAACTGTCTCACGGTGGGCGAGGGGCAGACCATCCTGCGGGAATCGGAAGGGGTGGCTCGTTTTACCGGAATGAAAAGTGGGAATCTTTTCCTCCAGTACGAAGGGATGAATCCGTCCGGGAGTTTCAAGGACAATGGGATGGTGGCTGCCACAACACACGCGAAATTGGTGGGAGCCAAATCGGCGGCGTGTGCCTCGACGGGGAATACGAGTGCGTCGCTGGCCTTGTACTGCTCCTGTATCGGTTGGATGAAAGCGATTATCTTCATCGGTTCCGGGAAAATTGCTTACGGAAAACTTTCCCAGGCACTCGACTACGGTGCCATGACGCTCCAGATTCATGGCGATTTCGACGACGCGATGGCTCGTGTGAAAGAGGTTTCCAAAGAATTGGGGATTTACCTGGTCAACAGCGTCAACCCATTCCGTCTGGAAGGCCAAAAAACAATCATGTTCCGCATTTTGGAAGCGTTGCGGTGGAACGTGCCCGACTGGATTGTCGTTCCGGGCGGGAATCTGGGCAATTCCAGTGCGTTCGGCAAAGCATTTCACGAATTGAAAATGCTGGGACTGATTTCCAAAATTCCACGGCTGGCGGTCATCAACGCGGCGGGAGCGGACACCTTGTATCGACTTTACGAACAGGAAGGTATCCGCTGGAATGGCGGTTCCCCGGATCGGACGCGAATCAACGCTTTTTTTGAACAGATGAATCGGGAAAATCGTCATGCCTCGACGATTGCCAGCGCGATTGAAATCAACCGTCCGGTGAATCTGGAAAAGTGTCTCCGGGCATTGGAATGGTGTGACGGTGTGGTGCGACAGGTGACAGATCAACAGATTCTCGATGCCAAGGCTCAGGTGGGAGCGTGCGGATTCGGTTGCGAACCGGCCAGTGCGGCCAGCGTGGCAGGAACCAAAGTATTGCGTGAAGAAGGGATTATCCAGCCTGACGAGCGAGTGGTGTGCGTTTTGACCGGACATCAACTCAAAGACCCCACCGCGACCGTAGCATACCACAGCGGCGACAAACAAAAATTCGAGGAAACCCTCGCCGTCCGTGGCGTAACGCAGGCCGAATACGCCAACCATCCCCTTCAAGTAGAAAACGACGTGGACGACATTATCGCAGCCATTCGGGAAATTGATAATTGATAATTATTTTTGTTCAAGCCGTTTTTTGTATTGCAGAGTGGTATTTCACGACAATAATAACTCATTTTATCAA
>JAUNBF010000025.1:47526-48921 GCA_030527185.1 Planctomycetia bacterium | reverse complement strand
CTGTTTACGGCTCCCACCCATAATTATCAATTATCAATTATAAATTTTTACCTAGTCCAGTTTTTTTATAGCCAGTTTCAGAAAATTTTCTACTGGGGAGGGCGGATGGGTTCGGTTTTGGGAATGGGGGGGGTGGGAATGGCACCGACGAGACGACGGACAATGGCATCGTTATTCATTCCTTCGGCCTGAGCCTGAAAATTGACGCTAATCCGATGGCGGAGGACGGGAACGGCAATTTTCCGAATATCTTCAATCGCCACCGCAAAACGACCATCCATCGCCGCAATGGCCTTGCCACCCTGAATGAGAAATTGTCCGGCACGCGGTCCGGCGCCCCAATCAACCAGGTCTTTCACAAAAGGTGGGGCGGAAACGTCGTTCGGGCGAGTGGCACGCACCAAAGAAGCAACGTATTTGACGATGTACTGACTGACAGCCACCGAATTGACCAGTTTTTGCAACATGGAAATCGTTTTGGCATTGAAGATTTTCCGAACTTCCACTTTTTCGCTGCGAGTGGTGACGGACAGGATTCTCTCCTCTTCCGCCAGAGAAGGATAATCCATTTTAATATTGAACATAAACCGGTCGAGTTGTGCTTCGGGAAGTGGATATGTCCCTTCCTGCTCGATTGGATTTTGCGTGGCAATGGTGAAAAAAGGGTCGGGAAGCGTCCAGGTGGTTTGTCCGGCAGTCACTTCCCGCTCCTGCATGGCCTGAAGGAGGGCGGCCTGGGTTTTGGGAGGTGTTCGGTTGATTTCGTCTGCCAGAAGAATGTTCGTGAAAACAGGGCCTTCCACAAATCGAAAATGGCGTTTTCCCGATTCGTCCTCCTCCAGAACGTTCGTCCCCGTAATGTCCGAAGGCATCAGGTCGGGAGTGAACTGAATCCGCTTGAACCGCACATCCAGAATCCGTGCCAGCGTACTGACCATCAACGTTTTGGCAAGTCCCGGCACACCTTCCAGCAGACAGTGTCCGCGTGTGAAAATAGCGGCAAAAAGCTGTTCAATCACTTCATCCTGGCCGATGATGATTTTTTGCAACTCATCCTGCATCAGTTTTCGCTGTTGGGCAAATTCTTGCAAAATGTCCGCTAAATTTCGTGTTTTTCCGTTTGACATCTACCCTTCCTTGCCAGTATGACCGGCAGCGAATCGTATAGCAACATTGCAATTTCTTTTACCGCCGCTCGTTGGCGGCTGGTCGATATAATATAGCAGGGAACCGACGGCTGTCAAGGTGTCATCGCCACTTTTATGGGTACCGCTTGTACGGTTTTTATACTTCATCCACTTAAGTTTTTCGGATTCACTCCCCAAAGCCCCTCCAAAAGGGAAGGGCTTCAGCGGCTTACCCACTCACAACTATCAACTATCAACTATCAATTAT
>JAUNBF010000025.1:0-47516 GCA_030527185.1 Planctomycetia bacterium | reverse complement strand
CTCATCGGCAGGTGGTGCGGAAATGCCGAGGAAGGAATCGATTTTTTCTGCCGTGGTGGGAGAAATTTTGGCGATAACGTTATTTTTAATGGTAATCAGCCCTCCTACCGTGGCGGTCAGCAGAGCCACCAGCAAAATCGCGTTGAAAATCCATCGTTTCGGACCTTTGCCGACCGCGTCGCCGATGTAGTTACGATTGTTGCTCATGATGAAGAAGATGAGGTACGCAATCGGAAGCATCGTGAAGCAGATGGCACTGGCGAAAACGGGGAACCAGAAGGGGAGTTGGGTAATGACGCCCAGAATGCCCACCGCCGGAAGCAGGGCACAGAGGCGGAACGTCCACTTGGTGTATTTCAGTCCGAACATTTCCGGCAGCGTGAATCCGCAGACGACCATGTGCGCGGAAATGGCACCGCACGCCATCCCAATCAGCCCGAGGTCGAAAATGACGCGACCCGCCGGCCCGATGATGTCGACCAAAACGGCAGAGGCTTCGAGCGGTTTCAGGCCATTTCGCAGCATATCCCCTTCGTAAACACCGCCCACCGTCATGCCGATCATGATCAGCGACGTGACCAGCACAAACGGCACAAACATCGACATGGCCAAATCCCATTTCGCAAGGGTTTTATGGTGCGTTCCCCAACCTTTTGCCAACAGGGAGTAGGGGTAGAGAAACGTCATGTTGATACCGACTGCCGCTCCCAGCATTCCCAGCACCAGCACAAGATTTTTCGGGTCTTGGAGAATCGGGCCGGCATCCAGTCCGAGAAAACCTCTCCCCATTTCCGCCCAGTGGATGTTTTTGAAATTGCACAAAACGACCATCGCAAAGGAGAGAATCACGAGCGAAATCATGATTCGCAGGAACGTTTCATAAATTTTGATTCCCGTTCGACTGCTCCCGTAGCTCCAGACGGTGATGATGTTGAGCAGAAGAATCCCAACGCCGGTTCCCCAACAGAGGGTGGCGCGGGTTCCGTCGGATAACGTTCCGTTCATGGACGCGAGGTCGCAGACCGCACCTGCCGCCAGACCGTATTGCGGAAAGTGCCAGATAACCGATGCCGAGACCGTTCCCAACGCCCAGAGAAAGACGAGAATCCAACCGACCCGTTTGCCGAAAGCCTGGTAGGGGCGTTCCTGCGTGGTGAGGACGACGTTGCTCAATGCCGCGAGCATACAGACGCCCAAAAACATGGCCAGTGGCTGTACCCAGAGCAATTTGTATCCGAAAGACGCTCCGGCAACCACACTAGCGGCAGCACTTCCGGCTCCCAGCGTCATGGCACTTTGCATCAGTCCCGGACCGGAACGTTTCAGATAACCTGCCACTTTCGGCAAAAACGGTTTTTGTTCCAATTCCTGAAGACCCTGAATTTCCTGCTGTAGTTTTTCGGGGTCCCATTTGGCCGTCATGGGAAGGCCTTTACTTTCGTCTGACATGGATTTCCTCCAAGGGGTAGGTTTAAGTTGCCATTTCTAAACAGGAAAATTTTTCTCTGGTGAAAATCTTCATCCAGGGAGTCTCATTTTCCCGAATCACAGAATGAATCTCCCTATCATAACGGGTTTGGAAGAAAATTTCAACGGTTTTCCCGAAAAATTTTTGAGAAAAGAGGAAAATATTGGAAGGAAGGTCTGGAAATTTTGTTCTTTTGGGATTATGATAGAGGAAAATGTCCCTGGACGTGGGCTTGTCTGCCGTTGGAATTTTACGCCACGGCCTGCTGAAGAAGTACGAAACAGTACGAAACGAAGATTAGAAACAGAACGAATATAAAAAGAGGCATTCGATTATGGCAGTTCATTGGTTTTATAAATTGGGAAATCAGGAAATCGGACCGTTGACTTCCCAACAGTTGAAACAGTTGGCAGATGAAAAGCGATTGAATCCGGGAGACCCTGTGCGTCGGGATACGGATGAACGGTGGGTGCCAGCCTCTTCGGTCAAAGGACTTTTTGCGGAAGTGCCTTCTGTTCCGGTGGGAGGGGTCGTGCCGGTCGGAGAGGTGAAAATTCCGGTCGGGGAAGTCAAAGGTTTGCCGGTAGGTGCGGTAAAAGCGACTCCCGTGGTGGCGGTGGTGGAAGAAAAGGCGGTTCCCGTGGGAAAAGTGCCGGAAAAAAGTGGAAAATCGGAAAAGCCGAAGAGTATCGATTCCGGGGTGGCGGGAATCGACCTGGGATTTGCTCCTTCCGAGACTTCTCCCCTACGGCCTTCCCCGCACCGAGCCGGAAAAGGGGGAATTGCGAAAAATGCGTCTGCGGAAAAAGAGACGAAACCGCTACTCTCCAAAAAAGAACAGCAAAAACAGCAACTTCTCATGCTGATTTACGCGACGTGTGGTGTTTTGGGAATGGCGATTCTGGTTCTGGGGCTGGTTTATTCCGGGATTTTCAGTTCGTCGGAAGAAAAGGAAGTGTCTGGGGAAAAGGTGGCGGAAACGGAAGCGTCCCGTGCCCTGGCCGCCACGCAGGAGGTTCCTGAGGGGGATATTTTTGCCACCCAAAAAGAGAATACGGAAAAATCGGAAGAGGAAAATGCGGAGGATTCTTCGGAAAAGGTGGAAGAGAAAGATTCCGCCGGAGATTCGGACAAAAAAGTGGAAGGGTATTCGGATGCGTCGCGTGTTCAGATTCGTCGTGGGGATGTGAAACTACACCTGGCGCGGGCGGTGATTGATACGCTGGGGAATTTTACAGGAAAACCGACGAAATCGAATACGGCGTATCTCTTTATGGACTTGACGGTCAGCAACATGTCGGGAAGTCGCATTCTCGATTATCCAGCCTGGGGAGTTCGTTCCAAATCGGTGGTTTTGAAGGACAATCTGGGAAATCAGTACCGGACGGTGGCGTCGCACCTGTTGGGGGGAAAAGTGCCGGGGCAGGTTCCCGTCGCGACGCAGATTACCGGCAATATTTCCGATGTTCTGGTCTTTACCGCGCCGGTTCCCAAGGCGGAGTATCTTTTGCTGGAGCTTCCCAGTCTGGATGAAGATGAGGAGCCATACCGGTTTCTGATTCCCGAGACGATGTTCCGCGCCAAACCGAAAACGAAGATAGAGTCGCCTGAGGAAAAGGTTGCCGTGGCGGAAAATTCGGAGGAGGAGGCGTTGCCGGATGCCAGTCAGATTGACCAGGGAGATTTGAAAGTACGTCGGACGGATGATTTGAGTCTGGCGGTGGATGAGTTGGCGGAAGAGAACGAAAATGCTCCGACCGAAGAGGTGGTGGCGCAACCGGAGCCGGAAGCGGAAACCCCTGCGGCAGAAGAGGATGGGCTTACCGAGGAACAACGCGAAATGCGGAAAATGATGGAGGAAAATGGGCTTCTCGATTCCGGGGAGGCGGAAGATGTGCCGGATTTGAATGTGAAGTTGGATCCCGAACTGGAAGCTCAGATGAAAATGATGGAAAAGCAACAGGAGGAAGAACGAAAAGCCCGATTACGCGAAAAGAACAGGAAAGCCCCTCCCAAAAAAAGTCGGAATGATTGACGAATGATGTTTTTGGGTTACAATACCAATGGCCTGGCGCACCATGCCTGGACGGACGCGGTGGAACTGCTGGCTCGAATCGGCTATCGCGGAATCGGGTGGACGCTGGATCACGATTGGGTGCGGCGTGAGGGAACGGATTTTCATCTTCGCGAAGACGTGGAGAAAATGGCTTCTCTTTGTCGGCACTGGGGTTTGACGACCGTAGTGGAGACCGGGGCACGTTTTTTGCTCGATCCCTGTCGGAAACACCAACCCAATCTGCTCGATCCCGATCCTCCCCAACGCCAGTTTCGCCAACGGTACTATCAATTGGCCGTTCAGGTCGCCCATCATCTGAAGAGCGACGCGGTTTCCATCTGGTCGGGGATGGCTCCCGCGGAAGAGATTGGGGGGAATGGGACAATTTGGGATGAACGGCTGGTGCGGGAATTGATTTGTTTGCTCGATTATGCGCAGTCGTATTCCGTGCGGGTGGCACTGGAACCGGAACCTGGGATGTGGATTGCGGAAATGGCCGATTTTGGCCGATTGTTGTCCCTGTTGGAGCAGATTTCGCCCTCCCACGCCGAGCGACTTTTTTTGACGGTGGATATAGGACACCTTTATTGTCAAGGGGAGCCGATTCGGGAAAATTTGAGGAAATACGCTTCCAGAATTGTCAATATCCATCTCGACGACGCTCGGCGGGGAGTTCATGAACACCTTTTTCTAGGTGAAGGCGAGGTGGATTTTGCCGAAGTCCTGGACGTGTTGCGGGAAATTGGGTATTCGGGAGGTGTGTATGTGGAATTGAGCCGCCACAGTGCCACCGCTCCGACGACGGCACGGGAGGCTTTGGTTTTTTGGAACACCTTGATGAACGAGCGTTTTTTAAATTGATAATTGATAATTGATAATTATGGGAGTTCATGCCGTATTTTCAAGGGTGGTCGCGTTATGACTCATGATATTTATAAGTTTATACTCCTTTCACTTTGAATTTCAGGAAAACGAAAGAAAAGCCTTTCCCAAAGGGAGGGGCTTGGGGGAGCGAATCCGAAAAACGCAAGTGGATGGAGTATAACACAGCACTAGAAAAAACAGGAAATAAAAGAATGAAACGTTGTCTTGTCACTGGTGGTGCCGGTTTTATCGGCTCGCATATTGTGGAGCGTCTGGTGCGGACGGAGGCTGAAATTCGTGTTTTGGACAATTTTTGCACGGGATTTGAGGGGAATTTGTCCCCTTGGCTGGAGGATGGCCGGATTACGCTTTTTCGTGGCGATTTGAACGATGAGACGATTGTTTCGCGGGCAGTGGAGGGGGTGGAGGTGATTTTTCATGAAGCGGCGTTGGCATCGGTACCGTTGAGTGTGGAGAAACCTTTGGAAGTCCATCGTGCCTGTGTGACGGGGAGTGTGCGGTTGCTCGACGCGGCTCGAAAAGCGGGCGTGCGACGGGTGATTTATGCCGCCAGCAGCAGTGCGTATGGCGACTCGCCGACATCCCGGAAACAGGAGTGTGAACTGCCGGCTCCGATTTCGCCTTACGGTGCGGCGAAGCTGGCAGCCGAGCTTTACATGGAGGCTTTTTGCGCCACGTATGGTCTGGAAACGGTTCGGCTGCGTTATTTCAATGTTTTTGGCCCACGTCAAGACCCGCACAGTCCTTATTCGGCGGTGATTCCTCTTTTCATTCGCGCCATGTTGCGGGGAAAAGCTCCGACGATTTTTGGCGATGGGAAACAGTCGCGTGATTTTACATACGTCTCCAACGTGGTCGACGCGAATTTGCTGGCGGCAGAAGCACCGGCGGAAAACGTGGCGGGGAAGGTGTTGAATGTGGCGAATGGGGAGTCGATTGATTTGTTGACGCTGGTGGAGACGTTGAATGATATTTTAGGAACGACCATTTGCCCTGTTCATGAAGCGCCGCGAGTGGGGGATATTCGGGAAAGCGTCGCGGATATTGCCCAGGCACGGCAGCAACTCGGTTATGAGCCGCGTTGTGGATGGCGGGAAGGATTGGAAAAAACGGTCGCTTTTTACCGAGGCTGAAAATTGATGACGACGGAAAAATATCTCAAACCGGAAGTTGTGGCGCGAATCAAGCGGCTCGATTTGCGTGCCCGGTTTATCGTCAGAGGCTTTTTGCAAGGTTTGCACAAAAGTCCTTTTCAGGGCTTTTCGGTGGAATTTAGCGAACATCGTCGTTATACGCCGGGCGACGATCCGCAGGATATTGACTGGCTGGTCTATGCCAAAACGGACAAGTTCTACGTCCGTAAATTTGAGGCGGAAACGAACATGACCGGCTATTTGCTGATGGATCAGAGCGCCTCGATGAACTATACGTATCGGCAGGAGGTGACGAAATTCGATTACGCGATTTGTCTGGCGGCAGCACTGGCGTATCTGATGATTCACCAGCAGGACCCCGTCGGATTGTTGACATTTGATGAGGCCTTGAACCGTTCGCTTCCACCTCGGTCGCAGCGTCGGCATTTGAGCGAGATTCTGTCGGCTCTTTCACAATTGACCCCTACGGGAAAGACCGATATTGCGAAAGCGTTGCACCAGACGGCGGCCTATTTGAAACATCGTAGTTTTTTGATGGTTCTGAGCGATTTGTTGACAGACGAAGAGCCGGTTTTTCAGGCGTTGCGGCAACTTCGCTGGCGGGGACATGATATTTTGTTGTTGCACATTCTGGATGAATCGGAAGTGCGGTTTCCGTTTGAGGGAATGGTGGAACTGGAAAATCCTGAAAATGGAGAGTCGCTTCAGGTCGACGCGGATGGTTTTCGGAACGGGTATTTGCAGGAAGTGCTACAATTTCGTGAACGCTATGCGCAGGAATGCGCTTCGATAGGGGTGGATTATCTGCCGTTGGATACCAGTGTGCCATTTGACAAGGCGTTGACGGAATATTTGGTTCGACGAAATCGAAAGGGGTGAAAAATGGATGCTCCACTGGTGAGAACTTGCCAGCAGACGCGGGAAATCGATCGCAGAGCCATGGAAGAATGGCACATTCCCGGGATGGTGCTGATGGAAAACGCGGGGCGAAATCTGGTTGAATTGCTCTGTCGGGAAGAGGTGACGGGGAAAGTGGTGATTTTTTGTGCCGCGGGGAATAATGCTGGCGACGGAATGGTCATGGCACGGCATTTGCAAATGCGAAACGTCGATGTGGAAGTGGTGGGCTGCGTTTCTCCAGAGCGTTTTCGGGGGGATGCGAAAATGCAGTACGAAATCATTCGGAGCTTGGAGATTCCCTTTCTGGAATTGGCCGATTGCACAACGGCGTGGGAAGTTTTCCAGAAACTGGAACCGTATCGACATTCGGCACAGTGGCTGGTCGATGCGCTCTTGGGAACGGGTGCGTCGGGAGAGCCGCGTTTTCCCGTCAACGCGGTCATTGATTGGATCAACCGAGCCTCGAAACGGGTTTTGGCGGTCGATTTGCCCAGTGGTTTGGACGCGGATACCGGGGAACCTTCCCGTTCGACGGTGCGAGCGGAAATAACCGGCACCCTGGCTGCCCTGAAACCCGGCTTGCTCCAGGAATCCGCCCGGCCGTATGTGGGGAAAGTCGAATGCCTCGATATTGGTTTTGCGATTCCGGCTTCGTGGGGGTAGTCGCTTGAGATGGTTTTGAAAACTCAAGCGACCATGCCCGATGTGGCCGAAAATTATTCCTCAATGACGATCGCGTTGCGGAACCAGACTTCGCCACCTTCTGACTGGAAGCCGATTTTGCCTTCCAGAACAGGTGCTTTGTAGGCCCAGTTGACGATTTTTCCATTCACGCGAACGAGTACGAAATCTTCAAAACAGGTCACTTCGAGCTGATTCCAGACGTCGGTGCCTGCTTTCTGCCCATCCTGAAATTTCGCGACGGCATGGAGCTTTCCTCCCGCAGCCGTTTTTTCCTTCATCCGGCTTCTTTCGGAGGTGCCGAAAAGGGTGTAACCGTGGAATCCGAAAATGTCGCCCACACTTCCGGTTTTCAGTTGAATTTCCAGGCAGGGGGGTAAAAAGGAGCCGTTTTTCTCGCCAATTCGCAGGAAGAGACCACTGTTGGCCTCTACCTCAGCGTCGGGGTAGCGGACTTCCACTTTCAGCGTGAAATTCCGATACGATTCTTTCGTTTCCAACCAGCCGAAGGGAGTGCCGGAGACTTTCAGGATGCCGTCGGAGGTGAATTGGAACGTCTCTTCCTTTTGGCCATTGTCCGCCAGGAAGAAATCGAAATTTTCGAGCGTCGGATTTTCAAAAAGCCGTTTTTCGCCCGTTTGCGCCAGGAGACTTCCCGCAAGCGAAAAGAGCAGCGTTCCGGTGAGACAAAATTTTCCCAAGTTGGCAGGTCGCATGATTTTTTCCTTTTCTGATGAAGTTTGTAGGGATGATAAAACACAACGCCCAATATTTTAACAGAGAATGAACGACCTTGTCAAGTGGGGTTTGAAAAGGTTTCCATGGAAAAGAAAATCAGAGAAATTGTGTTTTTTTGGTAATATTGGTGAAGGGGGGGTTGTGTTTCCTGAAAAAAAAGGTATGATAGGAGCTCTTTTAATGGGAAAGGTGAAAACCTGTGGAAGGTTGCACAGGGTCTTGCGAAATATAAAAGGAGAAGTGCAATGGCAAGCGTTTGCAGTTTTTGTGGAAAAGGAAAGCAGGTTGGAAATTCGGTGCAAACCCGTGGTCGTGCCAAGTACCTCGGTGGTGTAGGTACGAAAGTGACCGGAATCACCCGGCGAGTCTTCAAGCCGAATTTGCGAAATGTCCGTATTTCTACCGAAAATGGAACGCATAAAACGGTTTGCATTTGCGCCCAGTGCCTGAAAAGTGGCGCGGTGACGCGAGTGGTGAAAGCGGCTCCGTTTAAGCTTTCCAGCGCGGACGCGGCACTTGCGAAAAAATAGTTTTCTCCGAAATCGAATAGAATGACGAAAGCCCGACAGGATTCCGTTCCTGTTGGGTTTTTGTGTCTATAAAGCACTTCCACAGAAGAGGGAGATGGAAGTAAAATTATCTGCGTCTTCTGCGTCATCTGCGGACAAAAAAAGGAAGTGCAGAAAACCTATGATACTTTTTCTCGGCAGATATTGGAAACGGGGATGATCGCGGAGATAAATACGAATAAAAAGGAGACGGTATGCGTCGAATCGTGACCCTGACGACCGATTTTCAGGAAGGAAGCCCTTATGTCGCGGCGATGAAAGGGGTGATTCTGTCGATTTGTCCCGATGTGACACTGGTGGACGTGACGCACGCGATTCCTCCGCAAAACGTTCTTCAGGGTGCCAGGGTTTTGAAAGAGGTGGTGCCGCTTTTTCCAGAGGAAACGATTCATGTCGCGGTGGTGGACCCTGGGGTGGGGAGTGAGCGGGAATTGCTGGCCGTGCAGTGGGGAACGCAATATCTGGTTTTGCCGGACAATGGTTTGTTGACGTATCTGGCGGAACGGGATGTGCCGCAACGGTACATTGTGCTGGAGAATCCGCGGTGGTGGCGAGCCGAAATTTCCACGACGTTTCATGGACGGGATATTCTGGCTCCCGTGGCAGCGTATCTGGCGGCGGGAAAAGTGACGTTGGAAGGTTTGGGACGGGAGAAATTTTCCATCACGAAATGGGCCGTTCCTTTGCCGCAAGTAGAGTCCGGCCGGCTGGTTGGAGAAATTGCTGCGGTCGATTCTTTCGGCAATCTTCAGAGTAACATCACCTGGGAAATCTGGCAAAAAAACGTGGGAAATCGGCCTTTCCGGCTCCTTTTTCCTGGAGGGGAAATCGAGACGCTGGCAAAGACTTACAGTGAAATGGCTCCGGGGAAAACGGTGGCACTTTTTGGGTCGGAAGGTTGGCTGGAAGTGGCGGTGGTTTGCGGAAACGCGGCCAGACGGTGGAATTTGGGGGTGGGAGCCAAAATCGAAGTCCTTTTTCCTCTTTCCCGCCAGGAGACAAAATAAAAAAGCAGGAAACTCTCCCGAAGAAAGGTTCCTGCTCTGGAATTTTTCGCCGAACTGGAAATTATTCCTTATCTTTATCTTTATCTTTATTTTTGGCTTCTCGTTCAGCCTTTTTCTTTTCCCATTGGGCTTTCTTGTACTGACCGAATTCTTGACGGCAGACTTTGCCATCCTGGTCGGCATCCGCGGCTTTGAGGTCTTCGACGAATCGCGGCCAAACATCACCGGGCAGTTCGGAAATCGTGATCACGCCCTCTTTCCCATATTTTTTGAAGGGGTCTTCCCACTTCTGTCCACGTTTGGGGCACTCACATTTTTTGCCATCTTTTTCACAAGGGCATTTTCCCTCTTTTTTCGGACAGGGGCAATCTTTGCATTTCTTATCGCACGGACAAGGTTTTCCCTGCCATTTTCCCGGATGTCCCGGTTTACGCTGCATTTCCATCGCCGCTTTGAAACCATCTTTGAAACCGTCGGCATAGACTTTTTTCATCATTTCCGGGTGGAAGCCTTTCGGCGGCATCATTCCATGAGGGCCTTTGCCGTCCCATTTCGGAGCAGGACCCGGAGGCGGGCACGGTTTTCCGTGGTGGGGACCGCCCGGTTTTCCATGAGGGCCTTTGCCATCCTTGGGACGGTTTTCAAAGAATTTTTTCATCTCTTCTTTCGTGACTTTGCCATCTTTGTCGGCATCCGCTTTGGCCAGCATTTTGGGTGCCCACTTGGGAGCATCTTCCGGCAGATCGGCAATCACGATAAAGCCATCCGCTTCCATTTTCTGGCAAACCCATCCTTTTCCAGGACGTTCTTTTTTCTCCGGTTGCGGATCGTCCGCCATCGCGGCCACACTCCAAACTCCCACCAGCAAAAATGCCAGTGTCATGGTCCATTTTTTCATCTTCCGTTCTCCTTGTGTTGGAAATTCACTTTGTCTGTTCGCCCTTTTTTCTTGGGACACAGGTCTCTAATTATTGGTTAAACGGATTTTCTTCCACATCTATTGCAATTTTTTCTCTTTTTTTGAAAAGTTTCAAATTGTGAAAAATGGCGATATTTGACATTTCTGGTAAAATAGATTGATTTTGAAAAAGGCCAGCGATGTCCCGGATAGAAAAAATTTTTTAAGGAATAAAAAAAACGGTAAAAATTTTTATTTTATGGGATGACAGCAACCGTTCTATGGTGTATATTAGAAATAGAGGAAACGCCACATTTCCAGAAGTGAAAAAATTGCTCTTCCCTTAAAACGGATTTTACGTTATGTTAGACTTCTGAGAAAATGGAATGGGAGTGGCTCAGGCAGGGAGTTTTACCGAATTCAAGGTGGAAAAAAATGCAAATTAACGGATTGTCCAACGTATCGGGTGTTCAGGGAACGAATCGCATACAGCCGAAATCAACCGAAACGAATCCCGCGACGGAACCGAAATCGGTATCCAAACAGCAGGAGGATGTTCTGAACGTTACCGCGCAAAATCCCGCACAAACAGAGAATGTCACGTTTTCAGGAACCCAGGTGAATGGGATTCGTTATGATCTGGTCAACCGGATTCGAGCGGAGATTGCCGCAGGAACGTATGATACGGAAGAAAAAATGAACATTGCCCTGGAGAGAATGCTTGATTCTTTGGGGCAAGATTAGCGAAAATCCCAGGGGACAAGGAGGGAGCGTCCCTGCGTAGGGTATTTTCAGAGGACACTCCTGAAGGGGAGTGTTTTTTTTATGGCGTGAGAACTTCAATTTTCTTCCTCATCCTCCGATAAAAAAGAGGTGATTTGCAGCAAAACACTCGTGATAAGAAGGAAAAAAAGGGAGAGAAGGAAAAATAAACCTCCCGCCACGGCAATCCACTGAAAAACGTCGGCTGCCAGAGAATCTCCCATCATTTGCAAGAGGAAAGAACAACCTCCGGTCAGAAACGTGCCTGCCAGAAAAATCTGGGAAAGGAGCAGCCATCCCATTAACAACGTCGGAAGGGAAGGAAATTTTTTCATCTTCGTTACAGTTTGGATAAAGTCAGGAAAAAGGATAAAATCGATACTTTTATTATAATCGTAAAAACAGGAAAAGTCAAGTATGGGTAAAGGGCGGGTTAGGAAGTTCCAACGAAAAATCATCGGGATATTCCTCGGAATCGTGTTGTTGTGGGGAGGAAATGCCACCGGGACGGAAATCCAGATGAAGGATGGCCGAATTCTCAGCGGAAGTGAAGGGATTCTCAGTACGCTGGGAGAAATTCCGACGTATGCGCAAATCGACTCACAGACGGTTTCGATGAATATTGTTTTTCTGGACGATGGCCTTCGACGAACCTATTTTTCCCATCGGCAAGCGGCGCAGGTATTGAGTGGCGACACGTTGGAGAGCGTGCCGGAAAGATTCACCATCCGTCAGCGAATCAAGGAGAAAGGTCCTTCGGTACAGGGAGTGGGGACGTTGCTGCGGGTCGAGCCGTTTGACGATTTTGGCCGGCGGACGATTACCATGCAGACGACGAAGGGGCCGTTGGCACTGGTGCAGTGCATTACCGAGTTGACGCCGAAATGGGTGAAGGTGGAGTGTACCAACTACCAGTGGGACATGCGTCTGGCCACATCGTCGATTCCCAGAGAGCAACTTTTGCCGATTTTGCGGAAGCAGGCGATTCGGCTTTGTAAGGGGGACGAGGTGGAAGCGGCGAAGAAGATTGCCCGTTTTTTCATCCAGGGAGAGCAATACGAGGAGGCGGCACGGGAAATCCATCGGATGATTCAGGTTTCCGAGAATCAGGAGGATGTTCGGAAGGAATTGGCGACGACATTGGTCATGGCAAGGCAACTTTCCGCCAAAACGCTGTTGCAGGAATTGGTCATGCGTCGAAAGAATGGGCAATATCAGATGGTGCGGGAATATCTGGCAAAATTTCCCGAAGATGGTGTGGCTGGGGAGACACTTCAGGAAGTGCGAGCCATTTTGGAGGAAGACCAGAAGGATGCCGGGCGGATTCAGAATTGCCTGGAAGCGATTCAGAAATTGTGGCAGCAACTGGAGGATCAGGAAATTCGTGAGACGCTCCGTCCGGTGTTGGTGGAGATTTTGGAGAATATCAACGAAAATACGATTTCCCGGATGGAAGCGTGGGAAGATATGCTGGATGTGGATGGGGTGGGCGTCTACGAGAAAACGGCACTGGCGGTGACGTGTTGGCTCATGGGAAGTCGTCACGCGTCGGACAGAATCGTGACCGCGACCTCGGCGGTACGTGTGCGGGAATTGATTCAGCAATATCTGGAATCGGGGAGTGAACTGGGGCGGGAGGCGATTTTTCAACGGTTCCAGTCAGAAGAAGCAGCCAATATTCGGACGGTCTGGGCGTTGCTTTCTCACATGAAACCGCCGATTCCGTTGTCGAAAAAGGAGTGGCTGGGGAAGGATGGTTTTTTCAAAATCCAGGTAATTTCTTCTGCCGTAAAACAGCCGGTCGATTATTGGGTACAGTTGCCTCTAGAGTATGACCCTCATCGACTGTATCCGGCGGTGTTGTGCGTGCCGGGAATTGGAGAGGAGCCGACGCGGGAAGTGGACTGGTGGTGCGGCGATTTCACCCCCAAAGGAATCCGCATGGGGCAGGGGGGGCGTCAGGGATATATCGTGATTGTGCCGGACTGGACGGTGGAAGGACAACGGGAGTACGAATTTTCGCTGCGGGAACAGGACGCGGTTTTAAGTACGCTGCACGATGCCTGCCAACGGTTTTCGGTGGATCCCGATCGGGTTTTCCTGTCGGGACGCTTCACCGGAGGAGACGCGGCGTGGGACATTGGGCTGGCACATCCCGATTTGTGGGCGGGGGTGATTCTTTTTTCGTGTGAGGCAAGAAAATACTGTATGCGGTATTGGCCGAACGCGAAACGTCTGCCATTTTATTTCGTCTGCGGGGAACTGGACAATCAGTTGCTGGGAGCCAACGCGGGGAATTTGAATCGTTATTTTACGGGCGGATACGATTTGACGATTGTGGAATATCTGGGACGCGGCCGGGAAGATTTTCAGGAAGAGATTCACTCTCTATTCGACTGGATGAATCGGCGGCGGCGAGAATTTTATCCAGACGCATTTGCGGTGCGAACAATGCGTCCGTGGGATAATTTTTTCTGGTGGCTGGAGGTGGAGCGACTTCCCGCCAAGGCAAATGTTCCGCCAGCAAGGTATCCGGTGAAAGGTTCCGTCACGGCCAAAATTTCCGGCGAATTTTTGCCTAAGGCGAATACGCTGCGGATTGAGTCGCAGACGGGAATAGTCCGTGTCTGGATTGGCCCCAAAATGCTCGATTTTGACCAAAAAATCAACATTCTCGTCAATGGCAAAAATGTAGTCGATTCACGAACATCGTTGAAACCGGACTTGCGAACGTTACTGGAAGATGTACGCAGACGTGGAGACCGCCAGAATCCCTTTTGGTGCATGCTCGAAGTCGATACCGGACGAGCGAGAGGAAATTAATAAATAATGATTAATGATTAATACAGAAAGGGGTGATGGGATGCCGATTTATGAATACCGTTGCGAGAAATGTGGGAAGGAGTTTGAGGAGTTGGTGCGGGGAAAGGAAAAGCCACATTGTCCAGCGTGTGGGTCGGAGGAATTGGGGAAGAAATTGAGTGCCCCGGCCGCTCCGCATTCGACGAGTGAAAAGGGATGCCCGATTCGCGACGCGGGGGGATGTGGTTGCACAGGCTGTTGCGGGCATCAGCACTAAAAGGGGATGAAAAAAAGTCCCCCATGGTGAGGAAGATTTTTAGGGAGAATTCCGGGGAATGACGGTTTTTTCTTTCCGCAAAGGATAGAGTGAAAAATCGTCATTTTCGTAAATGGCCTCCCGGCACCAGTCCAGATCATCTCGCGGCGTGACGATGTAACGGCACTTTTCCCCATACTTTTTCGCAATTTTCTCCAATCGACTTTCCGGCAACAAACCGAATGTACGTAAACGACCATACGATCGCATGGGTGAATTCATGTCCACACCGTAAAACTGAATCTGCATCCGGTTCCACCACTCTACCAACCCGGCAGCATCCTGCGGAATGTCCTTCCAGACGCCGACAACCGGACGGTGGGTGTACCATGTAAATGTTCGTGTTGTGTACGGCACCACGAAAATAGTGTCCGGTTCAGTATTTTCCCGTACATATTCCGCCAAAGCCAACCACGTCTCTCCTTTGGCGGCACCGGAACAACTTCGCGGTGGAGCGACTTTTTCGTGACGTTGGGCCGATTCCACAATCTGCCAACATCCCACACAAAGTAACACCAGCCACAGGAGCTTTCGACGCCAAAATAACGTCCGGTCTTGCTTTCGATCGACAGTTCCCAGACAGCAGAATTCCACACCGACCAGCGCAACTCCCATAGGCAAACAGACATCTGCCATTCGGAACCAATAATATCGCAACAACGCCGCAGCCACATCGGGAGCCACCCCGATGAAAAGATTGATAAACCAACCACCCCCGGCAATGAGGAGCGTTCCGTAAACAAACGCGCGAAGATTGATATCTCCATGGGAAAATCGGGGGCGGGCGACAAGAAAACTCCAAATCAGGAACAATGCTCCGAAATAAATGAGCTTGTCCGGTGTTCGTTGGGCGATGAAGCTCAATAATAAATGGTGGGGAAGTCGCTCGTAAACGTATAGATTATTTGCAATCCGTACCGTTTCCGCATCGGTGCCAGCGTTGAGCATCAGCGCGGGAATCAACGCGGGAAGCGTCAGCAAAATAGCTCCCGCCAGGCCGGGAAGTTGGGCACGCAACGTGGGAACGTGGCTTTTCTCCCCTTCGTAATTTCGCAGAACCAGCCAGGCAAACCCGGTTGCCACCATTCCCCACCCGCCGATCAGCACGTGGAACATGGCGGCCAGCCCCAGCCAGAGCCAACAGCGATTCCAGTGATTCCGAACCAGTTCTCCAATAGCCATAAACAGGAAAGCGAAGGCAAAACCTTTCGCTTCCACCCCACCCACGACCCATTCCCCCGCGAAGGAAAAGTGGGAATAGAGAAACAAAAAGAGTGTGCCGGAAACGGTTCCCGATCCGGGCGGCAGTTTCAGCCCACGGGTAATGCGCATCCAACCTACCGCCAGCAAAAACCAGGTAATTCCCCGCCCAATCCACGCCACGGTATCCATGGAGCAGAAAAGTGTCAACCAGCCGAAACTCCAGTAAAAAACCGCGTGCGCATCGGGCGAAGAGAGAAAAAAATCTCCCGGAGCATAGTCGGAATTCCAGAAAAAAGCAGCTTTCCCAAGATAATGAGCCTCATTGGTATCAGGAACCGTATAAGCTCCAAAAAGAGCAAAAATCCCGAACAGAATCAGCATCTCCCACACAAAAATGCCCTGTTTTTTCATTGCCATCACTCCTGAAGAAGCATCTTTGCCCATTTTGTCCATTTCCGTTCTTGTTGAGGATACTCGCCAACCATCCATTCGCAACGTCCATCGGTTTCTACAAAATTGATTCCTTTTCAGCCCTGTTCGTTCGTTCCTTTTCCCGCCAGACTTCAAAATACCAGCCCCCCAATTGCGGATTTTGCTCCAAAAGGGCAAGCTGCTGCCGAACTTCGTCCCAACGTTGGAGCCGCCGCAGCATTCCGACGAAAAGCATTCTGGCGGGAATATCTTCCGGTACTTTACTCAAACGTTCCCGCAAAACCCGCTCTGTTTCGTAAAAGTCCTGCCGGAGATAGGCTGTTTGCGCCAGGAAGAGTGTGTCTTCCGCCATGGCATTTTTTTGGGACTGTGCCTCTCTCGCTTCCACGGCCACTTCGTGCTGCTGAGAGAGAAATATCCCTAAAATCCAGGCCAGAAAGAAAATCAACAGTAACGTCGTCTGCGAACCTTTCGGAAGAAATTCATTCCAGAAAAAAGTACATGCGATAACTCCCATGGCAAACCATGCGTAAAACATGGCCACGCCCCATGCGATCCGAGACCCACGGAAGTAAAAAAGTCGAAAACCTGGCCAAAGTCTGGATATTTTCATGACGAAACGGATACTTTCTGACTTCCTTTCTCACTTTTCCGCACGGGCCGCGTCCAGCAATTCCTCCATTCCCTGAGAGGCCGCCACCCGATGGAGACCTGCCTGGTAGACTTTTTCCACATTGCTCCGTCGGATTCCTCCAATCGCAAAGGCTGGCAACGTGATTTCTTCGCTCACCTCCCGTACCAACTCCAGACCGGGAAACGTCTCAAACGTCTTGGTCGGAGAAGGAAAAACCGGCCCTACGCCAATATAATCGGCACCGTCCAGGACGGCCTGACGAGCCTGTCGCAGGGAATGTGTCGAAACTCCCACCAGCTTCCCTTTACCTAAAATCTGCCGAGCCTCCCGTACCGAAAGCTCTTCCTGACCGACATGGACCCCATCCGCCTGACAGACGACCGCCAGATCGGGACGATCGTTCAAAATGAACACCGGTCGGTTTTCTGGAACCTCCGCCAAAATGCTCCGTAATAATTTTCCATAACGGACAAGTTGGCGGTCGTTTGCTTTTTTGTCACGCAATTGAAAAATCGTTACGCCACAGGTTCGCCAGCGCCGAATTTTTTCCACAAATTTTTCCTCGCCACCCGCGGTATCGATCAGTCCATACCAACGCGCGGTTGCCAAAAGTCCGGCACGCCCTTCCAGTGTATAGTAAACTCCGCGCTGCAAAGTATACGTGCGGTAACGCAACTGTTCCATCCGGGCAGCCATGGTGGGAAAGGAGCCTTTGCTGAATTCTTCCAGCGAACGCAACGATTCTTCAAGTCGCGAAAAATTGGCCGCCACAACATGGCGCAGACTTTCCCGTTGGAATTCTCCTGCCACGGAAATCGTCGTTCCGATGTCCCTTTGCGTTTCTCGAAAAGCGATTCTGTCTGAAACAGGTATTTGCGAAAGTGTCTGAACCAGACTATGCCGTAGTTCTTTCAGTTGTTCTGTCAGGAATCGGTCTTCCAAAACAAAACGGACAAAATCCTCCACAACACGCAATGCTTCTCGGGCACGATTGGCCGATGCGTCCAACACACGATAGGTTCCTGATAATTCGTTCATCTGTTCATTATAATCGGAAAAATCCTTTTTCGTAAGGGGTGGCAATCACTCCAGAAAAAAGGAAGGGGGTAAATTGATAATGGAATTTCCAGAAAACGAAAGGAATGCTCCTACCTCTGGGAGGGGCTTTGTGGAGTGAATCCGAAAAGCCCAAGTGAATGAAGTATGGAAAGACATTCGCCAACACCACATGGGTGAAAACGCGGCATGACCCCTATAATTATCAATTTCCCCCCCACTCTTTTATTCTCCGGGAGAACGTGGTATAATACGGAAAATGTTATTGAAAAATCTCTCAAAACGAAAGGCCTTGTGTTTGGAAAGGTAAGACAATGACTCCTCGTATCGAAGCGTTACGAAAGTATCTGTTGGAGAAAAAACATGTTTCTACCCGTCGCGTTGTGGATTGGGAAGCGATTTTGCCGCCTGAGAAGGTTTCCCGATGTACGCGGGCGGCAGATTGTCTGCGGGCGGTTTTGAGGGAGGAAGCGAAAACACCGGTTTTTCTGCCGGGCGAAAAAATTGCTTTTACACGCAGTTGTTCCAATCTTCCCGAACGCTATTCCGAAGCGACGATGGCCGCGGAGCGAGAAAAAGCTTATTTCCACGAAAAGGGGGTGGTGTTCAATCTCAGCCCTGATTTTGGGCAGACGATTGCGGTTGGTCTGGAGGCTCGGCGGGCGGAAATTCTGGCACGTCGGGAAAGGGCTGTTGCGGAAAACGATGCGGAAGGTATTGATTTTCTGGACGCTGCCTTGTCGGGAATGGATGCGGTCGAACACTTGGCGGAAAGTTATCGTCAGGCGGCAAAAGCCCAGGGGTTGACCGAAATTGCCACTATTTTGGAACAGGTTCCCCGGAAACCGGCGCGGAATTTCCACGAAGCGCTGCAATTTCTGCGGATTTTGCACTACACGCTCTGGTGCGAAGGTGCGTATCATATCGGTGTCGGGCGATTCGATCAATATATGTTCCCGTATCTGGAAAAAGATTTGAAAAACGGTGTTTTAACGGAAGAATCGGCATTGGAATTGCTGGAGGAATTTTTCCTCACGTTCAACCGGGACAGCGATCTCTACGTCGGCGTCCAGCAGGGGGACAACGGCCAGAGTATGATGTTGGGAGGTGTGGATCGGCATGGAAACGACGCGGTGAATCGTCTAACGTACCTGGCGTTGAAAGCGTCGTGTGAATTGAAGCTGATCGATCCCAAAATCAACCTTCGCGTCTCGTCCAAAACGCCGCAGGAACTGCTCGAAGCTGCCACGGAACTGACCCGGCAGGGGTTGGGATTTCCGCAGTATGCCAACGACGATGTGGTGATTCCCGGTCTCCAGGCGTGGGGATATTCGCTGGAAGATGCCCGAAATTATACGGTGGCGGCCTGTTGGGAATTTATTGTGGCGGGCGAGGGGATGGACATTCCCAATATCGCGGCCGTTTCGTTTCCAGCCGTCGTCAATCGTGTCATGCGTTCGGCGGAAGGCCGTGCCAGTGCCACGTTTTCCTGGTTCATGCACGCCATTCGGACGGAACTTTTTGCTCAGGCAGACCAGATTGCCGCGTCGCTGGAAAAGGTCGATATGCTTCCCTGTCCGGTCGTTTCGCTTTTGTGCCAAGGGGCGGTGGAAAAAGCGAGAGATTTGAGCCAGGGAGGAAAATACAATAACTTCGGCATTCATGGAACCGGGCTGGCTCCTGCGGTCGATTCGCTGGCGGCGATCAAGCATTTGGTTTTTGAAAAGAAACAACGGACGCTGGAGGAATTGACCACCTGTATCGACGCCAACTTCCATGGCTATGAGGCACTGCTGGCACAAATTCGGCAGGAAATTCCCAAAATGGGAAATGACGAAGATTCGGTCGACGCGATTGCGGTGGAAGTGCTGAACGATTTTGCCGACTCCTGGGCGAACCGCACCAACTGTCGGGGAGGGATTTATCGAGCGGGAACCGGGTCTGCCATGTATTACATCTGGCATGCCAACGAACTCCCCGCCACACCGGACGGACGTTTGGAAAAAGAGCCTTTTCCGGCCAATTACGCACCGAGTCTCCATGTTCACGTGGCGGGTCCGATTGCCGTGGTCAAATCGTTCACCAAGCCGGAATTGTCGCGAGTGATCAATGGTGGGCCTTTGACGATAGAGTTGCACGACAGCGTTTTTCGCCATGAAAAAGGGATTGAAAAGGTGGCTCAACTGGTCAAATTATTTGTCGATCGTGGCGGGCACCAATTGCAAATCAACACCATCAATCGTGACCAGCTTCTCGATGCTCAGCAACATCCCGAAAATTATCGGCAACTGATTGTCCGTGTGTGGGGCTGGAGCGGGTATTTTGTGGAACTTGACAAGCCGTATCAGGATCAGATTATTCAACGTGCGGAAATGACAATTTGAAAAAATTGATAATTATTGATGTTGTGTTTTTTAGCCCTTACCTTTTTGGGGGGCTTTTGTGTCATTTTACCAACACCTCTGGAAAATAAATAAGGAGTAAACCATGAAACGACGCGATTTTCTCACCCACACCCTTGCGGCTGCGGCACTTTCCACTTTCCCGGCACGAACGCTTCTGTCGGCGGAGGGCAAGAAGCGAAAACTGCTCTATTACGAACGTTCTTCCGGTTTCATCCATCCCTCGACGGTCTTGCGGGAGGATGGTCTGAGCGTGACGGGAAGAGTCCTGAAAAAACTGGGCGAAACGCTTGGGTATGAGGTGGTCTGCACCAAAGACGGGCGGATTTTCGACGGTTCTTTGGAGGAGTACGATGCCTTTTTGCTCTACTGCTGTGGACAATTGACTGCCGCAGGAGGCGAAAAGAATTCCTGGCCGCTTTCGGCTGCCGGAGAAAAGAATTTTTACCAGGCCATCCGCAGCGGTAAAGGTGTGCTGGGCTTCCATTCGGCGTCTGACACCAACAAATCGGGCGGGCCGGGATTTGAAAATCGACCGGAATCCGAGCGAACGGAGTACATTCGGATGTTGGGCGGGGAATTCATTGTTCACGGTTCGCAGCAGAAAACGACGTTGACTTTCCCGGAACCGATTCAGCTTCCTTCGCTGAAAAAGCTGGGAACCTCTTTCCAGACACCGGTGGAAGAGTGGTACGCTCTGAAGAATTTCAACCCGGACATGCACGTTCTGATCGTTCAGGAGACGGAAGGGATGGCGATAGAGGGTGGCAATGCCTGCTACAACCGGCCAGCATTTCCCTGCACGTGGGCGCGGATGGAGGGGAAGGGGAGAGTTGCCTACACTTCGCTGGCACACAATTGCAGGGTATGGGAGGAAGCGTGGTTGCAGGAGATTGTCCTGGACTTGATGAAATTCGTTACGGGAAAACTCGACCTCGATCTGACCCCCAATATTTCGACTGCCGCGCCAGGGGCCTACGAATTAAAGCGGAACTAGTGTTTTGTTAAAGAAATAACGATGAAGTTTCATTTGCATTGAAAATCAAACGTTTGGAAGCATTCATTCCCCTCCCTCGGAGGGTGCGGCTTTAGTCGTGGGATGGTTCCGAAGTGGGATGGTGTTTTCCAGTGCCAAAACACCCCGCCTGCTGCGCAGGCACCTCTCTGGAAGAGGGAATTTGGTAGTATGAGAGAATTTTCATAGAAGATGGAGACGGAAAGAAAATCTTATCTGCGTAATCTGCGGACAAAAAAAGGAAGTGTGGAAAAACATATTTTTAAGAAGGAATCCAAGAAAGATTTTTGGATAAATCCAGAAATTACACCCGTTCCAACGTTAAAAATTATCCGCAGATGACGCAGAAGACGCAGATATTTCCGTTCCCCCTTTTTTCTCGGCGGATATTTCAACGGGGATTACCGCCGAGATAAATAAGAAGAATAAAAAGGAGAGAATGCTCTCGAAAATGAGAGTTATCCATGAAAAACCAACAGGAGATTACCATGTCCCGATTACGTTTTTTAGGCCACAATGCGTGGGAAGTGCAGACGGAAAAAGGGACGTTTCTGATCGATCCTTTTTTGACCGGGAATCCCGTCGCGGTAACGAATGTTGAGTCGCTGTCGCCGGAGTGGATTTTCGTTTCGCACGGGCATGGCGACCATTTGGGCGATACGCTTTCCATTGCCTGCCGGACGAACGCTACGGTGGTGACGATGGTGGAATTGGGGGAATGGCTGAAAAAACGGGGCGTTGCGAACGTGGTGGGGATGAATCTGGGTGGAGAATGGGAAGGGGCGTTTGGGAACGTGCGGATGGTGCCTGCGCTGCATTCTTCTTCCACGCCGGATGGGGAGTATGCGGGAAGTCCGTGCGGGTGGCTTTTTACGCTCTTGTGCGGAACTCGGATTTATTTTGCGTGCGATACGGCACTGTCGGCAGAAATGGCGCTTCTGGGGAAGGAGCCGTTGGATGTGGCGGTCTTGCCGATTGGCGGACATTATACCATGGGACCGGAGGAGGCGTTGCGGGCAGTGAAGATGCTTCAGCCGAAAGTGGCGATTCCGTGCCATTACAATACCTGGCCGGTGATTGCGCAGGACGATGAAAAGTGGGCCAGTGCGGTGGAAAGAGAAACGACGACGCGGGTACATCGGCTGGCTCCTGGGGAAAGTTTTTCTCTGGATGGGCTGGCGAAAATGTGAAACGAGGTGGAAACATGGTGCCGATTCAGGAATTGCAACAAATTTTGCTCCGTCGGGCGGCAGACTCCCATAAAGGGACGTTTGGCACCGTTTTGCTCATCGGCGGAAGTTATGGCATGACAGGTGCGATGGCGATGGCCGGAAAAGCGGCTCTGCGGAGCGGGGCGGGGCTGGTGCGGCTGGCGGTGCCCAGGTCGTGTGTGGACATCGTGGCAGGTTGGCAGCCGGAGTATACGGTCATTCCCCTTCCTGAAGATTCGGCTGGGAAAATAGCCCTGTCGAGTCGGGAAATTCTTTACGAGGCTGCGTCACAAGCCACCGTTGCCGCCATCGGACCTGGCTTGGGGCAGAGCGAGGAATTGGACATTTTATTGCCGGAACTCTGGCATTCGCTGGAGATTCCGATGGTTTGGGACGCGGATGCGCTCCATTCGCTGGCTCGCACGTTGACCACCCCTTCCCCCGCTTCCCATCTTCGGATGATCACCCCTCATCCCGGTGAGTTTGCCCATCTTTGTCCCCAGACCCCGGCGTCGAATCCCGAAGCACAGCGTCAGGAAGCGGTTCGTTGGGCAACCCGGCAACAGGCGGTGGTGGTTTTGAAAGGGACGGGAACGTTGATTACGGATGGTGTGCAACAAGTTCGCAACGAAACGGGGAATCCCGGCATGGGAACGGGAGGTTGCGGCGACATTTTGACCGGAATCCTGGCGAGTTTTTTGGCTCAACTGCTCCGTCGGGAAGTTTCCCCGTTCGACATTGCGCGGCTGGCGGTTTTTCTGCACGGACGCTCCGGCGATTTGGCAGCCGAAGCGCTGGGCGAAGTTTCTCTGATTGCGTCGGATTTGATTCGTTTTCTGCCCGACGCGATTCGACTTCCGATTGGGCGACTGGAAAAGAAGGCTTGAAGATGACAAGAACATTTTTATTTCTATTTTGCGTCTGTTTTTTAACATTTTCTGTTTCGTTTTGTCAGGCGGATGAGGATGTTACCGACCAATTGGAAGATTTGGGAGTTCCTCACAAGGAGCGTTTTCCCGACGGGGAGATGGCTTATGCTCGAAATATCTGGGATATGATTCCGTATCTGGGGCGAATCTACCTGGGTTGCGGAGCGTATGATAATTCCCCCCCGGCAGCCAACGCGGGACCGGTTCCTGTCATAGCGTGGGATACGGAGAGTAATACGTTCGTGACCGAAGAAAAAAGTTTGCCGGACGAGCAACTCGACAATTTTAAGGTATTTTCGGATGGTTTGCTCTACGCTCCGGGAATCGATCCTCGCCAGGGTTGGGAATTGGGGAATTTTTATCGAAGAAATGCTGATGGAAAATGGGAAGTCGTGCGCACGATGCCCAAAGGGGTTCATAATTTCGACATGACGGAGTTTGATGGAAAAATTTTCTGCTGCGGCTATGGTATCGCCATTTCCGAGGACTGGGGCAAAACCATGATTCTGCGTGAAATGGGGTTGGAGAGAGTCCGAACGTATGCTTTTTTGCGTTTTCCAGAACGATTATTCAGTGTTCGTGTTTTGGAGTTTGTGCGTGACGGAGAAACATTTACTGCGGAAATGAATGTTTACGTTCCTGAAAAAAAGGACTTCGACACGATCAGGATTGCCTCGGAGGAACTGTTTCCCGGTTTGTCGAAAACGTTTCAGCTTCCCGAAGGTTTTCAGCCCAAGCCAGAGCAAAAAATCGTTTTTGGTGCTTTGGTTCGTAAAACGGTGGCATTTCAAAATCGTGTTCTTTACACGGTCTCTCGAAGAAACATCTCTCTTTTCAGTGCGGAGAATCCTGAAGGGAATCATTTTAAGGCCGTGGCGATTCCTCTGCCGGAAAACACGCAGCCGGAGGATTTGTTCGTGGATGGAGATAGGCTGTATCTTCTCACCAGTTCGCCGGACGCGACTTTTCAGGATGCCCAAGAATTTACCAACCAAGTCTGGCAATCCACGGATGGCATTCATTTTGAGCCACTTTTCCATTTTCGGACACCGCAGTTCGCTCGTTCCTTTGCCGTTTTGGGGGCTGATTTCTATTTCGGTTTGGGAACACGTTACAAACGAGACCCCAAAACCTTTAAGTGGGACGGTTCCCCGATTTCTCCCGACTGCGGAAGGATTTACCGGTATCGAAACGCGGATTCAGGAAACCCCTGATTGGTCGGCACCCTTTGGAAAACATCGGTCGAGCCGTTGGCCGCGTAGAAAAGTTTCCGTAGAAGACGCAGATATTTCCATTCCCACTTTTTTCTCGGAGGATATTTCAAACGGGGATTATCACCGAGATAAAAGAAGGATAAAAATGTTTTTTAGAAGTGCTTTGTCATTCTGTTAAACTTGTCAATATTAGCGAATCATACTCACCTATTTCGGAAAAGGCGACGCAAACTTCAATAATTATCAATTATCAATTATCAATTTAACAAAGGTCTGGGCTTTTCAGGAAGGAAACAAGATGGAGTGGAACAACTTTTGGGAAGTTTTGCGGAATGCGAGAAAAGTTATGATTTCGGCTCATCGGAAAATTGATGGGGATGGGCTGGGGAGTGCGTGGGCACTGTGTCATGCGTTGCGGTGGTTGGGGAAAGAGGTGGAAATTCGGAATCCTGACGCGGTGCCGGAAATATTTCGGTTTATCGGGAGCGATTTTGCGGATACGAAAGTGTGCGACGAAGCGTTTTTGCGACAGGAAGCGGCTACCTTCGATACGCTCGTGATCGTGGATACTTCCGCGCGTTCGCAGTTGGGACGGGTGGTGGAACTGGTGGAAAGGGGAACGTGCCGGACGGTGGTGATCGACCATCACGCGGTGGGGGATTCGCTGACGCCGTTGGTTTTTCAGGACGCAAACGCTCCGGCAGCGGGGTGTCTGGTGATGGACGCACTGGAAACGGCAGGCATTCCGCTGGATTATCGTGGCGGAAAGGATTCCCCCTCCATTGCGGAGTACCTTTTTCTGGCTATTTCTACGGATACGGGTTGGTTCCGATTTCCGTCGGTGCGGCAGCAGACGCTGGAACAGGCGGCCCGATTGATGGCG
Organism: Planctomycetia bacterium; assembly: GCA_030527185.1. Lineage (GTDB taxonomy): Bacteria > Planctomycetota > Planctomycetia > Pirellulales > Thermoguttaceae > RGIG3701. The sequence continues at coordinate 22,301 of JAUNBF010000025.1, read as the reverse complement.
GCTGGCGTTCAACCGTCGCGATGGTATGCACGGATTTATGAAAGTTATCCTCCTTCGCGGCTGAAATTATTGGGAGTCGTCGCCCAAAATGCGCAATTGTGTGGGGCAGGGCGGCTGGCGTACTCGTGGATTTCGCGGGAAGATTTCGAGCGGCTGGGGGCTTCTTACAGCGAAACGACCGACCTGGTGAATACGTTGCTGATGACGCAGGGGGTGGAGGTGGCGGTACTTTTTTGCGAGCAGGAAGAGGGGACGCGGATGAATTTTCGCAGCCGAAGCGATTTCAACGTGGCGGAAGAGGCTCGCAAATGGGGCGGCGGCGGTCATGTCAAAGCGGCAGGAGCGTTTTCCCAAGAATCTTTGAAAAATATCCGCCCCATGGTACTTGACGAAATCATGGTAAGTATGGTAAGATAGAGATACTGGATATTGTATTTTTCACCAGAAAAAGGATAGAGAGTATGGAAAAAAAGAATCAGACCCCGGAAACGTCCTGCTGTTGTTCCGTCCAAAGTGTTGCGGAATTGCCTGTCGGAAGGCGTTGTTTTCTGGCTCAGGCCGGGACGGTCGCCTTGTCGGCAGCGGCGATTGCGCCTGCGGTGGTGGCCGCCACGACATCGGTTCTCACTCCCATTGCCACGAAAAAAGAAGGTTCGTCGGAGGGAAAGATGTATCGTGTGACTTCGCTCGATCAGCTTTCGGAAGATGGAACGCCTGCCATGTTTGCGATTAAGGACAACCGAATGGATGGTTGGACGAAGTACGAAAATATCTCCATCGGAGCCGTTTGGGTTCGTCGTACCGGGGATGGCGTCACGGCTTTCCAGGCCTTGTGTCCCCATGCGGGCTGTCCGATCATGTATGACGAAAAGACGAATCAGTTTTACTGTCCCTGCCATGCCGCGTTGTTTACACTCGACGGCGTGCGGACGGAACTTCCCTCCCCCAGCCCCAGTCCACGGGATATGGATACGCTGGAAGCCACGGTGGAAGCGGACGGATCGGTTCTGGTGAAATTCCAGCGATTCAAGGAAGGAACCGCGTCCAAAATCGTGGAAGGCTAATTTTTCTGGATTTTCTCAAAACACGACCTTTGAAAAGATACAAGGCAGGTTCCTTATGATTTCAAAATTTTTACAATGGCTGGAAGATCGCACAGGTCTTTTGACGCTCCTGAATGCCGTGGGAAATCGTCGTTGGGCGGCGTTTCTCATGGACATGAAAATGTGGCCGGCAATCATGGCGTTTTTGTTTGTCGTTCAGGCGGTCACCGGTTTCATCCTCTGGATGCACTACAGCCCTGGAACGCAATCGGCTTATGAAAGCGTTTTTTACATCCAAAACACCCTCTGGGGAGGTTGGCTTTTGCGGGGAATCCACCATTTTTCCGCGCAGTGCCTGGTGGCGTCCGCGATTTTTTACCTTCTGCGCATTCTTTTCATGGGTGCGTATAAAGCTCCGCGAGAAGTGGTTTTTTGGCTGGCGATGTTGCTGTTTTTCTTTGGTTTGGGAGCGTGCCTGACCGGGGATTTGCTTCCGTGGACACAGAACGGCTATGGAGCGACGCAGGTGCGGGTGAAATACCTGACGCAGATTCCGGTCGTCGGGCAAATGCTTTACGAACTGGCGGTCGGTGGCGAGACGGTCAACAACCTGACGCTGACCCGTTTTCTGGCACTGCATATCGGCGTTTTTGCGGCAGGATTGCTCGGATTGCTGGTGGTGCATGGGATTTGCGACGCTCGGGCGGAACGACGTTGGCTGAATGAAAAGCTGAAGTCGGGCGAATTTCAGGTTCCCGAACAAAAAGCCAACTCCTGTGGTGGTTGCCGTTCCACGAAGATTGCCCGATGGTGGTCGTGCCAGGCAGCGGTCAATGCGTTGGCCTGTAGCGTGATGATGTTGGTGGTGCTTTACCTGGCGTCGGGGCGGAATTTCAGCAACCTGTTTGTCTATTCGCCGCAAACGCTGGAATCCGGGGAAGTGATGAATCCTGGTCAATATCTGGGAGTTCCGCTTGGTCCTCCTGCCGACACCAGCCCGACAACCAGCTTCGGCTCGGCGCGTCCCGAATGGACTTTCCGTGGGCTGTATCAGTACGCTTTGAATTTTGCGGGAAAATTTTCGGAATTTATATTGATTTTCATCATTCCGTCCTTCCTCGTCGGTATCTTTTTCCTGATGCCATTTATCGGTCAATTGAAATACGGACACCTTTTCAATCTCGGCTATACCGTCTTTTTAGGGGTGGCATTGGTGACGCTGACGATGACATCGTATCGGAACGATGCCAACGATGAAAATTACCAACTGGCCAAACAGGAGGAAAAAGCGACCGCGTCGCGACTCTTTGAACTCGTTTCCGAGCGTGGCGGCCTGACACCGAATGGTGCCCTCGCCATGCTCCTTTCGGACTGGAAAACGCAGGGGCCGAAATTGTTTGCCGCCCACTGCGCCACCTGCCATCCCTATGCTCCGGCGACCGACGCGGAAGCGACAGGGCCGGGAATTTTCCGCATGGAAGAATCAATGGCACCGAATTTGTACAGCTATCCTTCACGGGAATGGATTGCGGGTTGGTTCGACAAGGATACCATACGTTCGCCGGAATATTATGGCTACAAAGACTCTCCACTGATGAAGGGGGGGATGGTGGAATACGTTCGCGATACGCTGCCGGAATTCCTGGCGGATGAGGATTTGGGCGAGGCTGGACTGGAGCGGATTATCGACGCTCTGTATGCCGAGTCGCAATTGTCGGCACCGCGGCCGCTCGTTCCCATGCCGGATGGTGAGGAGGATGAGACGATTCCTGCCGGGATGGATGAGGATACCTGGTTTGCGTTTCAGGACTATGGTTGCACAGGCTGCCACCCATTCTATTCGCTTCAGGATGGGACGGGAAGTGGGCCGGATTTGACACTTTACGGATCGCTTGAATGGACGAAAAAAGTCCTTGCCGATCCGGCGAAAGAGTTCTCCCGAAACGACCGGATGTTGGCGTACCATGCTGAGGCGGAAGGTTCGGATAAGAATCTGATGACGGCCGCGGAGTTGGAAATGCTGGCGACGTGGCTGCGAAAAGGGGCGGAACCGCAGGTGCTGGACGTGGCGGTGACGGTAGAAACGGAAGCTACGGAGAGTGCTGAGGAAGAATCCGGGGAGGATGAGGCCGAAGGAGAAGCGGAGGAATAATTTTTTTCTGCCATTCGATGGAAACAGGTCTCTGCGCAGGGGGAGGCCTGTTTTTACATTCAGTCCCCCTATTTGGGGATGAAATAGGGTTTGATCCGTATCTTGAATTTTTTCCTGACCGTTCTATTTGTAAAAAACAGGAAAATCCCTAAAACCGCTACAGTTTTTCATCTCTTTTACCGAAGAAGAAAAAAGGGATTCGTTAGGAAAGAGACTCCATTTAGAAATCAGGGAGGGCAAGATGCTGGAAAAGAGGATTTTAGAGCCAGGCAATGGGGCTTGTGAATCATACTTATCCAAATTACGGGATGTCAACATCCGGTTTGATGCCAATAGCCGTCCTGCCACGGTTCGGGTACTGGAAGAGAGTCCGAAAAAGGAAACATTTGCGGAACTGCCGAGGATTCCTGCGCATATCCCATCCCGTGTTTCTTCCCGAAAAGAGATTTTACAATCTTTTGCGCAATATCGGGATCAAATGCACCATGAGTTTCATCATTTAAAATCGGATATTCAGCAACAAACGCAAAAAACCTGTTCCGTGCCACCTTCCCCGGAGAATAAAAGGGATAAGGGAATTTCCAGTTATTCGACGGAGTTTACCTTTGAAATTCCAGACCCGTGGCAGGCCAGCGAGCCAAACCACAAACAGGTAGAACCGTTACTGGCAACGTCGGTTTTGCCGATGGAAACGATGTCATTGGAGTTGGAGAAGTTTTTGGAGGAACCTTCCCCGGAGATGGCAGAGGAAGAGGTGACAACGAAAAAAATCGTCTCCCAACCGCAGGAAAAACAGAAACTCCCTTCCCTTCCCGCCAATCCTTTTGCGCAACTTCTGGTAGAGAAAAAGGAAGCCACCAGGACATTTTGCACTCCAGGTTCGTCGCTGGAAATGTGGCAACAGAAATTGAATTGTTTCGCTGCCGCCGGAATTGCCTGTGGAGTGGTCATTTTGGGGATGGCATTTTGCCATGGAAATACGGGAAACAATGTTTGGAATTTGGGATTTTCGTTTGGCATTGCGGGAATTACATCCCTGTTGACATCGGGAATCCTCTCTCCCTGGAGAAAGATTTCCCGTCCTGTGTAAAGAGAAAGATTCTTAAAATCCCTGTAATGGGGGGGCAGAAGCCGGCAAAGGTATATCTTTTGCCGGTTATTTTTTGGAAATATTCCGGTTCCTCCCCCTTGTTCATGGAGAGTGAGTTCGGTAGGATAATGTTTGGAATATTTTTTGAAAGCTGGTACTTCCCAGAGAGAATTTTTAGCAAGGAGAGAGCCTCATGTCCTGTTGTTCCTGTTACCAAGCCTCCAGTAATCCGAAAGAATATGCCCGGGAGGTCTGCGACGCACTGATGCAAACCGATTTCGATAAAATGCGGGAAATTGCGCAGATTATCTTGCAAACGAAACAGAATGGCAAAATGATTTTCACCGCGGGAAATGGTGGGAGTGCCTCTACCGCCAGCCATATCATCAATGACTTGACGAAAGGGTGCCGGATTGGCAATCGGGAAGGTTTTCGGACGATGTGTCTGAACGATTCCAATGCTCTTGTCACCTGTTTGGCAAACGACTTCTGTTATGAGGACATTTATCGTATTTTGCTCAAAACCCTTGGAAATCCAGGAGATGTGTTACTGGTTTTCAGTGGTAGCGGCAATTCGCCCAATATTTTGCGAGTTTGCGAACTGGCACGCGAAATGGGCATCACCACCATCGGTTTCGGGGGTCGGGATGGGGGAAAAATGAAGGAACTTTGCGACGTGACGCTGCTGGCTCCGACGTACAGCATGGAACAATTGGAAGATTTGCATGTGATTTACCTGCACTCCCTGGTCTGTATGCTCAAAGAACAACTTCAGAATGCGTGGGATGTGGAAATGGTGCATTATCCACCGGCAGGAATGCCGTTATATGCTGCGTGTGAGGCGACTTTTCGGGAGTACTGGCGATCTCAGGGAGGAACGGTTGTCGATACCCCGTCCCAGGCAATTGCTTTTGCGGAAACACCACAGGCCGTAGCCGATTGGAAAGCTGCACAAGCCTATATTGTGGGAGTCAGTGAGGATCGCAAAATGCGGGAGCAAATGGTGGCCATGGGAGCCGATTGCGTCGTCCCCAATACGAGTAATCATCAACGTCTGGCGAAATTTCTCCGTTTGAATGAGTAAGAGAAACGAAAAATGTAGGGAAAGATGGTTGAAAAACAGCCCTCCAACCATCTTCCCGAATGTTCCCGAGATGGAACCTGAAAAGATTTACGCGACTTTTTCAGGAATCTTCGCCCCCAAACGAGACATGGTTTGAACCACCAGATCGTCCGCATTGGAACGTCGCTGATGGTCGCTCCAGACATGCAACACATCTTCCGGCATGACCGCCAAAATAGCTGCGGCAGTCACCACTTTACGAGCCAGATCGGTTGCCTCCTCCGCTCCACAACCCAACGCTTTTGCCTCTAAAATTACCTGTGCATAGTGCATCATAAAAGTACCCTTCCTCCTTGCCGGGGCATAAAAATGAGTCCTCATCCTCCATTGAATAGAACCATCATTTCATTATAATCATTCCCCACACAAAAGGAAATAGTCTCTCCAGACTTTTTGCAACTTTTCCCAAAAAAACTTCCGAATATTTGGTAAAATGCAACAATTTCGCAGGTTTGGTAAGTTGTTTTTTTCAATAGTGCGGAGGTTTCTCATTTTCAGGAAGGAATGGTTCACGAAAAATGTTCCGCAAACGCCGAATTTCCTCAATGATCTGAAGATTCTGAATTTCCAGTTTTTGCAGCCGTTTTTCCTGCTCCACCACCACTTCGTTGAGTACTTCCAGCATCCGTTCGCCGTGGGCAATGCGTTCTTCCAGTTTTTGCATAGTCATTTTGGCTCCTTGAAAATCAGTTCCGTTTCAGGAGCCAGCGTTCCGCGTCGATGGCAGCCATACACCCACTGGCTGCGGCGGTGACGGCCTGGCGGTAAATCGAATCAGCACAGTCCCCGGCGGCAAAAATTCCCTCGACGCTCGTCATGGTGCGTCCCGGCTGTGGGCGAACGATGTAACGGTGCGAATCGAGTTCCACCACATCCTGCAAAAAATCGGTATTCGGCGTGTGTCCAATCAGGACGAAAACCCCAGAAACGTCCAACGTTTTGTCCGCTTCTCCCTGCGTGCTTTGGAGTGCCACCTGCGTGACGCCTGTTTTCTCTTCCCCCAAAATCTCCTTGACGACGTAGCTGTAAACCGGCTCAATTTTCGGATTGTTCAGGGCTTTTTGCACCATGATCGACGACGCGCGAAACTCATTCCGACGGTGAACCAGATAGACTTTGGAGGCAAAATGGGTGAGATAGATTGCGTCTTCCATTGCACTGTCGCCGCCGCCAATCACCGCCACCGGCTGATTCCGAAATCGCGGCAAGGCACCGTCACAAACCGCGCAGGCACTGACACCACGGTTTTTGAAAGCGGCTTCCGACGGGAGATTCAGCCAATTCGCTCTTGCCCCAGTTGCGACAATGACCGCGTCCGCCTCATACACCGTTCCGTCGCTGGCATGGACTTTGTGCGAAGTCTCTCCCGGCTCGATTTTCACCGCGTCTTCCGAAATCACTTCCGTTCCGAAATGAATCGCCTGTTGCCGCATCAGTTCCATCAGTTCCGGCCCCGTCACTCCTTTTTTCGCGTGAGGAGCCAAATAGGCCAGTCGCTCGGCATCCAGGGAAGTCTGCAAATATTGCGACAAATCCCCTGTTGGAAAGCCGGGGTAATTCTCCACTTCGGTCGTCAAGGCCAACTGTCCCATCGGAAGCGTATTTTTTTCCTGATTTTCTGCCGACAGTGCCCCTTCGAGAAGCAATGGCTGCAAACTAGCTCGCGCCGCATAAATTCCCGCCGTCCATCCGGCTGGTCCACTTCCAATAATGACGACCTGACGTTTCATACCCATACCTTCCTTCTTTCTCATGAACCATTACTCATTAATCATTATATCATTATCAACCATTTTTTCCTGGAGCCGTCGGACTTTTCGGGCACGGAAGTGCGTCCAGACAGCCAGGAGAAAGGTGAGGATGGCAGCCGTGGCGTAGGCTTTTTCCAGCGACAATCCGATTCCGACCGGGCCACCATGTTCTGGGGAAGTCCACAGAATGTAGGAGAGGACGACAAATGTCATGAACAATCCCGGCAAAAGCGTAATCCAGAAATTGCGTCGCATGGCAAAAAGCCAGACCGTGCATGCCAAAAGCGTGGAGGCGGCCAGCACCTGATTTCCCCAGGCAAAATATTTCCACAAAATGTCGAACGATTTGGCGTCCACATTCGACCAGTAAAGCATTCCGGCAATGAGAATCATCAGTGGCAGACAGACCGCAAACCGTTTTCCCAGAGGTTTCTGATCCAGGTGACAAAATTCGCTCAGACTCAAACGGAGACTTCGCAGGGCGGTGTCCCCGGACGTAATTGCCAGAATGACGACGGCCAGAACCGTGACCGTACTCATCCAGCCGCCGAGAAAATAGGTCGTGATTTCCGTCAGCACAATCGGCGGAGCTTTTTCCAGAAATTCGGGGAAAAGGTGGTAAATCGCCATTCCTCCCGCCGCCCAGATCATGGCAATGACCCCTTCGAGAACCATCATGCCGTAGAACGTACAGCGAGCTTCCCGTTCGCTGCGCATCGTCCGTGCCACAATCGGCGACTGCGTGGCGTGAAAACCGGAGAGAATCCCGCAGGCAATCGTCACAAACAGGCACGGAATGATCGGACCTTGCTGGGGAATGACGGCCTGGATTTCCGGCGTTTCCCGCAAAAAGTCCCCCGGCATGACGATATTATGATAGACCAGAGAGACAAAAAGAAGAGCCGTTCCCAAAATCAGCATTCCGCCAAAAAAGGGGTAAATCCTTCCGATGATTTTATCGATGGGAAAGAGCGTGGCGAGAATATAATAGACAAAAATCGCCGCCGCAATCCACCAGAAAAGCGGATTCTCTGGGAAAAAGTGCTTGTCCAGAATCTGCGTCGGCACGTTCACAAAAACCGTCACGACCAGCAACAGCAAAAAAGCCATGAAAAACGCGAAAATACAGTAGTAAAAGCGTCCCAGATTGATTTTAATCTGGTGTGGCAGATTGGAACCGTTGTTTCGCAGCGACATCATTCCGCTCACGTAATCGTGAACCGCTCCTCCCAGGATATTGCCGATGGGAATGATGAGAAAAACGATCGCTCCGAATTTGATGCCTAAAATGACGCCAATAACCGGCCCGACTCCCGCAATATTGAGCAGTTGAATCAACGCATTTTTCCACTTCGGAAGCGGAACGAAATCGACGCCATCCTCTCGCACAATGGCAGGCGTGGGACGGTCGTCCGGCTGAAGAATCCTTTCCACAAAACGTCCGTAAGTGTAATAACCCACGACGAGCAAGACGATTCCAATCAAAAACAGCAGCATAACCAACGCTCCTTGAAATTCCTCCCACAAAACCCATGCGGGAACTGATGAAAACGCCACCAGTATACTCCAAAAAGGCCTTTGGGTCAAGTCTCATCCAGGAATCTTCATGAACAAAAAATCAAAGATTGTTAATATACTCCTTCCACATGTGCCAATATCTGGAAGGAAAAATTGTAAAAAAACATAAAAAAAGGAGCGGATTTTCACCACTCCTTTCGGTAAAAAAAATTTTTCACCTATTATTTGATATTGAACGCCTGCATTCCCGGATAGACAGCCGCTTCGCCGAGGGATTCTTCGATACGGAGAAGCTGGTTGTATTTGGCAACACGTTCGCTGCGGCTGGGGGCACCCGTCTTGATCTGGCAGGTGTTCAACGCCACGGCCAAGTCCGCAATCGTCGTGTCTTCCGTCTCGCCGGAGCGGTGCGACGTGACAGCCGTATAGCCTGCTTTGTGTGCCATCTTGATCGCTTCGAGGGTTTCCGAAACGCTGCCGATCTGGTTCAGTTTAATCAGAATGGAATTCGCGCAACCCATCGAAATTCCTTTCTGGAGCCGTTCGGTATTCGTCACAAAGAGGTCGTCGCCAACCAATTGAATTTTCTGGCCGAGTTCTTTCGTCAGCATTTCCCAACCTTCCCAATCTTCTTCATCGAGACCATCCTCAATGGAGTAAATCGGGTACTTTTCGCACAGCGACTTCCAGTGTGCCACCAGTTCCGCCGAGGTAAACGTCGTTCCTTTTTTGGGCAGTTTGTACTCCCCTTTCGTTCCCGTTTTCCATTCGCTGGCAGCCGCGTCCATCGCCAACACAAAATCGGTTCCCGGCTTGTAACCTGCCGCCTCGATCGCTTCGAGAATGACCTGAATCGCTTCCTCATCGCTGGCCAGATTCGGTGCAAAGCCACCTTCGTCTCCCACGGAAACGGTCAGACCGCGAGATTTCAGAATCGACGCCAGTTTATGGAAAACTTCGGTACACCAACGCAGCCCTTCCTTGAAACTTTCCGCGCCGACCGGCATGACCATGAATTCCTGCACGTCCACGGTATTCGAGGCGTGCGCACCACCGTTGAGAATGTTCATCATCGGGACGGGAAGACGATTTCCGCTGATTCCTCCCAGGAACCGGTAGAGCGGAATCCCCAACGCCATGGCCGACGCGCGGGCACAAGCAATCGAAACTGCCAGAATCGCGTTGGCACCCAACTTGGACTTGTCTTTGGTGCCATCCGCTTCGATCATGATACGGTCGACATTGTAAATATCGGAAGCGTCCACACCCACCAGCAAATCGTTGATCGTCGTGTTGATGTTCTCCACCGCCTGGGAAACGCCTTTTCCTCCGAATCGGGATTTATCTCCGTCGCGGAGTTCCAACGCCTCAAATTCCCCGGTGGAAGCACCACTGGGAGCTGCGCCGAAAGCGACCGTTCCATCCACCAGATGAACTTCCGCTTCCACCGTTGGATTCCCACGGGAGTCAATAATTTCACGTCCTACGACCATTTCGATTTCAAAACCGCTCATGCTTCTTTCCTTTCCGAATACTCTATCCGTCCTGCACACAATCCGACAAGAGTGACCAGACATCAGTCGTCTCTTTGAACAATTTCCCGATTATACCACATTCCCCAACCCTGTCAAGGATTCCAAAAATCACAACGGGGTTAAAACTCCGTTTTTGGGGAGCCTTTTCTTTTTGGGAAAACGTGATAGGATGGGTGCTTTTACGGTGAGTGGTTGGGAATCGAAAGGGAAGCTGTCCGTCATGCGTCAACATTCGCGAAGTTTTTTTCGTACGGGAGGCATTTTTCTGGCTATCGGAATCGGATTGTTGTGCCCGTCGTTTCATACTGTTTCTTTTCTGATTGCCCCGCTTTTGATGCTCATGCTGTTTTTCGTTTTTTTGCGAATTTCCGCGCCTCTGCATACTTTTCGGGGGAGTCATTTGTGGCTGCTGGGCTGGAATTTGGGCGTGGGACCTCTGGCGTATGGAGTGATTCGCTATTGCGGAGGGGAGGAGATTCTGGCTCTGGCCGCGCTCATGGCCGGACTTTCCCCCACAGGAACGGCTGCCCCGGTGGTGATGGGGTTTTTGGATGGCAAAGTGGAGTATGTGATTCTCGCCTTCCTGATTTCCACGTTGGGAATGACGTTTACCCTTCCTTTCTTGCTCCCGTATTTTTTGAACGCGGATACTTCCGGGTTGACGCTGGCTATTTTTCAAAGTCTTGGCGGTATCGTTTTCATTCCGCTCTTTTCCGCACTGACACTGCGAAAATGGTGGCCGCCGGCACGCCAATGGTATCGAAAAACGCAGAACTTCACCTTCCTCCTCTGGATTACCACCCTCTGTCTCATGGTGGCGAATGCGTCCTATTTTCTCCACCAAAACAGCACGTCCTGGGTGATTCTCCTGGAAATTTTAGGGGTGACGGGGCTGATTTGCCTCTCCAATTTCGGGATGGGGTATCTCTTTGGCGGGAAAGAGTTTCCCCACGAATGCAGCCAGGCACTGGGACAGAAAAATACCTCGTTGACGTTTTATATTGCCATCACGTATGCTTCGCCAGCCGTGGCGTTGGGGCCGTGCATGTACATTTTGTGGCATAATCTCTGGAACGCACTGCAAATGGCTATTCACCAGGAGCCAGCCGAGAAAACTGCGGAAAAATCGCCCCCAACTCCTTAAGAAATCCTCTTTTCCCGAAAAAGACAGAAAGAAACCCCAAAGGGGAGCAGGTTTCCCCACTCCCCTGGAGCCAGGAGATTATTTTTTCAGAACATCCTCCACGATTTTTTCCAATTCTGCCATCTGAGCATTTCGATTGATAACATTTCCATCCGGTCCAACTACCAGAATCGTGGGGACGGAGAAAATGCCGAGGATATTGGCCGGACGACTGTCCATACCACCTTCTTCGTGAATCTGGTACCAACTCACACGATTTTCCTGAAGGAATTTTTCCATCGTTGCCGCGTCGTTATCCAGATTGACTCCAAAAACGACCACTTCGTTCGGATGTTTCGCCATGATTTCCTTGATTTTATCCATTTCCCGAACCGCGTCGTTCATCCAGGAAGTCCAGAAATGGAGTACGATCACCCGTCCTTTGAGGTTGGCTACATTGACCTGTTTCCCGGTCATGCCATGGATAGGAGCGGCAAAAGCGAGCGGTTTGCCCAACGATTCCAGACGTGTGACCGCCCCTTTGGCCTTTTCGGCACTGGTGGAATTGGCAAATTTCTGGACGATGGCGGTGTACAGTTCCAGAGCTTTGTCATCCATCCCATCGTTTTCATTCTCCATCGCCAACTGCAACATCGCCTCGGCAGTATCCGGTGCGTCAGGAAAATCTTCGATAAACTTCTGCAAATCTTCCAGCCACTTCGTCCGAACCTGCATCCACGGAACGCCCGGTTTGGACATGGAAAGCGTATATTCCGACGACATCAGCCGAAATTTGACGTAAGCGGCCAGCGGTTTGTCCGCCTCGTTGGCATTCAACGTCTCAAACAATTGCTGCAAACGCTCCAGGCCATTGGGATACGCCCCCTGCTGGACAGCCCCGGTAATTCCGTCCGCCAGGTTCCGAATCCAGAGTGCACGATCTTCAGAACTCGTCGCTCCCTGAGCTATTTTTTCCAACAAGTCGGCTCGCTGAGCATGGAGTTCCGCCAATTCCGCAGATGTTCCCGCATTGGCAATTTTCGCGTCCAACTGATCCAATTCATCCATCGACGGCGCATTCGCTCCCGCGCCACCAACAGGATTGGCCGCTGCGGTGAGTCGGATAAAGACGTTGTTGGCCGCCAATTCGTTGACGTTTTCCGGCGTCACAACTTGTGGACAGTCAATGGCTTTCCAGACTTTGCCCACTCGCAAAAGGGTGCCGACCGCAATCTCCGTATCCTCTCCCCCCGCGTTCACAATACAGGTCGCGTTTTCGTAATAATCCACGTCCGACTGAGCCCCCTCCGTCCCGGCGGAAAACGTACTGGGACGGGTGCCACTGAACTGAACCCAATGCGACTCGGCGGCAATCGGTTTGGCTTCCACCGCGGCTTGGAATTTCTCTTTGGCTACACGCAATTTTTCCACAATCAACTTGTGTTTCTCATCCCCCAGCCCCAGCGATTTCAATTCCGCGGAGGTCAGCAAAACTCGCTGAAAACGAGCCTCATCCCCCGTTGCCAGAGCGGCGGCAATTTCTCCCGTAAGTTCCTGAACGGAAAGAATTTCCCAATGGTCAATCACGCCGTCCTCATTCTTATCCGTTCCCCACCGCGTCCCGGCGGTATTGAACCAACGATAATTGTCCGCTTTTTTGTTTCCGTCTTCGTCAATATCCCGATAAACTTCGATTCCATCTCGGAAATAACGCCATTGGTCAATCGAGCCATCCCCGTTCAAATCCAAAAATTCCCGTAGCGTCAGGCCGTTCGGGTCCACAATCCGCAGCCCTTTTTCAATTCGCTGGGCTTTACATTTGGCGACATCTTCCGCCGCCGGCGTGGAATATTCCACTTGCCCTTTTTGAATCGGGGAAAGTTTCAGCCCCGTTTCCACATTCGACGATTTCTGCGCCCAAAGCGTACTGGACAATCCAAATAACAATAACCAACTACCATAAAAATACTTCGACATATTCTGTTCCTTCTTCAGATAAATCTTGTGATGACAGACATCTCCCAATCACCGGCAGTGTAACGAAATTTCCATTTCTTGACAAGGCGAATTTTCCGGCTCCACCAGAAAATGCCTCCCCATCCTTATTCTCTGGCCGAAAATTCTTTCATCCATCGATAATATCAGAAAAGCCATAGCCATTTTTACCTCTTTGCGAAATCGCTGGAATTGTTATTTTCGTCAAAAGTTTTTTTATCTGGGATATTTCACTCATTTCCGCGAGAGGAATTTTTTTAAAATTTTTTTCGAAAAAAAGTTTTTTTTCTACAAATTTTTGGGGAATCATCGGTTATTGCAGGGTATATTGAAGTAGTAGTCCTTTTCTTAACAAAAAATCGTTTGATGTATTTTGAGATATTTTATCATTTTTTACGAATCCTCACCGAGGTTTTTTCAGTATGTTTTTAGTAAGTTTTAGCCTTGATTTTATCAGGGAGATTGGAGGTCACGATGAGTAAATCCCCTAAAATGAGGGTGCCTGGGATTTTTATTGGGAAATCAGGAAAAGTTTTTTTCTTGCCCAAACAGCTCTATTCCACGGTAATTGACAAGCCGAAACGAAAATATTGCTCTCACCACCTGCGGCGCCTTCCCTCTTGTCAATACGGCCAATCTCCAGGAAGATTTTCCTCCCACAAACCTCCACACGGACAGGCAGGAATGGCTGCGTGAACAAATTTTCAGAACTGGCGGGGAAATTTCCAAATGGGATTACACCCAGGAACCCCGTGTCGCGTTGCTGAGACATTCCAAAACAGAACGGCCAAGTCTCTGTTCCTTGTTTGAACGTTATCAGCAACGTGGCTCGGCTCGTAATCATCCCAACTATGATATGGAGTTGTCATAGCCACGGTTTTTTGCGAATAAGGAAAAGGGAAATACACTCTGAAAGAGGGAAATGAAACCTCCCGAAAGAGGGTTGCTGGTGGACAATTGGAAAAACGTCTGTGAAAAGAGATAAATTTCCCGTTTTACTCTTGCTCTCTTTACAAAAAAACATTACATTGGAATGGACTTCCATTATCGTTTTCCCAGATAGGGACGTAAACTCACCACCCCATAGAGTCATTAATCATTAACCATTATCCGTTCCATGACTTTTCAGATTGCGTTGGCACATTCGCTGTTTAAGGGTCCGTTCGACCTGTTGCTTTGCCTGATTCGCAAGCGTGAGTTGGAGATTGTCGACATTCCCATCAGCGAAATTCTGGATCAGTTCAACGAGTATATCGAAGTTCTGGAATTTATCGACTGCAATCAGGTCGGTGAGTTTGTGGCCATGGCAAGTTGGCTCCTGGAATTGAAATCGACGGAGGTTTTGCCCGTTTCGGAAGAGGTGGAGGAGGAACTGGAAAATTCCCGCGAAGACCTGGTGCAGCAACTGTTGAGTTACAAAAAATATCGTGACGCCGCCTGTTTGCTGGAGGAACGGAGCCGTCGCTGGCAGCAGAATTACGCCCGCCTCTCCAACGATTGCCCCCGCCGGGAGCGGGATTTGGCGGAGGAGCCGATTTTGGACGTGGAACTGTGGGATTTGGTCAGCGCATTTGGCCGAATCATCCAGGAAGCGAAACAGCACCTCCCCACCAGCATTGTTTACGACGACACCCCCATCCACACCCACATGATGCGAATCCAGCAACGTCTGGCGGAAAACGGCGTCACCACCTTTTCCGAACTGTTCAAGCCGGGAATGCACAAAACAACGCTGGTTGGCATTTTTCTGGCCTCGCTGGAACTTGTCCGAAACTACCACGTCCGTGTTGAGCAGTACCAACTTTTCGGCGAAATCTGGCTGCGTCCCGGTGAAGAGTGGCAGCAGGAAATTCCGCTCGACGACCACATCACCGCCATTTCCGAAGAGTTTTCCCATTCTTTTTGACAAAAGGCGGAAGGAACCGCATAGAAAACAACGATGAAAGATATTCCCTATCAGCAATACAAGTTCAAAGATTTCACCATTGAGGGATTTTCCCGTGCCGCGGTTCAGACTTTCTGGCGCATTCCCGAATTCCATCTGGGATTTGATTTGGGTGCCCAGCCGTGGATGTTCATGGGAACGCCGAACTGGTTCATTTCACACACCCATCTCGACCATCTCGCCATGCTTCCCAGTTTTGTGGCTCGCCGTCGGATGATGAAGATGGACCCGCCGCGGATTTTCCTTCCGCGAGCGAACGTGGACAATGTGGCACGGCTCCTCAAGGCATGGATGTATCTCGACCGGGGGCAGTTCCCGTGCGAACTCATCGGCATGGAACCGGGAGAGGAAGTCACGCTTTCCCGCGAATGGAGCGTTTTGGCACTCCCGACGCAACACCGTGTCCCCTCGTTGGGATATGTCGTTTTCCATCGCCGCAACAAACTCCTTCCCGAACTCCTTTCACTGGATGGAAACGCCATTCGTCAGCGAAAAGAGGCAGGACTTCCCATCACTTACGAAATTCGCACGCCCAAAGTGGCCTATTTGGGAGACTCCAATCCCGATGGACTCGATCAAAATCCTCTTTTTTATCAGGCCGAAGTGCTGATTATGGAAATGACGTTTGTGGAATCCCGCCACCGAGGCGACAAAATCCATAAGTACGGCCACATCCATCTCGACGACGTGGTTGCGCGAGAACATCTTTTTCAAAATGAGTTGATTATCGCTTCCCATTTCACCGCACGAAGCGTTGCCGGACAAATTCACCGTTGCGTGGAAAAAGCCTTTCCCACACTCATGGATGGGCGGCTGAAATTGTGGTTGTAAACAGTGACCCAAAAACCACGCAACGACATTACTATTTCTTTGTTTAACAAAGCATTACGGAATACTCACCACATTCCCGTCAGCACGGTTCGTGAGATTTTGCCAGATGGACTTCTCCACGCTGTAGGAGAGACGATGAACCGAGCCATCCACCATGACGATTCCAAACGCGCCGGAGTGGGGACTGCCGAAGTAGTAATCGTAGTCCACCCCAATACGATCCTGAAAGGGCATACCGTTGGATCGGCGGAGAGAATCGTTGTCGAAACCACTCCAAAGGCAATGGTCGTCTCCCCCACCGTAGCTGTCGGTCGCGGAGGAGGGAGTGTATCTGTCCGCGCGAAGGTACTTTTCACCGATCAGAATCGTGTTGCTGGTGCCGTCGCGTATTTCAGCAAGCGTCACTTCACTGGCAACAAACATCACGCCTGATTTGTCCGGGGTGTATCCCAAACTGGTCGGACTCAGTGCCAATCCTTCCGCGTACGAACCGACACTTTGGTAAAACCACTGCGTTCCGGTACTTCCACCGTAGTCTCCCTTGCAGGCCATGTTGTTTTTATACACGTCGCAGTTCACCCTCTTCAGTTCCGCGGCATAATACGGAATCGCGTGACGCCGGGAAGGACAATTGAATAACGGAAGCGACAGTTTGGAGCGAGTCTCGTTGGCCGCTTTGATATGGGCATCGGCCAGTTGGTTTCCGTCCATCCCCAACTCCCACAGAGCATGTGCTTCCAGATAGGGGAGCAGCGAATACATCCATGATCCCGGCTGTTTGGCTCCGAATCCCATATCCGGGTCGCCATCCGCCGTATAAAGCCATCCCCCGGACGGCAAAATCCGGGACATGCTTTCATGATTCAGTGCCGCCAGTCCATGTTGCCGCATGTGGTTGTTACACTGCATTTGCCGAGCCGCTTCCCGTGCCTGCTGGACGGCGGGGAGCAACAGTCCCACCAACATTCCAATAATCGCAATCACCACCAGTAATTCCACCAACGTAAAGCCGATACGATTGCCAGCGACGGTGGTGGAAGTCGGATATTTTGCCCATTTCCAGTCTTTTTTTCGCATCACTCGTCCTTTCTCCAGCTACGTATTCCTATCCCAAAACCAATTCCCACCACCAGAAGTACCCATGTTGCCGGTTCAGGAACACTGCCGGTGAACGCGGTCACGCCGTAAGCAGTGGCGGCATAGGGCGTAAAATCCCACAGGAAAATATCCCCGGCACCAGCCTTGTAAGCGAGCGACAGAACGTTCCCCAGCCCGGAAACCGTCACATTTTCATTCCCGTCCGAAAGCCAGTCCAGAAAATCCTCCGTCACGGCATGATCCAGTGTCAGCGTCAGATAATATGCCTCCCCGGTCTCCTCGGTCAAACGAATCCACCCGCAGCGGGCAGCCTCTTCCAACGTCAACGTTCCTGAACCGAGTGCGTATTCCGCTATTTGGGCATCGGCATTGAGCGTAATCACCCCGTCGGCAGGATCATAGTGAAAAACCTCGCTGAATGTCACCGTTGGCGCTTGGGTAAAATCGGTTACATCGTATCCGTCCGCGGTATCGTTGGCAAACGTTCCCAAACCATGATTCAGGCCGATGTGGAACGTTCCGGTGTAGCCACTCACGTTTCCCGTCGCGGTAAATTTTCCAAAACCATTCTCGTTGGCGGTCATGGAAATGGAGCCGGAACCGGAAAGATTGGTCGTCGTCCAACTGCCACCCCGGATGTTCAGATGCCCGGAAATGTTGGAAAGCGTCGAAACTTTGGCAATGGCCGTCCCGGAAAGTTCCGTCGTCGAATTACCATCGAGAGTAAAATTGGGAACGGTAAAAGTTCCTCCACTTTGCTTCATCGAAGTCGATAAAGTGACTGAAAACCGGCCCGTTCCACTTTGAGTAATTGAGCCGCCTCGCATCTCCAAAAGGGAACCTTCTGCCCCATCGCCCCAACCAATCCCGGAATTGCCGCTTTGGAATGTTAATGCCGCGTTATCCTCAACCAAAATATACATTTTCGCGGTTGTCGCCAGCCATCCTTCTCCGGTAGCCGTCAGTTTGGCATTGTCGCGAAAAATCAGAGAGCCTGTGTACTCATTTCCCGGTAAAGGAACCGTGGCATTTTCTCTATTGAACCCACCATAAATCGTCCCCTTGACCATCATTTCCGCATGGTCCGTCATTGTTAAGGCAAACCATACCGGTGTTTTACTGCCGGGATTACATTGACCCATGGGATAAAAATGCCCGGAAGTGGTTAATTTTCCCGTGTCCGACAAGGTAATCGAGACTCTCGAACCCGATTCACTCACCGGCATCCAGGGAGAAATGCTCGTGGCCAGCGTCCCGTTGGAAACTTCGAGAGAAAGATGGTTCATTTCATTCGTCGTCAATGTCACGATCGAACCATCGTTGATAATCGCTGTATTTTCCCACGATGGAGTCCCGTTGCTCCAGGTATTGGCTGATTTCAAGTCTGTCACGGGAGTCGTTCCACCATTCCAGATCGTGGCTGCTGTTAAGGTAGAGGTGGTCAGGATGATTCCCATCAGAATACCAAGGGAATGAACTTTTACTATCCTGCCCCCCCCCCGCAGCTTAATATTTTTCGCATGATTTTATTCCTTTCTTCAAGAAACAGAAAACATTTCCAATCTTTCCCAACAAAAGATTTTCAGCACTGGAAACATTATATAACAAAAAAATGGGGTTGTCAAGCAAAAAAGGGGGAGTAGGGAGAATTTTTTAAGATTTTTAAAAAAGACTCCCCAACTCAAGTCCCGGTATTCGTACGGTGTTCAAGTCATAACCCTTCCAGAGAGGGGAATCTACCAGGTTCTACACCCGTTTTGCCATACTGGCAACCAGTTCTTTCACGGCATCCACACTCTTTTGAAACGCGGCGCGTTCGGTTTCCGTCATTTCCAGTTCCAGAATTTTCTCCACGCCATTGGCACCCAGAACGACGGGGACGCCGACGTAGTAACCACCGACGCCGTACTCTTTTTCGCAGTAAGCGGCCACGGGGACGACCCGTTTTTTGTCGCGGACAATCGCTTCCACCATCTGGGCTGTGGCAGCGGCAGGGGCATAGTAGGCACTCCCCGTTTTCAGGAGCTTGACGATTTCCGCACCACCATCTCGCGTTCGTTGGATGATTTCCTCCAAACGTTGCGGTGGAATGAGTTGCGAAACGGGAATCCCGCCAACCGACGCGCAACTTGCCAGAGGAACCATCGTGTCGCCATGACCACCCAGGAGCATGGCTTGAACATCTTCGACGCTGACGTTCAACTCCATGGCAAGAAATGCCTTGAAGCGTGCGGTATCGAGAACGCCAGCCTGGCCCATGACTCGTTGCGGAGGGAATTGCGTGACTTGCAAAGCGCGTTGCACCATCGCGTCCAATGGGTTGCTGACCACGATGATAAAGGCATTGGGGCTGCTTTTAGCCACCTCTTCCGCCACGGAACCGACAATTTTCGCGTTGGTTGCCAGCAAATCGTCCCGGCTCATCCCTGGTTTTCGGGGGATTCCAGCGGTGATGACCACCACATCGCTATTCGCGGTATCGGCATAATCGGTCGTCCCGGTGATTTTGGTATCGTATTTCATAATCGGGGCGGCCTCCATCAAATCGAGAGCTTTTCCCGCAGGCATATCCCCTGTTTGCGGGATGTCGAGCAGAACGATGTCGCCCAATTCCGCAGCCGCGCACCAATGTGCCGTTGTCGCGCCCACGTTTCCCGCTCCAATAATGCTGATTTTAGCACGTTTCATAATCATTCACCTCACAAACAAAACTCATTAATCATTATTCCATTAATCATTATCCGTCATTTCCAGTTCCGAAAGTCGGTTTCCTGAGGGAGTGTCTCGGCAGCTTTTTGCAAGTCGATCGAGTCCATTTCCGCACCTTCAGGCAACGAAAGGTTTTTGGCGATGTTCTTTTCCCAAAATTCCTTATCTTTGCGAGTGAACTGGAAGTAGGAACCGGTGGCCAAAATCAGCAGGAGAGCAAAAATGACTCCGGCAAGAATCTGGAACCAAAGCATTGCGTTGGGCTTGGGCGGAGGAACCAGTTTGGGCGGCCCACCGATGAGCAGTGGCGTCAGGCGAACGATCGGTTTCCCCTCTTCGTCCATACTTCGGTATCCCCAAGTATTGAAAAAGAAGGCCGGAACGGTCAATTCCACCCGATACCCCGGAGCGTCTCCCGGAACGATGTTTTTCGGAAGCCGACGAACCAGAACGGTGACGGGATTGTCCTGGGAATCCTGGGGATAGAGGAAAATTTCGTAATACCGCGTGATTCCCAGCCGCTCGACAATATCTTCGTCCTCCACCTGCACCGGAACGATCTGTCGGGCAACGCCCCGTAACCAGAAAAAGTTTCCCCGCTCCTGAATCGGCTTGACAAAAAGCGGTACGACCGAATGGTGGGAGGAATCCTTTTCACGACGTTCCGGCGGTGTGGTGGTCAGAGATTCCCGCAAAATCGCTTTCCATTCCTCGGGAGGAATACGCCCCACAGTGTAGAGCATTTGGTAAAAACATTCCCGATTCCGCAGCGACAACCGCAAATCCCGACTGCGCGACCGCGTGGCATCGGCAGAAAGTTCCTGGCTGTCCAAATCGTCAAAAAGGCCGTAATCCATCCCCAATTTCCCCAGCGGCGTGTCGGGATACCAGGAAAGTCGATTGGTCAGAAGGTAAAAAATCGGTTTTCCCTCCGCCATTTCCCCTTTTTTCAACATCAGCGCATACGCTCCCACACGAATCGGCGACTGGGGCAACGTCTCCTTTTGCAGCACTTCGGGAATACGATTGCAAAAAAGTTGAATTTCCCGACCATCCACCAACGCTATCTGGCAAAGGTAATACTCCGAAACGCGGTACCGTTGCGTGACTTCCGGCGGATAGGAAAATTTTTGAACGTCCTTGAGCGTCCCGTCGATCCGAAAAGCCTCGAATCGATGGGCGTTGCATTCCTCCCGCGTATAAGCCTCCCACCGCGAAAGAGCTTCGAGCGGCTGGCTCCACTTTTCCAGCAACGTCAATGGCATTTCCCTGATCCGAAACTGGAACAGAAGCAAATTCTCCGTTGGCTGCCACGCCACGCCATCCTGATACGATTCCCGAACCGAAGAACTGATTTCGTAAAGATTCCAGTAATCGTGAATCGTTTCCAGAGGAGTGGACGTTTCCTCCTCCCTTTCCGCCACCACAGAATCGACTTCCGGGTTCATGTATTCGATTTCCTGAGAAAATACCATCCCGGAAAGGAGTCCAACGAAACATAAACTGGAAAAAATCGTTTTCATGGAAAAACCTTGACATTTTCGGAATGGGGAAATGTCGGAGTGAGACTTCTCCCGGTTATTACGGAGTTTCCTAAAGCTGCGCAAGCACTTCCTGATGAATCCGGCCATTCGTCGCCACCGCTTCCCCCGTGGTGTGGGTGGGAACATTCTGCCAGTCGGTAAAAATGCCCCCCGCTTCCTGAATGATGGGGAAGAGCGCTGCTGCGTCCCAAAGACTCATGGCAGGATCAATCATCCCCTCCGCACGTCCCGTCGCCACCAGCAGATAACCGTAACAGTCTCCCCACGTTCGAGCCTGTTTGGCATGGTGAATCAGCCGTTTCCACGATGCGTAGCGATCGGTCTGGTAAAACGTCATTTCCTCACTCGTCAGAACCAACGATTCGCTCAAATGGGAACAGGCAGAAACCTGGGCACGCACGGGTGTCTTCTCCCCCTGCACATACCACGCCCCGCCTCCTGTTTTGGCATAAACTCTCTCATCCAGTGCCGGAATTTCAATCACCCCCAGGATCGCTTTCCCTTCGTACTCCACGCCAATCAACGTCCCGTAAAGCGGAACGCCATGAATGAACGCTTTCGTTCCATCAATCGGGTCGAGAATCCAGCGAAAACCGCTACTCCCCTTTTTGGACGGAAATTCCTCACCCAAAATGGCATCGTGGGGAAAAGCCATTTCAATCTCATTTCGCAGAAGGATTTCCGTACTCCGATCCGCAATCGTGACCGGCGTTTCGTCCGACTTCTCCTCCACATCGAAATTGTCCTGGCGAAAATACCGTAACGTATTCTTCCCCGCCAACTTCGCTACATTGACCGCAAATTCTAATCGACTATCCATGGGTTTGAATTGATAATTGATAAT
>JAUNBF010000172.1 GCA_030527185.1 Planctomycetia bacterium | reverse complement strand
CGCGTCTTTTCCTTTTTCCGCCTACCCAAACTGCTCGCCTCACCCTATAAAAAAAGAAAGAAAGTGTCTTATTATCTCCTGCTCCTTCGTTGCCTGTTCGTTTCTCCCAAACTCAAAAAAGAACCTATCCCCCCCTGTACGCGGCCACCAACTCCCGTTCCCCCCTTCCACACCCCTACCACACCCCCCAACCGGGTGGAAACCGACCCCTAAATAAGACATTTTCCCACTTTTCGATTTCCGCACTTTTCATACAATCCCCCTTCTCCCTCCCTCATGACCTCCAACACCTGCCCGAAACATCCTCGAATAAGATAAATACCCCCATATTCAACTTCTTCCACCTCCCACCACCTCCCTGATTTCCCGGACATTTTGCAGCATTTGACAGCCGTTTTTGTAGTCTTTATCCCGCAGACATCGGGTGTGATCATCGCACTGCCAGCAAAACGCATTCCGCAACCGCACGAGAGCGAACCGCAGGTGTGTCTTTTTTTCGTGGTCGTTCATTCTGGTCATCTCCAACACCTCCCACATGCTTCACCTCATTCCCGGCAATTGCATTTGTCCAGACACCCTTTCGCGTCGCAGTTCATAAATCCGTCTGTACGCCGCGGCCATTTCCGCTTTGGCACGGTTCGCCGCCGCTTGCTTTTCCTTATATTTTTCCGTCGCCTGAAAATACCTGTCCAGAGCCTCTCCCAAACTGTCCAACTCCTGGCTGGCACTATCCGACTCCTGTCCAGCGTTGTCCAATCTGGTGTCCTCATCCTTTTCCGGCGGCAAACTCTTTTCATGCACCATTTCTTGTGTTCCAGATTTTCAGGGCATAGGTTTTTGTTTTATACCAGGGCGTTCGGGCGATCGCTTTGCAGTCGCGGTTTTGGCAAATTACGGCAAAACGTGTTCGGTCGGTCACTGGCAGGGAGTCGGTAAGGACTTCCGCCGGCTGGCCACAAAACGGGCACGGCCTCAAATCCACATCAAAATTCTCATTTTCATCCATTGTCATTCTCCATTTTTTATTGAGTTGGTTCGCAAATGGGCGGCGAGGTACGGGTTTCCATGTCATTGAGTTGATTCCTACGTTGGATCACCGCGTCCAGTCTTTCCGCCTCCTCCGGTCGGAGCCAGAACCCGAAATAACGTCCGCCAGCACGGACAAAAACCGCGTCTTGGGGCGTTTTTTGCCGCTCTGCCTCGAGTTCTTTCATTGTCTTTTTCTCCGTGGTGATGGTCGCGTCGGTTTTCTTTTTTCTCCGTTTTCTCGACGGCTTCCGTCTTCTCCTCCGCTGGTTGGAGGCTTGTATCTGGCACAGCGCAGAGCAGTAAACTTGAGTATCTTTTCGCGTTATGAAAAGCGATCCGCACCGGTGACAGATTTTCCGTTTCAACGTCCGCCCGCGAAAAATCCGGCATTCGTCAGAACAGAATTTCTTCAAATTTCCCCCACCAATAAACATCTTCCCGCAAGTGGGACAAACCTTTTCCACCAGTGTTTTCATGCCGCCCACTCCTCCCGGATGGTTTCGCGGACAAGCTCGATCTCGTCTCGTGGAAGAAAACACTCTTGCCGCAGGACGTTGCAATTGGCCGGAGCGTCGATTCCAAGTCGGATTTGCCTTTTTCCGGCTCGCACGCACGTGATAACGATTTCCCCGACGGGCGTCTGGATGACCACTTTTTCGTCAGGTTTTCTGGCAAGTACCAACATGGTTTTTCTCCTTTCGCTTTGAATTTCAGGGAAACGAAAATAAAGCCCCTACCTCTGGGAGGGGTACGCCCT
>JAUNBF010000113.1 GCA_030527185.1 Planctomycetia bacterium | reverse complement strand
TATATATATATATATATATGATTTTCGTAATTTCTTCCCCGGCACACGGTGAACGGGTTGGGGAATGGCTGCTGGATGGCAATGCTGAAATGGCAGCGGGTTCTGGACATTCGGGACTTTGGGCAACTCTGGGAGATGGCACGCAAGCCGGAAAGATCGCACCTCGCTACACATTTGACGGTCTCTTTGGCAGGAAAGTTTACGATTTCCATGGACAGACCACGGACGACAAGTCCTGCATTTATCTGGGAAATTTTCCGACCATCACCGCCACTGCCACGGACAATTCCATCTCCGATTTCACCATTTCCGCCTGGGTACTTTGCGAAACGACTCCCAACACTTATAGCAATGGCAAACAGGGAATCATCTGGGGTGCCCGATACCCGGATGACGCGGACGGTTATAATTTCATGAAACTCATGATTGCCACTTCATCTTACAATACGGGAGATTCTTCGGCTGGTCTATCTGTTCCTCGAAGCGAAAATGAATGGCACTACATCTCGATCACCAAATCGGGAAGTACCATGACAGCCTACGTCGATGGTGTTCAGACAGGAACGAATTCCGGCGCGAGGGGGCAGATGAATCCACTCCTTTTCGGCTTGGGAGGGGATGTTCAAAATGCTCGAAATGGATATACTACCAGTGAAGAGTTTTCTTCCGGGAAACTGAGCGAATTCCGTATCGACAACAATGCCATGACCGCTCAACAGGCCAAAATTGCGTATTATACCGCGAAAAACACGTTGGCCAATGCGTTTCGGGTGCCTTCCCAAACGACGACGATTGTTGACAATTTTGATGCCGACACGCTCCATTCCCGATGGACGAAAGACCTCACCACGGGTTATGGTGGTGGAAATGTCTCCGAAGGTTATTTTACGGCAGATGTTCAGGATGGTCTGCTCGTCTTGTCGGGTGGCAATACGGGGGAGGAACATTGGAGGGGAGGTGCGGTGGTTTCCGATAAAGGAACGACTTATACGGCCAGCGAAGCGAATGAGGTGGTGGTGAGTGTGGATCGGATGTTTGTCGAACGTTCGGGAACCAGTCCACAGGCTCGTGCCGCGTTGATTCTGACACCGGAAGGGGCGACGAACTGGAAAAATGGGACCAATTACTTCATGTTTTCGGATGTAGAATCCAGTGGTTCCTGGGGTTACAATGACAACTCATCCGCTGGAAGCGATCCCTATATCTATCACGAGGATGGTACCCGAACGTTGAATGGTTTTCGTACTGGCTATCTGGAAAATGCCAACATGGCCATCAAACATGATGGAACGTACGCGTCGCTGTATGTTAACGGCGAACTGATTACCCGGCGGGCGATTGGATTCGACGAATTTTACGTCTCTCTGGGAGCCTTTTCGCGAGAAAAAGACACCACGAGTACGGTTTCATTTGACAATTTGGCCGTAGCGCAGCGAAACGCGACGACCGTTCCGGTCTCCAACGCGACTTTGCGCGACACGTTTGACGGCGAAACGATTCAAGGGTGGCAGACTTCCGGCAACGTCACGCAAGGTTACGGCGTTCTGCAAATGCGGGGAGACGCGACGGCCAACGCACTTTTGCAGCCGATTGCGTCGCAGGCGGATTTTACGGTGAGTGTTGACCGCGACTCCATGAAAAACACGGTCGGTACCACGGCTGGATTGAAACTCTTTTCCGACGATGCCTGGCTTTCCATCTTTCAGGAAAATACCGCTCTGGGCAGTTCGTGGGGAATTGCGTGGGAAAATCTGAACATGAGACTTCAGGTCGATGAGGATACGCTTTTTACCGGGACTTCCGGGAATGAACTCATTCTGCCGTCCGACGTGCTGAAACATCAGATTTTGCTCGAGTCGCTCTGGCTGGAGGAGGAAAATGTCATGGAAATGACGCTTTCCATCGACGATTTGACCTACTCATTTCGTATTGAAGATTGGGATGCCGCGCTGTATGCGCAGCTTTTTTCCACCGGAACAGGAGCTTATGCCGGATTCGACAATTTCCGTCTCAGCGGGACGGATGTTCCTGAACCGACGACCTGGGGACTTCTCCTTTTAGGCGGGATTCTCCTCGGATTTCAGAAATTTCGACAAAAGTTTTCCTGTGCCTGAAAGAATCCCGGAGAAAAAAATGAAAAAGCATGGCTTTACGCTGGTGGAACTTTTGGTGGTGATCGCGATTATCGGCATGCTCGTCGGGCTGCTCCTCCCCGCCGTCCAGCAGGCACGCGAGGCGGCTCGGCAAATGCAGTGCAATAACCACCTTCGGCAAATGGCTCTTGCCAGCCTGAATCATGAATCGACGCACGGTTACTACCCGTCCGGCGGGTGGGACGACAACTGGACGGGCGACCCCGACTGCGGTTTCGGGTCGTCGCAACCGGGAGGCTGGGCATACAGTCTGCTCCCCTATCTGGAACAGAATGCTCTTTACCAACTGGGAACCGATCAGAAATTTGCGGAATCCACCACGACGCAAAAGAATGGCGTGCAAGAACGGCAGTCTGTTGTGGTTCCTCTTTTCAACTGCCCCTCCCGACGAACGGCCATCCTTTATCCCTGCCGTGGTTTGGGAAATAACGGCAGTTCCGTTCAGCAGTCCCCCAAAACAGATTATGCGGCGGATTGCTGCAATAGTACTGACGAGCGACAGGGCTACAGTTGTAGTGAAATTGTGAAGATGATTCAAAACCAGACATGGACGGCTAACTTGGTTTCCAAAGGGAGTATCTCCGGGCTTAGTGCTATCACCACTGCGGAAATTTACGACGGAACCAGCAATACTTATCTGATCGGCGAAAAATATCTCCAACCGGAAAACTACTACACCGACCGCAACGACGCGACAAACGGCGGCGATAACGAGCCACTTTACACAGGTGCCGACTGCGATTCGCTGCGTTACACCACCCAAATTCCCGTCCAGGATCGTAGCCAGTACCACAATTCCGGCTCTTTCGGCAGTCCCCACGCAGGCGTCTTCGGAATGGCCTTTTGTGACGGCTCCGTGCAACGAATTTCCTACAGCATCACCGCCTCCGTCCACCGTTACCTCGGACAGCGGGACGACGGAGAAGCCATCACCCGACCGTAAATTGGGCGAAAGATTCTCACCAGGGGAGGGTTCCGAAATGGGAAGACGTTTTCCAGTCCCTCCACTGGAAGAAGGACGCTATGAAGAGAGTATCCTCAGCCCCCCTTCGTCATCCTGAGTCAACGTGGGGTAGTCGGCACGGAAATGCGAATCCCCGAAATAGGTTTGGGGGGCATAATATTCAAATGGGCCGGTCACTCCATCCAGACAGGAGACGGCTAGCGTATTGTGAACTCCCACGGCTGTTTGCAACGGGGAGGAAATCCAGCACTCCACCTTCGATTCCTGGCAATAGGCCACGATTTCTTTGGCTGCCGCAAATCCTCCCACACGCAGGGGATTCACCTTCAAACACCGCGATACATTCCATTCCACCGCCATTCTGGCCACATTCCGCGACGTAATCGACTCGTCGAGACAAACGATTGGCAAGAGTTCCTGCAATTCGGCCAAATCCCGCCACGCGTCCGCTTCGTAGGGCTGTTCGATCATCCGTGGGAAAAAGTCCCGCATTTGCAGGAGAATATCGGTCTGTTCCGGCGTCATTCCCCCTTCCACGTCGATATGAAACGAGAGGTCGGGAAACTCCTGCCGTACAAAACGTACCATCGGCAAATCCCATCCGGGACGGACTTTCAGCTCCCAGTGAACGTACCCTTCTTCCCGCGTTTTCGCAATCCGTTCCAGAAACGTGTCGATTTCATAAAGTCCCTCCGCGTTGGGCACGGGATGATCCAGCGACGTGAAAACTTGCTGCGAAACAGGTTCCAGACCGAGATTTTCGATGGTGGAAATCCCCTTTTCCGCCGCGTCCAGATTCCACCAGGCCATCTCCGCCAACCCAAAAATGACCCGATTTTCCGCAAAGACCCCCAGGCATTCCCGCAAACTCTCTCCGGCATTGGAGACCACCTTTCCCACCAGCCGGGGAACCACCTGCGTTTCCAGCACCTGAGCCAGGGCCGGCAAATGAATCTGCGGCAAAACCGTTCCGCTCGCTTCCGCCTGTCCCATGCCGTTTTCGCTGCGCAGTGTCAGAATCAGACTCTCCAGCGTGCTGATCAACTGTTTCCGGTAAAAAATCGGCGTCGCCAGAGGAATCCGCACCATCGCGACTTCCACACTCGTTATTTTCATCGTTTTCCTGCCTTCCGAAGGGTTTTTCGATCCATTCACTTCCGTTTCCACCATTCTAACACACCCTTTTTTCTCTGTCAAGGAAAAGAACCCCACTTTCAGCATGGAAATTATCCGCAGATGACGCAGATGATTTTTTCATCCTTGAATAATAAATAGGAACAAGGGAAAAAATGTCAATATTTTAGTACGCAAAAATCGGAGAATAAAGTTGGAACAGAATTCATCTGCGTCCTCTGCGTAATCTGCGGACAAAAAAAGAAGTGTGAAAAAACGTCATTTTTGGAAATTTTAAGGAGACTTTTTTGGATAAATGCGGGAAAGGCGCCTGCGTTCTCTCCTGTTTTGTGCTGGAATTCGTCTTGACAGAATTTCCCGGATTGCTACAATCCCAACAGAGAGGTGATTTTTATGAAGTGTCAAAAATGTAATCGACCCGCAACGTTCCACATTACCGAATTACTGGGAGGGAAACCTCAGGAACTGCATCTGTGCGCGGAACATGCCCAGGAATACTTGAACGAGACGCAGGAAAGCAGTCCCGTGGCCTCCAATATGGCGACGGCCCTGGCACACCACATGGCTCAACAAATGGCGTTGACCAAAGCGTCTCAGGAACTCTCCCAAATGGACGAAATCATCTGTCCCACCTGTGGAATCACGTTCTTTGAATTTCGCAATCAAAGTCGATTGGGCTGCCCGGACGATTATCAGGTATTTCAGAAACAGATGGAACCGCTTTTGATGAATATTCATGGGGAACTGAAACATATCGGAAAAGTGCCCAAACGTTCGGGAAATTTCAGTGCCTCCTGTACCCGTCTGATTCGTTTACGACGTGAAATGGCAGACGCTGTGCAGGAAGAAAACTACGAACAGGCCAGCGTTTTGCGTGACCAAATCCGTGAAATTGAAAGGGAGGCTGCCCCCCAATGACCATCGACGAACTTGTGCAAAATCAGTGGGAATGGCTCCAAAACGAAGGTCCTGAAGCGGATATCGTTTTCTCCACCCGAATTCGACTGGCACGGAACGTGGCGGAATTTCCCTTCATGTCCCGGCTGAACTCCGAGGATCGAAAAAATCTTCATCAGAAACTCCACGATGCCCTCCGAAACTGTCCCGGAGGAAAGGACTACACCTTCCTCGAAATGGAGAATTTGAGCGATCTGGATCGCAACCTTCTGGTAGAGTCGCACCTGATCAGCCGTGAATTGGCGGACGGTTCCGAAATGCGATCTGTCATGATTGCGCCGGACGAACATTGCAGTATCATGCTTCTCGAAGAGGATCACCTGCGGATTCAGGTGTTGCGGGGGGGATTCGACCTCCATGCCACGTGGGAAGCGATCAACGATCTGGACGACCAAATTGAGCAGCAACTGGTTTACGCCTGGAATGAGCAACTCGGATACCTCACCGCCTGCCCCACCAACGTCGGCACGGGAATGCGGGTGAGCGTGATGCTCCACCTCCCCGCTCTGGTGGCCACACGGCAATTTCCCAAAGTTTATCAGAGCCTTCAGAAAATTTCGCTGACCGTCCGCGGTCTCTACGGCGAAGGGTCTCAGGCATTCGGCGATTTTTACCAAATCAGCAATCAGGTGACACTCGGTGTCCGTGAAGAAGCGACGCTCCAGCAAGTCGGCGATGTCGTCCGTTCCGTCATCAACTACGAAATGCGAGCAAGGAGTTTTCTTCTCTCGGAAAATGCGGACAAAGTGCGGCAGGACGTTCTCCAATGCCTGGAAATTCTCCGAACCAGTGAGACGCTTTCCCCGGAAGAGACGATGCGGTGCCTCTCCTACGTTCGCATGGGAATCAACATGGGGCTGATCGATCATCTCCCCATTCACATCGTCAACCAACTCCTCATCCAGACGCAACCTGCCCACCTGCAATGGATTTACGGCGGCGTCACCTCTTCCCTCGACGCCAACCTCCTGCGGGCACAGTACCTGCAAAAGCACTTGCAAGCCTACGGAATCCCTCAGTGACCGAGTTCCTCCGAAACAGGCAGACGCTTAACCTTTCCCGGGGGTCTGCCTGTTTCCTCCTGTCTCTTGCCGAATCGTTTCGAGGAGTGACTCCATCGTCGCTTCCGCCGCTTCCCGGAAAGGTGGAAAACCTGCCTGACGCAAAACGTCGCTCGTTAAGGAACTGATACTGAGGAGCTTCGTCTGTCGCAGTGCCTGTCCGAACAACCTTACCAACGATCGGGCAATGGCGGAACTGGTGACGGTAGTAAAATCAATCTCCCCCGCCTCCATCCGAACCAGAATTTGCGGGTTCCATGCCGGGGAATCGGGCGTCACATCCCGACTGGAATAGGCGACGACCTGCGAAACCTGA
Organism: Planctomycetia bacterium; assembly: GCA_030527185.1. GTDB lineage: Bacteria > Planctomycetota > Planctomycetia > Pirellulales > Thermoguttaceae > RGIG3701. The sequence goes on along the minus strand of JAUNBF010000113.1, from coordinate 3,691 downwards.
CCCCCGCCAGCCAGGAGTCGTTCGGCAAGGACTTCCCGTCCGCGACTGGCTCGAATCAGCAGAAAATGCTCCCCCTTCTCCGCCCATGGCAACAGTCCCTCTGCCAGTCCTTCCGCTCGAAAGACAGGTGGCACAAAATCCACCGAAATCCCTGCCTCTTTCAATCTCTTTTCCGTTCCTGGACCGATTGCGGCAAATTTTTTTCCCCTTAACGCGGCAATCTCCTTTCCTCCTATTTTCCAACGGTTTACGAATGCTTCCACACCATTGACACTGGAAAAAACGATCCAGTCCACATTCCCACAATCCGCAACCGCTTGATCCAATGCCGCATAACCATCTTCCGGCTCGTCAATGGCAATGGTCGGCTGGAACAACCACTCCCATGCCGGGTTGGCCCAAACGTCTTCCAAAATTTTCCCCTGACGCTGCGGTCGGGTGACTAAAATCGTTGTTTTTTTCGTCATAAAAACTCTTTCGCGTTCGGATGATGAAAATGCTTTTCATACCCCTCTTTTCTGAAAGAGAGGTTTTTTCTATTTTATCGGCAAAATTGGGAGAGTGAGAGGGGGAGCATTTTACTTATTTTAACAAAAATATTGAAATTTTTTCAGGGTTTTCCTTCACAAGTGAGAAAATTTGGATTCTGGGGCACTTCCAGAATTTATTTGCCACGTTTTCCCTTTTGAAAATATCGGCTGAAAAGTTGGCTGTGCGGGAAAACGAATTTTGAAGAAAGATTCACGCTCGTTTTTTATTCATTTTTGTTTTTTGACAAATCGCAATTTTCTTTCACCATCCGGTGGTAATCCAGTTTCTGATACCCCAACCGCTCGTACAGTCGAAGAGCGGGATTGGAGGAGGCAACTTCTAACGAAAAACGACGGACATCGGCTCCATATTCATTCTCCAGCCATTGAAAGAATTGGGAACCCAACTGTTTCCCACGGAATTCCGGCGCAATATAAAGGTCTTCCACCCAGACCACTTTGCCACCTTTTTCCGTACTCCAGCAGAATGTCAGAAACGCAAATCCGACGGTCTGGTCTTCCCATTCCAGAAAAAGTCCTCGCAAAAGACCACGATTGGAAATGGCTTCGTCAAAAGAGCGTTCGATCGTCGCGGAATCCAGGGGATGGAGCAACGCGGGACTGGTAAAAAAGTCGGTGCCCCATTGTCGATAAAGTTCCCGATCGTTCGGTGTAAAATCACGTACCCGCATGGTTTTCCTCAAAAGTTGTTTCTCCAGGGAGTTATTTCACTGCCTGGAAATTCCAGGTATTTTGTTAAACTTATCCTTATTTGAATGACACTAAAGTGATGTACCACCTGCCTCCAGGGAAATATGGCCTGAAGGCCTATCCTTAATCAATGAAACCCGTTTCGGTTACTCCACAGGCGGAAAATTCACCGGTTCCTTCCGTGCCAGTCCCGTTTCATCAGGAAGGAGAACCAGTCCCGGCTCGGTCGATTCACTCCCGATTCGGACAGGTTGCGGAAGTCCGAAATGAGGCGAATTTTTCGCGTACTCCCAGGAATGGGAAACCAGTTGGGAAGGATTCGACTTCTTCGGCGGTAGGGAAGGTATTTCCGACGATGGCAAATCCTCCATCGAAAGAATACGCAATGCGTCATCCTCCTCTAAAATCGGTTTGGCAGAACTGGCCACGTTTCGCCGTGAAAAATCGATCTCCTCCGGCAACGGCGTGGCCACCTCCCGCGACGATCCTTCCTGGAGAGGCGTGATTTCTGGAATATCTGCCGGCAAAAGGGAAGGGGAAGTTGCTTCTTCCTGTAAAGGTACGATTTTCCCCTCCTTTTCCGCGTTCATTCCCGGTCCGGTCAGATGGTGGGCAAGACGGGGGAAAGGTTCTTGTGTTTCCGACCATCCGAGGGTCTTCCCGACGTTTTTTCCCACCTGCATGGCAACCGGAGCTTTTTCCAGTATCGGTGTCTCCGCAAACATCTCTATTTTGGCAATATTCGTCATCAAATCCTCCGAAGGGAGAAGTTCGGGCGGAATATTCTGGGCAATCCCTTCCACGAAATCCGGTTTTTCCACGGACGCGGAAGGAATTTTTGGAGAAATTTCTCCCTTTTTCTCTCGTTGGACAAGTACGAGAGAAGGAGAAACGGGTTCTGCGGCAGAGGAAGGAGACACCAGCGAATCTTCCCCCTCCCACTCCACTTTTCCCTTTTCATGGGGATTCTCCACCTCCAGTACGGGAAGAGGTTCCACGGCTCGAAGGGGGGAATGGTCGGCCAGTTGCCTGGATTCCCGGGATGAAAAAAGGCTCCCTTCCTGAATCGACTGCCAACAAAGATTGAAAGGGAATGGTATGTCCGCGCAAGTATCCAGTTCCACCTCCTTTTCCCCCGAATCGTTGCGTCGGGAAAATTTTGACGAAGAGGCAACTTGTACGTTCTTGTCTTTGGAAATTTTTTCCGAAAAAATAGCCGGTTTTTGAATGGGAAGCAATTTTTTAGGAAGGTTCTGAACGTGCGGACTTTTCCTGCGTGGCGGAACAGTCTCTCTCTCCTGCCCATTTTGAACAGGTTTTTGGGTATTCCAACGTCGTGAAGAGTCGTTTGTCGGAATGTTTGAGTAAGTTGTATCGATTTGTTCGATTGTAGGATTCTCAATTTTTTTTTGCAACAATGCAATTTCAAACACCGATTGATGGACTAGTGTATTCAATAAGAGGTAGCTGAAGAAAATAATCAGGCAAAATATAAATTTGCGAATGGTAATTTGAGCCATAACAAACCTCCTTGTCGTGGAATGATTCCCTGAAGCAGACCCTTTATAAATAAATCTGGCGTGTGAAAGAGAGTGCCTCTATATGTTATTTTACGCCAGACTTTCCTAAAATCAAGGTTTTTTTTCCATTTTGTGAAAAAAACCGGAAGATTTGAAGAAAAGGGTGACGGTTGAAGGGATTGGGGAATTTGTGCAAATAGTGACGATTATTACAACCGAGGTGGGCAATTTATTTAAATAAATTTTGAGTTTTTGGGAAGTTGGGGGTTGTCAGAAGCCTTTTATTGTAGTATAGTAAGTTTGTATCGGTTGAGAAAAAATAAACAACATCGGCAGAAAAGGCAAAAATGCTTAATGTGGGAGTTGAGAAAAACCGATAAAAAAACGGAAACATTTTTGTGAAAGAAGAAGGAAAGGCGTTGTTGGAAAAGTGGTTAAGTACTTTTCGGAGAATGATAAATTCCTTTTTTCAAAAAGCAAAAATGCCAGTTTGGTGATTTAAGAGGAGATGAGTAGCTTTTAAATTCTAGGAAATTTTGGTTGAAATTGCCAATTCTGTCAAAAAAAGTCCTTAGGTGGCTATTGACAATTCCGGGATTTAGGGCAAAATTTATTGTGATTGGAGAAGCAATGGATCGTTTTTTCTTCAGGGCAGGAAAAAAAGATAAATTGCGAAGTTTGTCACCTGGCAGCTTAGTGGTATGCTGTCAAAACAAAGAGTCCTACAGGACACTATGGTATCTCTAGGTTTAACGGAGGATATTTCAGATGAAACGTATCGTTAGTTTTGTAGCGGTTGCCGCCCTTTTGGTCAGCGCCTCTATGGTCAGTGCTGCAGGTCTTCGTTGTGCGGTGAAATGCGCACCGGCTTGCGCTCCCGCGTGTGAAGCCCCCGCAGCTGCCGCTTGTGAAGAACCGGCTCCCGCATGC
>JAUNBF010000112.1 GCA_030527185.1 Planctomycetia bacterium | reverse complement strand
ATCATCGTCGTCATCATCATCGTCCCAGTCGTCATCGCAGTACCCAAAAGGCCGTTTTCGCTCCGCTTCCTTTGCCGCGCGCTCTTCTCGGGCTTTCCGAATTTCTTCTGCCACTTCCTCCATTTCCAGAAGTGCTCGCGGCTCCAAGCCCAGCATCTTTGCCAGAACGCGAAAATGAGCATGTGCCTCCCCCTCCTTGTCGAGCGACACGCCGTTGAGCTGCTCTTTGTCGGCAAGGATCGCTTTGAGATTGTTCTGGATTCGCTGGTTTGCCACACGATCTTTTGCGACATTCATATCGAGGTGCGGGTTCGGCCAAAACTCAGGCGGATACCGCAAAATCCCGGGGAAACACTCTTTCTTCCCGCCTCCCGGACACCCCGCGATGATGAAGGGAATGATTTTATCATACCGTCCAAGCTCGATGAAATACTCCGCCTCCCGGTTCACCCACGCCGACGACGCACTATTCGGCGAGCAGATGAGGATCAAAAACCGCGACCGTTCCAGCTCCTGCCGCAGCACTTTTTGCAATTCCTCGATCGGCAGATCCGTCACGTCGCGAAAAATCGGCGTCACCGTCTCCGGCAGATTATACTCCTCCCGAATGATCGTCGGGAGTTTGAACCCCTGCAAAAACGCCTGCAAATCCTCCGCATACTGCATATCTTTGCTGCTGTAGCTGATGAACGCGAAATAATGAAATGCTTCCGACATGATGTACCTCAATTAAACCCGTTTATTCCTGAGTTTTCTTAAACTCCTCGACCGCTTTCTTCACTTCCTCGACCGCCTCCGTCGGCACAACCCTTGCTCCCAACGACGCACCCAACTTCCCCGGCAAAACGTCGAACACTACAAACTCCTCACCCCGCAAAACGATCAACTTCCTCGCCTCCTCCCCCGTCTCCTTGTCCCGATACGCGATAAACTCCGCCACATCCCCGAAAAACCGCCCGTCGTAATCCAGAAACACGTCCCCGGGTTGGATTCCGAGTTTCTCGGCAGGGGAGGCTGGAAGAACTACTTCTCCAGTTCACGACCGTTTTCGTCGAAAAAGCGTAGTCCAATCAGATTTCCGCGCTCGTCATATTGCAATTTCATGGAGGCAAAACCTGAACCGATCAAACACGGCTTACCATCCGTACCAAAAAGAGCAACTTCCGTCGGATTTCCGCGCTCGTCGTATTTCGATGTAAATTTGGCATAACCATCCTTATGCAAACACGGCTTGCCGTCCACGCCAAAACATGCTTGTTCCACACAGTTTCCGCGCTCGTCGTATTGGTATTTCACGGATGCATTACCATCCTTATGCAAACACGGCTTGCCGTCCACGCCAAAACACGCTTGTTCTGTCAGATTTCCTCGCTCGTCGTATTTCGATGTCAATTTGGCATAACCATCCTTACTCAAACACGGCTCGCCGTCCACGCCAAAACACGCTACTTCCGTCAGATTTCCCCGCTCGTCGTATTTCGATGTAAATTTGGCATAACCATCCTTACTCAAACACGGCTTGCCGTCCACGCCAAAATACGCTTCTTCCGTTTGATTTCCCCGCTCGTCGTATTTCGATGTCAATTTGGCATAACCATCCTTACTCAAACACGGCTTGCCGTCCACACCGAAATACGCAGCTTCCGTCCGATTTCCTCGTTCGTCGTGTTTCAATATAGCTCTAGCAAAACCCAAATCGCGCAAACACGGCTCGCCGTCCACGCCAAAATACGCTTCTTCCGTCCTGTTTCCTCGTTCGTCGTGTTTCAATATAGCTCTAGCAAAACCCAAATCGCGCAAACACGGCTCGCCGTCCACGCCAAAACACGCTTGTTCTGTCAGATTTCCTCGCTCGTCGTATTTCGATGTCAATTTGGCATAACCATCCTTAATCAAACACGGCTTGCCGTCCGTGCCAAAATACGCTTTTTCCGTCCGATTTCCCCGTTTGTCGTATTTCGCTGTCCATCCGGCGTTACCATCCTTACTCAAACACGGCTCGCCGTCCACGCCAAAACACGCTACTTCCGTCAGATTTCCCCGCTCGTCGTATTTCGATGTCAATTTGGCATAACCTTCCTTACTGAAACACGGCTCGCCGTCTACGCCAAAATACGCTTCTTCCGTCAGATTTCCCCGCTCGTCGTATTTCGTTGTAAATTTGGCAACACTATCCTTACTGAAACACGGCTCGCCGTCCACGCCAAAAAACGCTTGTTTCGTCCGATTTCCCCGCTCGTCATATTGGCATTTCACGGACGCAAAACCATCCTTATGCAAGCACGGCTTGCCGTCCACGCCAAAATACGCTTCTTCCGTCCGATTTCCCCGCTCGTCGTATTTCGTTGTAAATTTGGCAACACTATCCTTACTGAAACACGGCTCGCCGTCCACGCCAAAAAACGCTTGTTTCGTCCGATTTCCCCGCTCGTCGTATTCCATTTCTACGGAAGCGTAACCACTTTTATGCAAACACGGCTCGCCGTCTACGCCAAAATACGCTTCTTCCGTCCGATTTCCCCGCTCGTCATATTGGCATTTCACGGACGCAAAACCATCCTTAATCAAACACGGCTTGCCGTCCACGCCAAAATACGCTTGCTCCTCCAGATTTCCCCGCTCGTCGTATTTCGTTGTAAATTTGGCAACACCATTCTTATCCAAACACGGCTCGCCGTCCACGCCAAAATTCACTTGTTCCGTCGGATTTCCCCGCTCGTCGTATTTCGTTGTAAATTTGGCAACACCATTCTTATCCAAACACGGCTCGCCGTCCACGCCAAAAAATGCTAGTTCCGTCGGATTTCCTCGCTCGTCGTATTTGAGTTTCAAGCCCGCAACGCCATCTTTGTCCAAACACAACTTCCCATTGGAATCAAAATATTGCACTTGGATACAGTTCCCATTTTCATCAAACGTGTCGACTGCATGCATCCAGCCGAGTTCGTTGAAAGCGAGGCTCCCTTTTTCGTCCCAATATTTAGCGACCGTGAGATTCCCGTTGGCGTCATATTCATACGTCCGTCGGGCGACGCCACTTTTCGTCGGGCACGGTTTGTTTTCCACGTCGAGATAGATTTTTTCGACAACGCGGCCAAGGTCGTCTCGCTTGTAGTCGAAGCCGGCGACGCCGTTGGCATCCTTCGCGGGGTTGTTATTATTGTCCTTTTTGAAACCGCAGCGACGAACGAAACCGTCGGTGTCATATTCCAGCAAATGGCGTACAATTTCCGATTTGGATTCAAATGCCGCACCTACAAGAGGATTCGACTCCAGCGACAAAACGTTGGCGGCAAGCGATTTAGGTCCTGTGCTGTCGTTCGTGGGAGAATGAGTAAAATCAACCGCTCTTTGATCGAACGAATACTTCGCGTAAGCCAGCGTTTTCCCATTTCGATCTTTGTGCTCCACGCCGACGAGGCGATAACGCCCCGTGGTCGCGTCCTTTTCGGAAACATACGTGTATTCCGCGATCATCGGGCGGTCTTTCAATTCCGTATTCTCCACCGGCATGGGGGTTCCGGCGGAGTTGGCGTGCTCTAGGCGTCGGACGAGACCGGCGCGGGTGTAGATGCGGTAGTGATACCGGCGCTTGGCGATTTGGTCGGGTGTGAGCGGGAAAATGCCCTCCGGCACGTCCCAGCGCTCGACGTAATCGACGTAGTACGCGACGTGAGTGCGATAATATTTGTCCCAAATTCGGTAGCCGAGGAAGGTGAGGAGGAGAAGAAGGGTCGTCGCGATGGCCATGTAGCGGCGGAAAAGTTGATTTCGGTACTGTTTATCCCGCTGGATGAGCTCGTCGGGATGCACTTCGAGCATCTTGGCGATGGTTTTGAGCCGCGCGACGCGCTCGCCTTCCTGGTGGACGGAGACCCCCTTAAGTTCGTCCTCTTCAGGCTGCAGGATTTCGCGCAGATGGGCTTTACGCTGTTCGTTTTTTTGGCGTCCTTCTTCCGTTTCGAGGTTCTCGGGCAAATCATCCAAAAAAAGGCGGTTTCGACGCAAAATCGACGGAAACGCTTCCTTTTCCGGGTCTTTCGAGTTTCCCTCACCCTCCACGATGTACGGAATGATTCGGTCGTAACGCCCCATCAGGATGAAGTTTTCCACCTCACGATTCACCCAATCCGACTTTGCCGAACGGGGGGAGCAGATCACGATCAGGTACTTGGAATCCTCCAACTCACGCAGCAGCGACTTCCCCAGCGGCCCGACCTGTAAGTCTGTCATATCGCGGAAAATCGGCTTCAAACGCTTCGGATATTCCTCATTGCGCGTCTGTTTGATTTCCTCTCGAATCGTCGTCGGGAGGTTGTACCACTCGATTTTGTGCTGCAGCCGCTTGGCAATCGCTTCGTCCTGGCTGCTGTAGCTGATGAATGCGAAATAACGATACGCTTCGTGTGTGTTTTTGCTCATTTTTGCCCCCATGTATAAAATGTTGTTCGGAAATCTGCTGCAAAAGCCTCTTAAATTTGAATTTTCACGAAAATCCGTTCAAATTTGAACAGTAATGAAGTTATAACGGATGGTTTCTGTGAAGTCAAGGGTCGGGACGGTTCCGTCGAGAAAAAGCATGAAAAGATTTGGACGAAGCGCAGAGATTTTGCGTTTTGCTGTACCCGGGGTTCCTATGTGGAGAGGGCGGAGCGTCAGAATATGGTCGTCCAAAGACAAACTCACGCCGCGCGTACGGCGTACGACTTATTTTTTACGAACCGCCATTTTGTCATACTTCGCGTGGAAAAATCCCATTTCGCCCGCCGCTCAATGGTCGTGCGCGCGCTCCGCCTGCTCCGTCGCCTCGGCAGGAGGGTTTTTTAATGCGTCTAAATCTTCTTGAATGAGAGAAATCCATTCCTCTTTGTCCGCCGGCAATTTACCCTCAGCCTTTAACCGCTCAAGAATCTCTGACGCTTCCGTGAGACTTTCAATTGTGAACTGTCTAACTAAAGATGCGACCAAATCGCACTGCCACCCGATGTTATTCGGGTCTTTCTCCACCAAACGACGCGTAATTTCCAGCATTTCCTCGTAATGCTTCGACGCAGATTCCGTGTCGTTAAGGGAAACGTATACGTCGCCCAGATTGTTCAAACACACGGTTAAATCATTCTGCCAATAGTCATCATTTGGGTCTTTCTCCGCCAGCCGACGCTTCATTTCGAGTGATTCCTTGTGATGCTTCAGCGCAGATTCCGTATCACCAAGGGCAGCATAGACGTCGCCCATATTGTTCAAACTCACGGTTAAATCCCGCTGCCACGTATCGTTCTTCGGATCTTTCGCCGCCAACCGACGCCTGATTTCCAACGATTCTTCGTAAAGCTTCAACGCAGTGGATGTATCACCACGATCCAACGCCAAATCTCCCTCGTTATCCATGTGCGCCGCATGATCACGTTCCTGCTCGTCGACTCCGTCTCCTCCTGTCGTTTCTTGATACTCTCTCACCTTTTCCTGAATCCGTTCGCGCGTTTCTGTCGGTACGTATTTATAAATCTCATCACGAAGATCGTAAATAAAGAACCGCAGCAGTTTTTCTGCCCGATCCCGCTGTGCGACGGCAACTTGCTCATTCCGCTCGGCGCGGGAACGTTCAAACATTGCCCAGACGGTCAGGCAGATGCAAATTGCCAGCGCGGTGGAGATGATGGTGAGTATTCTGCGGCGTTGCCGACGCTCTTCCTCATCGATGCTGCGCTTGATTCGGTCGCGATTCACTCGCAGGAGGTAGCTGAGTGTTTGGACCAAGCCGATTTCCCAGCCCACTTTTTCTGGATCGCCCTCGTCGGGAATCATGGAAGGAAGGTTTCGGTCGGTGATTCTTTTGTCACGAAGCGTCGGCGGAAGGCACGTTTCGCCCTCCAGTTCGGGACGACCCGCTAATACGATCGGAACCACCAAAGACAAATCGTTGTCGTGAGTTTCAAGAAAATACGCGATTTCCTCTTCGACCCACTGCGACACGGCGCTATTCGGCGAACAGAGTACCAATAAATACCGACTTTCGCGCAGCGCTTTTTTGATGTCTTCCGTGAAACTGTTCGCCATATTCCCCAAATCGCGGCGATCGATGAACACCGGTCGAATGAACTTCTTGTGCGGTGGACGCAACGATTCATCGACCAATTTCACCGGAAAACGAAATTTCTCCAAATTCCGATGCAGGTACTTTGCCGCACGACTGTCCATGCGCGAATAGCTGATGAACGCGTAATACTTGTATTTTGATTCTTCCGACATAAACCCCTCTTAAAACGGCAAAAATGAATCGTGTTCGTTTGACGACGCTTTTATTCTACTACATTTTCCCCGACACACAAAGATACGGCGGGTCAAAAATATTGAAAAACCACAGATTTTATGGCGATATTTTTACATTCGTCTCGCAAAATCACCTCACTCATTCTCTTTCTGTTCCGGCATTTCGGCAGATGGGTTTTTTAATGCGTCTAAATCTTTTTGAATGAGAGAAATCCATTCCTCTTTGTCCGCCGGCAATTTACCCTCAGCCTTCAACCGCTCAAGAATCCCTAACGCTTCCGTGAGATTTTCTTTGGTAGAAAGTTTGTACAGAGAAACAACCAAAGCACACTGCCATTGAACGTTATTTGTATCTTTCTTCGCCAAACGACGCCTGATTTCCAACGATTCTTCATAATATCTCACTGCGGACTCGATGTTACCCTGGACTGAGTAAACTTCACCTATCTTACTTAAAATTATGCCGAAATCCCACAACCATGAAATATTATTCTGGTCTTTCTCCGCCAACCGACGCCTGATTTCAAGCGATTCTTCGTAATGATTCAAGGCGGAGTGCATCTCTCCCTGGGACGCGTAAAGATCACCCATGCGCCCCAAAGTATCCGCCAAATCTCGCTGCCACTGAATGTTTTTCTCGCCCTTTTTTGCCAGAGACCGTCGAATGTTTAGGCACTCGGTGTAATGCTTTTTTGCCTGTGCGATATTGCCACACTGGCTTTCCAACTTCCCAAGCCGATGGTAACTGAACCCCAAATCCCGCAGCGCTTTGGGACTTTCTGGCATGTTCTCCACCAGTTGACGGCTAATAGCCAAATCCTTTTCAAAATATTCTCTTGCAATATCCAGATGATTGCTTTGAAGCGCCAGGGTTCCAAGTCGATCATAGATGAGGCACATATCACGCTTCAGGTCGTCCCGCTCAGGAAATTCTTCAACGAGTCGAGAGCGGATTTCGAAACAATGCTCCCAATATTTTTTCGCCAATTCCAAATTCCCAGACTGTTCTTCCAAATACCCCATGCGATCATAAATGAGACTTGATTCCCGCTGTATTTTCAAATTGTCATCCGAAGAATCCGCCATAGCGGCGCGCATTTGCAGGCATTTCTCCAAATAAACTCTTGCGGATGGATAATTCTTGCGTTTAAGTTCCAGATCGCCCAGTTGAAAATAGCAAAAACTCAATTCACGGCAAGCGTTTTTCCCCATTTGAAGACATGTTTTCAACTTCTTTTTATAGTAATCTTCCGCCGAGGTGAAGTTCCAATACTGCAGGTGCAAATCGCCGAGACGACCATAACTTGTACTCAAATCGCGAAGCACCGAAACGCTTTTTGGAAACGTTTCTCGCCACTTTTCCGCGATCTGTCGGTGGATTTCTTTTGCCTTAAGTGCGGACTCAAAATTGCCGGCGTCTTGATACAAATCACCTAGAGCGCTAAAAGTCCAGGTCAAATTCCAATCGATTTCCTCTTCGCAAGTCTCCTGACACTGAGGATAAAGCTGCTCGTAAATTCCAAAAATCACGTCTAAATTGGAAATTCGCCCCGGCTTGAACCAAAAACTTGCGTCGTGTTCCAGCAAGAACTTGGCGTTACTTCGCAGGGATGCAACCATCTTTGCGGAAACTTCCGGCGGCGTCTCCACGCAAGAGGCGACCAGTCGATGGAGTCGGGCAAGGGAGGAATTTTCCGTCGTGGGAGTTAAAAGGTTCAACGAGATTAAACGATTTTTCGCGATTTGAGTCTCTAATTCTTGCTCTGCCTCGTCCATGTTTTCCATTTCAGGAACGAACGTAGGTGCCAAATCCAGCCAATCCAGCCCCACGACATCCGGCGACATGAACGTGGCGAGCCGAAGCATGGCGGTCTCCAGCGGCGTGAGGGATTCCAGCGTCGGGGCAAGTACGGTGCGAATGCACTCCGTCTGGTGCAGGAGTTGGACACCGTCGCACTTCGCCATTTTATCGAAGGCTGCGTGGCAGTCGCGCTGGATGATTTTGTTTTGAAGCGTGTATGAAATCCCGTTGCAGCGCATGTAGCCGCCGACCAACTCCACCGCCAGCGTGAAACCATCCAGAAGACGCGCGATCTCCTCCGCCGCCTGTTTTTCCGCCTCGTTATCGAAAGAACGGTAACTCTCCAGCAGCTGGAGCGATTCCTCGAAACTGAGCTTCCCCAACTGCTGCGATTGGATGTGCGTGTACAAGTTCGCGCCAAGCCGGGTTGTGACAATGACGTGTAAAAACGGCGGCAAAAGTCGCGTCATGTTCGGAGAAACCAGCTTCGCATCGCTCACGTTGTCCAGAATAATCAGGGCGTTCTTGCCTCGATCCTGCGGGATGCCTCGCTTCGCATTCTCCTGCGCAACCTGCTCACGAACGACTTCCAGATTTTGCAGCAACTTCTCGAAACGCTCTTGTGAGTTCCCTTTTTGTTCGATCGGATGGTCGTTTTTCTCGTCGATTTTCAGGCTCAAAATCGCTTCCAGCAAGTCGCCGTTCGTGATGTTTTCGCAACGCAGAAAATACTTTCCCAACTCATAATTCCACGCGAATGCGTGACCATACGTCAGCGCCAATTCCGTCTTGCCAATTCCCCCCAACCCCTGCACGGCAGAAATCGCGATCCGACTGCTGTGCGTCAGCGTGTCTCGCAGTTTAAGAATGTCTTCCCGACGCCCGACGAAATGCGGATTGTACGACGGATAGTACGCCGAGGTTTTGGAATCGCACGCTTCCGCACGTTTCATTTTGTCATATTTGTCGGCAAACGGCGGTTTCAACTCCTTCAACACCTCGTCGATTCGTGCGACCTGCAGCGGATGCAGATTGACCCGCGTCTCACGCTGGTACGTGTTCAGCCGTCGGAGCCAGTTCGGAAATTCTTGTAGAATATCCGGCGGGATAAGATTCTGTTCTGCCACCAAATCGGGCTGATACAAATCGGGAAGTTCGAGAATTTGCAGCGACGCCGTCCCCTCCCCGAGCACGAATCGGTGGACTTCATGCTCTGTCCACCAATCAAACTCCATTGCGCAATATTTGCTCTGGAAATAATTTGGCGACAGCATCACCAGCATGAATCGCGACAGCTTCAGCCCTTCCTGAATCCGATGATTCCAATCGTCCATGGTCTGGATTTCGTTTTCATCGAAAAACACGCTCGGCTTGCGACCGAACAACTCGAAATACTCCTCATTGTTCACCAGCTTTTCCTTGAACTGCGTCACGAACCCGGTTTCTTGTCCGTCCTGAGGCACGTTGTCCCGATGCGCGTAGCTGATGAAAAAATCATACCGGAAGTTGCTTTCCTGCGATGGTTTTTCTCCCTGTGCCATGTTTGTATTCCTTTTGCAATGATACTCTTCTCCGTTAAATTTCCGCGAAAGCCGCACCTGACTTTCTGACGTTAATTTCAGTTTAATTCTCCGCGGAATGAAAGTCAAGACTTGAAAACAAAAGATAATGGAAAATTATAAATTGTCAGAAAATTTTGAAAGACTAACGTCGTGAGCACAAAAAAGCGACGAAAAAAATAACGCAGGTTTTAGCTCGACGGCTAGGCGTCATAAATCTCTCAAAATTTTGCAAGAAAAACGATAAAATTTCAGTATTTTTTATAAATTTTCAACTTAAACTCTTGATTTTTATACTCATGCCACTTTAAAATTCAGTTTTCGCCTGCGACGAGATGAAACTTTTCATTCGTCAGCGTACGCAGCTCTGAACGATACCGTTTTCGGCGTCGGAAAAAGTTTTTGCATTCTTGCATAAATTTGAAAATTCCGGAAAATAGCGGTTTATAGAGCGCACTTTTATCTTGAAAAATCGCTTTTATTCTGTCTGCGGCCGACTTTTCGCGAGTTTTTTTGTATTCACGGCACAGTTTTTCAAATTTTTCTGCGATAATTTGTAATTTTCCATTTTAAATGCTTGACAAAATTTCTGTGATTCGTAATAATGATTCTATACTCCTTCCATTTTAAAATTCAGTTTTCGCCTGCGACAAGATGGAACTTTTCATTTATCAGC
>JAUNBF010000024.1 GCA_030527185.1 Planctomycetia bacterium | reverse complement strand
AGGTTGGAACTAACATAATTATCAATTATCAATTATCAAGTAATTTATTTCCCCGCCCCCCTTTCCCAAATGGGCGGTTTTTGAGTATAATGGGGGAGTGTATTTTTAGGCAAAAGAGAAAAATATAGGAAAAGGAGATGGAAGAATGATCCGACATAGTGGAGATATTCTTGGTGGTCTGGCGATGCTCCTGATGGTATCGGGAATCGTTTTGGCTGAAGAACCCCGCCCCTGGCAAGTCAATACGATGGAATGGTTTGCGTCGCTGGAGGCATCCAAAAATGTGGAGAATGCCACCGCCGAAACGGAAGAGGAAATGAAGGAGTATACCGAAGTCATCGACGGCACGGAAATTACGTTCGACATGGTTCCGATTCCTGGCGGCACGTTCAAAATGGGTGCGACGGATGAGGAATTGGAAGAATATGGCGTGGAAGCGGACGAATATCTGGCTATCGACAACGTTGCGGAAACGCCTCAGCACGAAGTCCAGATTTCCCCCTTCTGGATGGGCAAATGCGAAGTGACCTGGGCAGAATACGAAGCGTGGGCGATGAAACTGGAACAGCAGTTGCGTGAGGCGGCCAATCTGGAAACCAGTCAACGTGAAACGCTGGCCGACGCGATGATTCGTCCGACGCCGCCGTATACCGATATGACGTTTGACATGGGGAAAGACCAGCGTCCGGCGATTGCGATGTCGCTTTATGCCGCTCAGATGTACTGCAAATGGCTCTCAGCCAAAACGGGACGTTACTATCGCCTTCCGACCGAAGCGGAGTGGGAATATGCCTGCCGTGCCGGAACGACGACACCGTACAGCTTCGAGAATGCCGACGATATTGATGATTATGCCTGGTATTACGACAATGCGGACGACAAATACCAGAAAGTCGGCCAGAAAAAACCGAATCCGTGGGGACTTTACGACATGCACGGCAATGTGCGGGAATGGTGCCTGGACGAATACCTGGTGGATGGATACCTGAAGCAATCGGAAAGCGCGGAAGGAAAAGCGCTCGTCAATCCCTTCTTCACCACGGAAGGTCGGAAACGTTACATGGGGGTAGCCCGTGGCGGTTCGTGGTATGACGATGCGGAAAACCTGCGCAGTGCCACCCGTTTCGCGTCCAACACCAACTGGAACAACGACGATCCCCAGATTCCGAAAAGTATCTGGTACGAATCGAGTGCCAAGGAAGTGGGAATGCGCGTGGTGCGTCCCCTGAAAACGCCCACGGCAGAAGAAATTCAGCGATTTGAGCCTGATCCGCAGATTGCGTTGGACTACATGAAATTGAACGCCCGACAGCAACAATAAGAGATAGGTTGGCAATGTGCCGGGTATTTTTTCAGGAATTTTGCGAAAACAGTTCGCTGGAAAGGTACCGCTCTCCCGTATCGGGCAGGAGGACGACGATTCGTTTGCCTGCCCAATCGGGACGTTGACTGTGTTGGAGTGCGGCAAACAAGGCAGCCCCGGAAGAGATTCCGACGAGCAATCCGTGTTGCGAGGCCGCGTTGCGGGATGTTTTCATGGCATTTTCCGCATCGACAGGAAAAATCTCGTCCACCAGCGATAAATCGAATATGGCAGGCACAAACCCTGCCCCGATTCCCTGGATTTTATGGGGTCCTGGTGAACCACCGGACAAAACGGGGGAGTCACTTGGTTCGACCGCTACGATTTTCACCTCTGGCAATCTGGCTTTCAAAAATCGAGCCACGCCGGTAATTGTTCCTCCCGTTCCGACGCCTGCCACAAACGCGTCGACTTTTCCGGCGGTATCTTCCCAGATTTCCCGGGCAGTCGTTTTTTCATGAATGGCCGGATTGGCCTCATTGGCAAATTGTTGCGGCATGAAGGCGCCAGGCGTTTCGCGGCAAATCGCTTCGGCTTTGGCAATGGCTCCCGGCATTCCGAGCTTTCCTTCGGTCAGAACGAGTTCCGCACCGTAGGCCGCCAACAGTCGTCGGCGTTCGATGCTCATCGTTTCCGGCATGGTCAGAATCACACGATACCCTTTAACCGCCGCGACCATAGCCAACCCAATCCCTGTATTGCCGCTGGTTGGTTCGACGATGACGGAACCGGGCTGCAATTTCCCCGCCTCTTCGGCAGCCGTGATCATGGCCAGCGCCACACGGTCTTTCACACTTCCGCCGGGATTGAAAAATTCCACTTTTGCCAGGACTTCCGCCTGATTATCGTTGGCTTTTTGAATCTGCACCAACGGTGTTCGTCCGATTTCGGCCAGAATATTTTCTGCAATCTTTTCGTTCATCTCGTTTTCTCCTCTTCAAATCGGGTGTGACAATTGCGAAAACCGTTGAAAAAGGGGGGACGGAACCCTCTTGTCCCGTTTCGTCTATTCCTCCAGCCTTCCCGACGTGAGTTTTTCAAATTCCGAAACCGCGTCGGCAAGGTTGCTGTACACGAACTTCCAGCAATCGCAGTGATGAATCACATCGGCCAGAGTTTCAAATCCTTTGGCTCCCAACGTGCTGTAATCGACGCCGTTTTGCCCCAGTTGAATCATGGCCTCCGCCTTGTCCCAGCGACTCCATTGTGGCAAGGCACCTTTTTCATACTTCGGAAAAACAATCCACCGCGGCGAAACCCGTTCGTGCATCCGGCGTACCGCTTCCTCCCGCGGTTTTACATGGGCAATACACCCTTTGTTCGTCTCCGGGTATAAGTCAGAAAAAATCGCCTCAGGGACAAACTCCCGAATCAGCGAAACCGACTCGTTTTTCAGACAAATCGGTCTGGGAATCGGAATCATCTGCGGTAAAGGAGGTTCCCCATCTTCTATTGTTCGAGTATCCTCCGGGTCGATGAGCGTCAATTCGTCCGACAAAAGCCGCCAGCCATGAAAAGCCAATCCGGCGGTGAGCGTACTCTTTCCATCCCCCGAATTGGCGGCCAGAATCAGACCGTTGCCATTTCGCTCCAGCATGGCGGCGTGAAAGACCAGCCACTGCGCCACATTCAACCAGATAGACCAGTTCATCCCCCACTCCAAAACCGCTCCTGCCTGATTGCGTGGAAAGGGGGCGAACGGCTGCTCATGATCGAGAAAAAGGCGACATTCCGACGACCCAATCGCTCGCGGAATCAGTCGAATATGGAAGTCGAACCAGGAATCCTCTGCCGGATGCGGATAACGATCGTACAAACGCTCCATGGCCGTCTCCACGTTCGGAACGTTCGACTCGATGTGATACCGAAAGGGACCAATCTGAAGGGTATGGTGACGCATGAAAGGACCTGCCGAAAAAGAATGGAAGACTTTTACAGGGGACAATACCAAGCCGCCGCGAAGGGAAACTCTCCATCGCAACGGCTCTACCCACCACTATGTAAATGTGAATACCATTTCAGACGACACCGTGTGCCATCATCGAACGTGCCACTTTCAGGAATCCGGCAATGTTCGCTCCGGCTACCAAATCACCCTTCTTGCCATACGTTTCCGCCGCCTGGGTACACTGATCGTAAATCGCGTTCATGATTCCGTGCAGTTTCGCGTCCACTTCCTCAAACGACCACGCCAGACGCATGGAATTCTGCGACATTTCCAGTGCCGACGTCGCCACACCACCCGCGTTGGCTGCCTTGGCCGGGCCGAACGCAACGCCACTTTCCTGGAACGTGGCAATCGCTTCCGGGGTGGATGGCATGTTCGCCCCTTCACCGACGAATTTCACGCCGTTTTTGACCAGAATGGCCGCTTCGTCGCCGTTGATTTCATTCTGCGTCGCACACGGCAGAGCAATGTTGCACGGCACCGTCCAGATGTTGCGGCAACCTTCAAAATACTGTGCCGACGGATGTGAATCGCAATACTCCCGAATCCGTCCACGGCGAACTTCCTTCAATTCCCGCACGGCTGCCAGGTCGATTCCCGACTCATCGACGACGTAACCGTTGCTGTCGGAAAGGGCAATCACGTTGGCTCCCAGCGACTGGGCTTTCTGTGTGGCATAAATCGCCACGTTACCGGAGCCGGAAATGACCACTTTTTTGCCGTTCCAGTCGGTATTGGCGTCCTGCAACATCCGCGTGACGTAATACACCAGACCATAACCGGTCGCTTCGGTACGTGTCAGCGATCCCCCCCAATCCAGCCCTTTTCCCGTCAAAACGCCGGTGAAGGTGTTGCTCAGACGTTTGTATTGCCCGAACATGTAGCCAATTTCGCGGGCTCCCGTGCCGATGTCGCCTGCCGGAACGTCGGTGTCGGGACCAATGTGCCGCCACAACTCCGTCATGAAACTCTGGCAAAACGCCATGACTTCACGATTCGACTTCCCTTTCGGGTCGAAATCGCTTCCCCCCTTGCCGCCGCCAATCGGGGTGGTGGTGAGGGCATTCTTGAAAATCTGCTCAAAACCGAGAAATTTGATGATTCCGAGATAAACCGACGGATGGAGACGAATTCCGCCCTTGTACGGACCGATGGCCGAGTTGAACTGGACGCGGAAACCACGGTTGACCTGGACTTCCCCCTGATCGTCCACCCACGGAACGCGGAACATGATCTGCCGTTCCGGCTCGACGAGGCGATCGACAATCTTTTCCCGAATGAATTCCGGGTGTTTTTCCAGAACCGGCTCGATACTTTCCAGCACTTCTTTAACAGCCTGGTGGAACTCCTTTTCGCCCGCGTTACGAGCGACGACTTTTTCCATGACGGAATCAAGATACTGAGACATAAAAACTCCTCTGTCGATGAACGATAAACCATGGCCGTTTTCACGATTTTTACGGAAAACCTTTTTCCTGAGCCTCGATGAACGGCAAAAAAGTGTAATTTAATCAGGCATAATTTGCCACAAACTAGACGTTATTTTACCTGAAATTCCAAAAATTACAAGGGGTAACGGCAAAATCTTGCCAATGTTCGGCAATTTTATGTTGAAGAAATCCCGGAAGGAAAATATTGCTTTAATCAAAAAACAAAAAATTTCCCCCAACGCTTGACAAAAATTGAGGGAGTGATAAAATGAAAATAGAACCTACACCGTGGTTTTTTGTTTTTATTATTCTTTGACTGAAGGAGGATTCTATGTTTTTTCAACACAATTCCATGTTAAAATGCGGGGGGGGGTAATTTAAGAGTTGTCCTCCGTTTTGTTTTTGGCCTCCCATTTTTCTTTTTCGCGCTGGTACTCTCCGCCCAAGTCTCTGTTACGGATTCCCAAGGTGAACATATTGGCAAGAATCTTTTTGCGGTAAAAGAGTATCTCCCCGGTAATACTGCCATTCTCTCTGGCAACATCACCGAATCGGAAGTCCTGTCCTTCGATTCCGGCACCACTTTGAAAATTCAGTCCAACGACACCACCCAGCGTACCATCACAGGTGGAACGAATCGATTTTTTTATTCTTCCGGTGAATTGGAAGTGGATGCCAGCAACGTCACCTTTTCAGGAGCTTCTTTTGCGGGCTGGAATCCTGGTGGTGGAGGAGCAATTTACGCCGACGCACTGAAAGTAACGGGTTCTGGCACGTTTTCCAGCAACTCTACTACTCCTGGAGGCGGCAAAGGAGGGGCTCTTTATGGAGCAAAGAACGTGACGATTGATGGCTCGTATCAATTTGAAAACAATCACGCCCATCAAAATGGCGGTGCGGTCGCTTCGGAAGGAACGCTTACGATTACCGGAACAAATACTTTTGTCAACAATACAGCCGGAACCGATACAGACGGAGCCGATGGTGGAGCGATTTATGCCGCAGGCAACACAACCATTTCGGGAACCAATATCTTCCGTGGCAACACAGCCAGTGGCAGTCGTCAGGGTGGGGCTATCCGAATCAATAACGGAATCCTTACTCTCGCGGGTGAGAATCATTTCATCGGAAACAAGGCGGCGATTGGCGGTGCGATTTCGGTTCGTTACGGAAAAATTCATTTGACAGGCAAAAGTACGTTTGAAGGCAATTCCGCTATTTACGGCGGCGCGATTGTCACCGACTATCACAATGGCTGCGAAATTATTCTCTCCGGGAACCACCTTTTCCAGGACAATACTTCGGAAGTGGGAGGAGCCATTTATGTCCGTGGGCCACTCACTCTGGAAGGAGACGAGACGGTCATCACTTTCAGCGGAAACCGGGACAGCTCAGGTGCAAACGATATTTATCTGGAGGCCAGGGAATATCAAGGAACGTATACCTACGCCACCATGGCCATTCAGGATTCAGGAACCTACTCGTTTGACGGCGGGATTCGGGGTGGTGGGGCAGGAAATGCGGTCGCCATTCAGGATGCGAAGGTAACGTTTGAGCGTGGTTCCGTCACCGATGTGGGTATTTTCACGATCGATAACGCGACCGTAACGTTTCAGGAAGGTTCCCGCCTGGATGTCACATCGAAAGAATTGGCGGTGAGGAATTCGACGTTCATCATGAACGGAACGGTAGCGGAAGAGGTGGCTCTGAAGGTAGAGGGATCGTCGCGAATAAGTGGTCGAGGAGCTTCCCAACTCAAAGTTTCCTCGTTGACCGTTGCGGATGGGGATTCCACCCTTCTGCGAAGTGGGACGTATCCGGTCGATACCCTGAGCATGACGGGGGGTTCACTCACGTTGCAGGGAGCGGCCAAACTGAATGCGACATCTGCCACCCTCAGTGGAGGAACGCTGAATTTCCGCGCGACACCGGAAGGTTTTGGAACCCTGAGTATTCCGACAGAAAATGCCTTTTCTTCGAGCGTAACGGTAGGGATTGCTGGATTCACCCTCCTTTCGGCCAATGATTCCACCACGATAATCGATGGCGTGGCACTCTCTTCCGTAACCGACGCGACAGGTTTGTTGACGGTGGCGACTGGTGAAAACAAGACGACGGTGGCGATAAAGAGTGGGGATTTGGCAGGATATGGAAATTCCCTGGGAGCCGTTCAGAATATCGTCTCTTCCGAAACCGACGGGGGGGAAGTTGTCGTGGGCGATTTCAGTCTGCTCGTGGAAACGACGGATATTCAAGGTTTTGCGCAGTGGCTGGAGGAGGAAACCGATTTGGAAACGATCGTGGGATCAGGCCACGTCAATGTTCGGTTGAACCAACCGTTGGGACTTTCCGCGGAAGACTGGCTGGCATGGGATTTCCGCAACCTGGAATACCATGCTGTCCTTCGGGATGTGAAAGTCAACCGGATGAATGAATTTGTGCCGGAACCATCAACCTACCTGATGATGGGTCTGGGTTTGGGATGGCTCGGTCTGATGAATTGGTATCGTCGGCAAAAGAATCGTAGTAACGTTTGACAAATGAGGCCAGGCCTGGACGACTTCCGCAAATGCGTCCGGGTCTGGCTTTTTCTGTGAAGTTCGTCATGAGGTGCTTGAGGACGATTGGATTTTCAGTTCCAATTCCCGCAACTGTTTCTCGTCCACCTCTCCGGGAGCGCCGGTCATCAAGTCGGTCGCGCGGGCGGTTTTCGGGAAGGCAATCACGTCGCGGATACTGTCGAGATTGGCAAAAATCATCGCCAGACGGTCGATTCCCAGAGCAATGCCACCATGCGGCGGGGCACCGAATCGCAAGGCATCCAGCAAAAAGCCAAATCGGTCTTGGGCGGTCGCGTCATCGATTCCCAGAAGTTGGAAAATCTTCTGCTGCAAGGCGTTATCGTGAATACGGATGGAGCCGCCACCCGCTTCCAGACCGTTGATGACAATATCGTACGCAGCAGCACGGCAGGCTCGCGGATCGGTCTCAAGCAACGGCACATCCTGCGGAAGCGGAGCGGTAAAAGGATGGTGGACGGCCACCCAACGCTGTTCCTCATCGTCAAATTCCAGCATCGGAAAATCGACAATCCACGAAAAGTGCATCGCTTTCGGATCGTACAGTTCCAGCTCCTTCCCCAACCGTCGGCGAATGCCATTCAGCGCCCGGCAACTCGTTTCAAACGTGTCGGCAATGATGAAAACGAGGTCGCCATCCGCCACTTCCAGACGCTCGCGGAATTGTTGCAAAAGCGACTCGTCGAAATTCTTGGCAATCGGCGACTGGAGCGTCCCTTCCACACCTTTGAACCAGGCCAGCCCTTTCACGCCGAAGTTTTCCACCGCCCAGCGTGTCCATTCGTCGATTCGTTTACGGGAAAAGCCCTCGGCAGCCCCTTTCGCCACGACTGCCCGCACACGATTCCCGGCGTCGGCCGTTTCGCGGAAGACGCGGAAAGAACAGGTTTTGGCCAAGTCGGTCAGATCGACAATTTCCATCCCGAAGCGCAAATCGGGAGCGTCGTGGCCGTACTTTTCCATCGCGTCGGCATAACTCATTCGCGGCAACGGCAGCGTCAACTCGATTCCCAGCAAATCTTTCGCCAGACGTGCCATCAGACCATCCATCATCGCCATGACATCTTCCATCGAGACGAACGACATTTCCAAGTCCAACTGCGTGAATTCCGGCTGGCGGTCGGCTCGCAAATCTTCGTCGCGGAAACAGCGTGCCACCTGAACGTAACGGTCGTAACCGGCAATCATCAGGAGTTGCTTGTACAATTGCGGCGACTGCGGCAGGGCGTAGAATTTCCCCGGATGGACACGGCTGGGAACGAGATAGTCGCGGGCACCTTCCGGCGTACTGCGTCCCAAAACAGGCGTTTCGACTTCCAGAAAACCTTGTTCGTCGGTGTAGTCCCGCATGATTTTGATCATCCGGTGCCGCAACGCCAGCGACTTTTGCATGTCCGGCCGCCGCAGGTCGAGAAAACGGTACTGTAATCGAATATCCTCACTCGGCAGGTCGGGAATGCTCGGCTGGACAGGGGGAACGTCGCTTTTGTTGAGAATCTCCAGCGACAGAGGCCGAATTTCAATTTCCCCCGTCGCCAACGCCCGATTTTCCCCACCTTCGGGGCGTGCCATCACTTCCCCCTCCACCTGAATGACAAATTCCTGCCGCAGTTGCCGTGCTTTTTGCAACAGCAGTTCCGCTTCTTCCGGGGAATTGCCCGCGTCTTGGGAGAAGGTAATCTGCGTAATGCCGTAGCGGTCTCGCAGCCACAAGAATGCCAGTCCTCCCTGGTCTCGCTGGTGGTCGACCCACCCGCACAACGTCACCCGTTTACCCGCGTCCGATTTTCGCAGTTCCCCGCAAGTATGTGTTCGCAACAAGGGATTTTCTCCTTATTCTCGATAATCAATTTGGGACATCCTTTCAAAGAATCTTCAGTTTAATCCACTTTTCGCAAAAAACAACCGCCCCCACGGACACTTCCGGGAAAATTCCCGAAAACTCGGAGAAAATAAAAATTTTTTCCCCTAATTTCCTTGACTTCCCTGGATTTTCATGATAAAATGAAATCTAATCCGTTTGTTTGGACTATTTGGAAGAATGGTACGTATACAAGCGGTAGAGTATAGAAAAGGAGATTTTCATGCGACGAAACTTATCTATTTTTACCCCCCCCCCCGGTTTAACATCAGTGGCTCGCGAAGGTCTGTTGATAGTGGCGATGCTCTTCGGTTCTGCCGTTTTTTGTGTGGCGGCGGAGTGGAATCCCGCACTCAATAACGATGGCAGTCTTGCGGGAGATACGACCGTAACCCTTACGAACAACGAAACTGTCACTGTGGCGAATGCTATTTCGGGGAGCTATTCTCTCACGGTAAGCGGGGCGGGTACGCTGGAGTTGCAGAAGGCAAATACCTACACCGGAGCCACGACAATTTCCGGAGGTGCTATCCTGAAATTGTCGACGACAACGTTCAATCTGACGAAAAGTTCCCAGGTGGATATTGGGAAAGACTCGGTGCTGGAGTTGGCCGTCGGCAATGCTTTGGGGTATGTAGGAAATGATGATATACTCACGACGATTAACATGGGCGACGCTTCCAAAATCGTCAATTCGGTGACGGATAATCACAGTAATCTGGGGAATATTACGGTGACGGGAACGGGGGCACAAATTGTGGGAAATGGGGAGGGAAGCAGTGGATATGGAAATTTTCTGCTGGCGGGAAAAATCACGTTGCGGGACAACACTTCCCTGACGATGGATGTGAATAAATTGACCATTCGCAGGAAAGACGCATCTCTTAAGGATGACCAGGGGAATTCTCTATCGGGGATATTGGATGTTGGTACAGGTGCCGTGCTGACGATGGGAAGTTCTGAAAGACTTGCTACTGTCAATGTTTACGACAGTTCCGCATACCCACACCAGGCTACGATTACCAAAACGGGAGCCGGGACGCTGACCATCCATGGAAATCTGGTCGGTAGAACGTCTGAGACAAGCTCCTTTATTCATCAGGCCGGAATCTCGAATCTGAACGGGAAGGTGGAAAATCTGGCTATTTCGGTAACTGGCGGAACGGTGAATGCCAAGGGGGGAGTGACGGGAACCAGTTCGCTCCAGGTTGCTGGTGGAACGCTGGTTCTGTCTGGCACAGCGGCCAACACGTTCACCGGAGCTACCAATGTTTCCAATGGTGGCACGCTGAAACTTGCCTCCACCAATGCCCTCAACAGTGCCACGGCAGTCACCGTCGACGGGGGGACTTTGGAAATGGCCGCGGCCAATGCGATTTCCTATAAAAATACGGGATTTGTCGAAAATATCACGCTGAAAAAGGGTGGTACGATTCACAACAGCGCGGTGGGGAACCACCAGAATCTGGGCAATCTCCAGGTGAGTGGGACGGGAAATGTCATCACTGCCGCGACAGGTGCAGGCTCCACAGATTATGGTGAATATTTGCTGGCAGGCAAAATCACGCTGGAAAAAGATACCGACCTGACGATTACCGCGAAAAAAGTAACGCTGCGGGGTTCCAACGCTGGTCTGGGCGATAGTTCCCAGAGAATTTTTGATGTGGGGGAAAATGCTTTCCTGACCGCCCATATCGAGACCGTTTCGATGCTTGATATGGCCCACAACCAATATGGCGACCTGGTGAAACAGGGGGCGGGAACGATGATTGTCAACGGAACGATCTCCGGGGCGGGAAACGTTCGGATTGAGGAAGGTTTGCTGACACTTTCAGGAGATCAGAATTACACTGGCGGAACCACGATTCAGGATAACGGCATGTTGGGAATCGGTGAAAAACTAACCCTTACCAATAATGTGACGGTGGAAACCGGCGGAAGAATTGCGATCGATTTCAGCAACGCGGGCAACGACCTCCTGTCGATTGATGGTTCCCTGAAGTTGGCGGAGGGTGCTTTTCTGGAACTGAATTTTCTCGACGCGGTGGAAGTTGGTTCGGGAGTGGAATTTTTACAGGCCGATGAATTTTTGAATGGACTGGGCGAGGTGATTGCTCTATGGAGCGATTACATCGTCGGACTTCCTGGTAACTATGTTGTTTTGCAGTTGGGCAATGCTTTGGCGGTGGCGGATCGAGCCTATGTCCCGGAACCGAGTACCTGGGGGATGTTGTTGCTGGGCTGGATTCTGGGATTTTGGAACTGGCGAAAAAAACAAGTTGTGTAGAATTTTGCAGAAGGGGAGAAAGATGAAACGTTTCCAAGGATTTACACTGGTGGAATTGCTGGTGGTCATTGCGATTATCGGAATGTTGGTAGGGCTTCTTTTGCCGGCAGTTCAGCAGGCACGGGAATCTGCGAGGCGGATGCAGTGCGTCAATCATTTGAAACAACTCGGTTTGGCATGTCAGACGTATGCCAACGCGAACAAGGACTGTTTTCCGCCTGTGGTCACTCAGGCAGGCCATTACCCCAGCTTTTTCGCGGAACTCCTCCCTTACATAGAGCAGGCCTCTCTCTACGATCAGATTGATTACGAACAGACCGTCAGCGACTTTGCCAGCAAGAACAAAGAAACGTTTAAGGTGGTCTTCAACACGGTCATCAGTACGTATGTCTGTCCCAGTTGGCCGCATGACTCAGTCTATGAATCGGATACCTACGACTTCATGAAAGGGGCGATTACCACGTACCAAGGAGTCCATGGTGTCATTCGGGAAAATGGCGAAACCAACGAACAGGGAGAACAATATACCATTGCTCAGGTAATCAGCTCCGGTTACGGAAACTTGCCGCGAAACGGGATGTTTGAGTACGACAAAAAGGTGGGAATCCGGTCGATTAAAGATGGTTTGAGCAACACGTTTCTGATCGGAGAATTTGTCCATAAAGACGATAGCGGAGAATGGGCGACGCTTCCGGGGAATGTGCGGAATTGGCTCGCGGGGTGCAACGGCGACAAAGGGTTGTATTGCTGTAAAGTCATTACGCGTGAATATGGACGATTCAATCAGAAAATCCTTCGTATGAATGGCTGTCCCTTCAACAACCTTCCTTTTGGCAGTCACCATACCGGCGGCGGAAATTTTGTTCGTCCCGACGGCAGCACATCCTTTTTCTCCGACCGAACCTCCTACACCGTTTATGCCAATCTTTGCACCCGCGACGGTGGTGAGTCGCGATTGGAAGATGATGAGGAATAATCTGCGCGAAAGATTCTTCATTCCCGCCCCTCGCCAGGTACGTCGCCAGTCGGGGGGAGGGAGAAGTGGGAAAATGTTTTTCAGTGCGAAAGCATCCAGTTGCTCTCGAATCGTAACGGTTCTAAAGACTTTTACTTTTGCGTTTCCGCTCGTTTCTTGATTACCTTTTCGCGAATTTCTTTCTGGAATTTTTCCAGAGCCTTTTCCAGCGTCATGGAACCGAGGTCGCCTTCGATTCGGTCGCGGACGGAGACGTTTTGCTCCTCTTCCTCACGCTGGCCGATAATCAGCATGTAGGGAATGAGTTGTAACTGAGCCTCACGGATTTTTGCACCGATTTTTTCGGAACGGTAATCGCCCGTCACTCGCAAGCCCGCCTCACGTAACTGGTTTTCCACCTGGCGGGCATAATCTTCGTATTTCTGGCTCACCACCAGCACCCGCACCTGTTCCGGCGCCAGCCAAAGCGGAAACGCACCGGCAAAATGCTCGATCAGAATCCCGATGAAACGCTCGAACGAGCCGAACGGGGCACGGTGAATCATGACGGGGCGGTGGGGCTGGTTGTCGGCACCGATGTACGACAGGTCGAAACGGTTTTCGCTCGGCAAATTGTAGTCCAACTGCACCGTGCCCAACTGCCATTCGCGTCCGATACAGTCCGAAACGACGAAATCCGCTTTCGGACCGTAAAAAGCCGCTTCCCCTTTGGCAATTGTCAAATCGGGGAGGTTCAGTTCCCGACAGACCGATTCCAGAGCCGCTTCCGCCTTGTCCCAGGTCGAAGCGTCGCCGACGTACTTGTCACTCTGGGGATCGCGGAAACTCAGCCGAACGCGATAATTCTCAAAGCCGAGCGTCTGGAGTACAAACTGCGTCATTTCCAGGCACTTCCGAAACTCCTCCGCCACCTGCTCTTCCGTGCAGAAAATGTGCGCGTCGTCCTGCGTAAAGCCACGCACACGTGTCAGACCGCTCAATTCGCCCGACTGCTCAAATCGGTAGACGTTGCCGAACTCCGCCAGCCGAAGCGGCAGTTCCCGATAACTTCGCGGGCGGTTCTGATACACCGTCACGTGGTGCGGGCAGTTCATCGGACGCAGGAGGTAGGGATCCCCCTTGTCCACCTCAATCGGCGGGAATTGGCTGTCGGCATAATACGGATAGTGGCCGGATGTCATGTAAAGTCCTACCCGTCCCACCACCGGGGTGTAAATCACCTGATAACCCCGTTTCATCAGCTCGTCGTAGAGAAAATTCTCCAATTGACGCCGAATAATCGCCCCTTTCGGAAGCCAGAGAACCAGCCCGGAACCGACACGCTGGTCGATTGTGAAAAGTTCCAACTGCTTGCCCAAAACGCGGTGATCCCGTTTTTTTGCCTCTTCCAGAAGCGTTAGATATTCCTTCAAATCCTTCTTGTCGAAAAAGGCGGTTCCGTAAAGACGCTGCAACTGCTGGTTGTTCGCGTCCCCTTTCCAGTACGCTCCGGCCACCGACATGAGCTTGAACGCTCCGATGAATTTCGGGCTGGGAATATGCGGCCCACGGCACAAATCGAGAAATTCCCCTTGGCGGTAGAACGAAACTTGCTCTTCCTCCTGAAGTCCTTCTTCCAGATGTTCCACCTTCAACGTCTGTCCCAAATCCCGCAAAAGCGCAATCGCTTCCGCTCGCGGTTTCTCCAGACGTTCAAAAGCATCCCCCTCACGAATCAGTTTTTCCATCTCCGCTTCAATCTTCGCGAAATCCGCTTCGGAAAGGGAGTGTTCCATGGCAAAATCGTAGTAAAAACCGTTCTCCACCGTCGGCCCAAACGCCAACTGCACGCCGGGAAAGAGCCGCATGACCGCTCGTGCCATGAGGTGAGCCGTGCTGTGACGCAAAATGTCGAGAGCTTCGGGAGACTTTTTCGTGATCAGTTCCAGCGTAACCTCCCCCTCCGTCGGCAAAAGGGACTGGGCATCTACCAATTGCCCATTCACCTTGGCGGCCAGCGTTGCTTTTGCCAGCCCTGAACCAATGGTTCCCGCGACTTCCAGAGGACTCACCGGTTGAGAAAATTCCATCGTTTTCCCATCGGGAAGAATGATTGTCAACATATTTTGTACCGTTTCCGAATAAAAACAAAACAGGTATGCGGCAGCCCTACGAAAGCTCTCCGCTCATACCTCTTTTATTATAATCCCTTTTTCATATTCCGCAAGGCCGACCAACTTCCCAGTGACGGGCATACCCCTCCCGAAAATAGCGGCACTCCTTTCGTTTTCTGGAAATCCCAAGTGAAAAAATATCAAAAATTTCAATGTAAGTTTTATCCGCGGATAGGGGAAAGCGGGAGCGAGGTCTGAGAATTTTTAACAGGGATTTTACCGAGAAAAAATGCAAAAGGGGGGAATCGAACCCCCACGAGAAATCTCACTGGAACCTAAATCCAGCGCGTCTGCCAATTCCGCCACTTTTGCAAAAATGTTGGGAAAAGAGGGTTGTCGACCAGAATATCGAGGAGAGACCCTACCGGAAAACGTAACCGGCAGGGCTTTTTTTCAACGATCGTTCCCGTTCAGGAAGGATTGGAACAGTCACCCTTTTCTTCCACAGCCACTTTCAACGCCTCGGCCTTATCGGTTTTTTCCCAGGAAAACGAGTCGTCACAACGTCCGAAATGGCCGCCAGCCGCGGTCTTTTGATAAATGGGACGACGCAGTTGCAACGTTTCGATGATTCCTTTCGGAGTCAACGGAAAAACCTGACGGATCGCTTTTTCGATTTTGCGGGGACAGACTTTTTCCGTGCCGTAGGTGTTGACACAGACGCTGACCGGTTCCGCCACACCAATCGCGTAGGCCAGTTGGATTTCGCAGTCGTCCGCCAGCCCTGCCGCCACGACGTTTTTCGCAATGTAGCGAGCCATGTAGGCTGCGGAACGATCGACTTTGGTGGGGTCTTTGCCGGAAAACGCCCCGCCGCCGTGGGATGCCCATCCGCCATACGTATCGACGATGATTTTTCGCCCCGTCAAACCACAGTCACCATGCGGGCCACCCACCACAAAATTCCCCGTGGGATTGATGTGAAAAACGATGTCTCCCTGATTCAATTCTGCCGGAATGCACGGGAGAATCACGTTCGGAATCACCCAATCAGCAATTTCTTGTTGCGAGACCGTGGCTTTATGCTGCGTGGAAACCACCACAGTTGTCACCTTGACCGGAGTCTGGCGGTCGGCATACTCCACCGTCACTTGACTTTTACTGTCGGGAAGAAGCCAATCGACTTCTCCTTTCTGGCGAGCTTCCGTCAGGCGGTTCATGATCCGGTGCGAAAGCGCAATCGGAAGCGGCATCAATTCCGGTGTCTGCGTACAGGCATAACCAAACATCAATCCCTGGTCTCCTGCTCCGTCGCGATCCACGCCCATGGCAATATCGGGACTTTGCGTATGCAGGTGGACCTGAACTTGACAGGTATCGCCGCAAAAACCAATATCGTTGTGCGTGTACCCCACTTCGTTAATCACCCGACGAACCACCGATTCGTAATCGACCTGGGCATGGGTGGTGATTTCGCCTGCCACAATGCACAAATCGGTTGTGACCATCGTCTCACAAGCCACACGACTCTGAGCATCCTGGGCAAAGATCGCGTCCAGAATGCCATCCGAAATGCGGTCTGCCAGTTTGTCGGGATGTCCCATGCTGACAGCTTCACTGGTAAACAGAAAACTTTTTTGCGACACGTCTATCTCCTTGCAAAAAAAGAAATGGCTATTAAGGTAAACCTGTTAACACCCATTATAACAAATTTCCCAAAACAGGCAAGCCCGCAAAGAAGACCTATGGAATTTCTTCCCGGCGGTAAAAAATTTCGTCGTATTCCCCGTCAATTCCTGGAATGAGCGGATGTTTCAGCCATGATTCGCATCAAAAATTGCAAGTCCTCCCACGTCGCCACTTTCTGCGCAGGATTCCGCAACAAATACGCGGGGTGATAGGTGCAAACAACGCGAATACCACGATAATCGTATTCCCGCCCGCGCATTCGGCTGATCGTCGTCGTGGAACGGAGCAGGAACTGCGCGGCAGAGGCTCCCAGACAACAGATAAACTCCGGCTTGACAATATCGATTTGCGTGTCGAGAAAATGACGGCAATTGGCCGCTTCTGTTGGCAGTGGGGCACGATTTCCCGGCGGACGGCAACGCAGAATGTTGCAAATATATGTCTCCTGTATCCGGGAAATTTTCATCCCTTTCTCGATCATATCGGTCAGGAGCCTTCCCGCACGTCCCACGAAAGGAATCCCCTGCCTGTCCTCATCCGCTCCCGGTGCCTCCCCCAGAAACATCAACCGGGCATACGGATTCCCCACTCCCAAAACGGTCTGCGTCCGGTTGGAGACCAATTCCAGACACCGCGTACAGCGTCCGACTTTTTCTCCCAGTTGCCGCAACGCTTCTTCCCGGTCTTCCAGCAACGTCAAGGCGTGTAAATCTTCCTCTGGAACGACGATCGGAAGGGGTTGGGCAGATTTTTTCATGGGAATCTCCTGAACAGGTTGGGGAATCTGATAAACGGACGGCGACTTTTTCTTTTTCTCGGCAACGGGTGATTCCACCGCGGGAACAACCCCTCCCTCTCCCTCTTCCTCTGCCCCCAGAATCTTTTCCGCCGCCCAACGGTTCCATTCCTGGACTCCCGCCAGGTGGAACGATTGTAACTGCTGAACGATAATACGCTTATTCATCACAACTCCAAGAGGGGTTAAATTGATCATTGATAGTTGATAATTGATAATTATCAATTAAACACGTTTGTCCAGGACACGTTGGATTTTTCCCTCGCTGCGAATCAACGTCCGGGGCGTCACCAGCGTCACTTTCACGTGCAAACCGATGATATTTTCAATGGCGGCGGCAATTTTCCTGCGAAAAATCTCCACCGACGCGACCGTATCACCCAGGACTTCCGCACTCACCTCAATCATCACTTCAATCCGATCCAGCCCACCATCGCGTGTAAGGACGATCTGGTAGTGCGGCAACGTCCCTTCCACACGCATGATGGCCGTTTCGATTTGCGACGGAAAAACGTTGACACCGCGAAGAATCAGCATGTCATCACTACGTCGGGAAATTCGCCGAATCCGACGGATCGTTCTGCCACAAGGACAGGGAACGTTTTCCAATGCCGTAATATCCCGCGTCCGATACCGCAACATCGGCATGGCATCTTTGCTCAACGTCGTCAGAACGAGTTCCCCTTCCTCCCCGTCAGGAAGGACTTCGCACGTTTCGGGATCAATGATTTCCGGGTAAAAATGATCCTCAAAAATGTGCAGTCCCTGCTGGGCACAACATTCCGCCCCAACGCCCGGCCCGACAATTTCCGACAGACCGTAGATGTCAAATGCCCGGATGTTGGAAAGTTCCTCAATCCGCTGCCGCATTGCCGCCGTCCACGGTTCCGCCCCGAAAATCCCCGTCCGCAAAGGAAATTCCCGCAAGTCCAGCCCCATCTCCATCGCTTTGTCGATCAGGTGGATGAAATAGCTCGGTGTGCAGGAGACGGCCGTGACGTTAAAATCTTTCATGATCATGATTTGCCGTTCGGTATTCCCGCCGGAAATGGGGATGACCGTCGCGCCGAGCCGCTCCACACCATCGTGCAAGCCCAGGCCGCCTGTAAAAAGACCGTAACCAAAGGCGTTTTGCAGAACGTCGCTGCGATCCAGCCCGAAACTGACCAGCGACCGTGCCACGACCTCTTTCCAAACGTCCAAATCCTGCTGCGTATAGGCCACCACAATCGGTTTTCCCGTCGTTCCGCTCGATGCGTGCAGCCGCACGATTTCTTTCATCGGCGAAGCGAACAGGCCATTCGGATACGTGTCCCGCAAATCGACCTTCATCGTAAACGGCAATCGGACAATATCATCAATCCCGCGGATGTCGTTCGGATGAACGCCCAGCTTATCCATCCGCGTTCGATAAAGCGGAACATTCTCGTAAACTCGCTGCACCATTCGACAAAGACGTGCCGACTGCAAATCCCGCAGTTTGTCCAACGGAACGTAATCCGGGGCACTGATCGGATGGAAACGCGAAACGGTAGCGCGAAGGGAACTGGTTGCCTGGTTCATTTTTCTGGCTCGGTATTCAAAAAGTCGCTATTTTTCCTCATACCATTTCTTCCTTTCCTCCAACGTCCGTCTCCCGGAAACGAAAAAATGGCTTTCCCCCACCCATCTCACACAAAAACTCCTCCCCAGTATACCCTTTTTCCACAAAAAAACTACCCACCCCGCCCGGTCATAATGGGCGAGCGGCGGCAAAAGAAATGCCAACGTCACGATAGATTCATTGCCAGTCGCACAGGTATAGAAAATCTCCCGGTTGGCGTTGGAAATCCCAGGGGGGCAGTGAATTTCGTAACCAAACCGGGAGCGATTGGATTGGGGAAGATTTTTTTGGAATTAAATTCTCGTTTTTCCGAAAAGAATTTTCCAAATTTTGAGGAGAAAGTTTTATTTCCCCATCGAACAAAAGGAAAATAGTCGATTCGTCTTTTTTTGTCAAGCGTGATTTTTGGAAAAAAGGGAAAAAAGTCGAAAAAAAATAAAAATTTAGGAAAAAGAGAGAAAAAGAGCGGTTCCCCCCCCCCGGTTGCGAAATTATACATGTGGAATACAATGGAATATTAAAATAAAGTGGGCGAAAACGCGGGGAGTGAAGGGTGTCAAAAGAGAATCTGTCTTGAAATGGTTTGTCCGGTATGGTATCGTTTTTAATCATTCGTGAAAATGGTCGCAAGGAGCGATTTTATCTCGATGGGTCGCGTATTACCATCGGACGCGACGCGTCGTGTGAGATTTGCATCCCGGATACCGAAATTTCCCGACGGCATGTCCGCATTTGGCCAGTTTCCGCGGAGAATCCCCAGGAATACCAGTTGATGGATTTGGGGAGTCTCAACGGCACGTTTGTAAACGGAAATCAGGTAACGGAATGCCAGTTGCGGGTAGGCGATACGATTCAGGTCGGGAGTACCTTTTTGATTTTTTCTGTGGAGACGCATGAAGTCGCGTCGGACAGAAGTGTCTTTTCCGCAAAATACCTGGCCTCTCCTCCCCCTCCATTGTCTCGGCGTGCCGATACGGAAGACGATTCCAGGTTGTCGAAAGAGGACGCTTTGGACGTTACCATGGCGACCTCCGACGATCAGGCGAAAATCCTGCGAACCATCTCGCACACGGAGGGAGAGAAATTCCTGGCACGGAAAAAGCAACCGTTGGCACCGGAGGTTTCCTGGCCGTTGCGAGCGCAGGGTTTTTTGCAATTGTTGTACGAAATGACGCTTTCGATCAGCCATTGCATGGATATAGACCGTCTTTCCCAGGAGCTTTTGGAGTTGATTTTCCAGTGGATTGACGCGGATCGCGGGTGCATTCTTCTGTTCGACCATCCGACCAACCGTCTGGTTCCCAAAGCCAAAAAAGTCCGGGAACATGTCGGCCAGCAGCGAATGATTATCAGCAAAACGATTCTGGATTACGTTCTGGAACATCGGGAAGGGGTTCTGACGAGCGACGCGACGCGGGACGATCGCTGGAACGAGGCGGCCAGCGTCCTTTCGGTGGGGATTCACGAGGCGATTTGCGTTCCACTTCAGGGACGTTACGGCATTGTGGGAGCGATTTATCTCGACACCTTTTCGCGGCCTGATTTTGTGATGAATCCTGAAAAGACGCATCGGTTGGGGGATGAACACCTGAAATTGATGATTACCATTGCCCATCATACGGCGATTGCGATTGAGGACACGCGGTACTACAGCGGGATGCTCCAGGCCGAACGGTTGGCGGCGATTGGGCAGACGGTTGCCACCCTTTCGCACCACATCAAAAATATCCTCCAGGGGATTCAGGGAGGGAGTTACCTCATTGAAACGGGGCTGAAACAGCACAACGAAACGTTCATTTCCAAAGGCTGGCAGGTGGTGGAGCGGAATCAGAATCGAATTTCGTCGTTGGTGATGGACATGTTGACGTTCAGCAAAGACCGCAAGCCGGAGATGGTGAAGGACAATCTGAATCGGGTGGTGGCGGACGTGGTGGAACTGATGCAGTCGCGAGCCACCAGCCGGGATGTATTGTTGACGTGGCAGGCCGACGAGTCGGTTCCCGAAACGCTTTTCGACCCGGAGGCAATTCATCACGCGGTGTTGAATCTGGTGACGAATGCGATCGACGCGGTGGCGGAGGCGTTGGAGGAGTCGCCGTGCGAAATGGTGGACGGGGGCAAAACGGTTCGGTTTATGGAAAATGCCTATGCCCCGGAAGTTTCTCCACGGGAAGACGCGGAATCGGTTTTTGCCGATGGAAGCCATATTTTTGACGAGAACGAAGACGATTTTTCCGTCGAGGTTTCGGCCAGCGAAAGCGGAATCCTCACCCCACGCGGGCAAGTCGATGTCGTCACGCTCTGGGACGAAATTCGCAGAGTGGTGAAGATTATCGTCAAAGATACCGGTCCCGGTCTGACCAAAGAGCAAATCGGTTCGATTTTCAAGCCGTTTGAGTCGACGAAAGGAAACCGCGGGACGGGGCTTGGGTTGCCGGTCTGCAAGAAGATCATTCGGGAGCATGGCGGCACGATTCATGTCGAACAACGAACACCGCATGGTTCCCGGTTTGTGATTACGTTGTCCTAAAGCCGCATTTAATTAATTAATAATTAGCAAGTTGGTGTGCAGCCGCGATGGAAATATCCTTTAGAACAGGAATAAGCAGAATGATTCTTCAACGATTGGAAACTTTTTTTCAGCCTGTATTGTCCCGTTATACCTCGGAACCGGAGAAGTTTTTGGGGATGTTAAGCCGTTGTGCGGATCCGAAATTTGGCGACTATCAGGCCAATTTTGCGATGGCACTGGGGAAGAGTCTGGGGAAAAAACCACGGGAATTGGCGGAGGAGATGGCGGCTGCGGTGCGGGAAAATCCGGCAGCGGTGGAAATGCTGGAAAAAGTAGAGGTGGCCGGGCCGGGCTTTTTGAATTTGAGCCTGCGAGGGGAGTGGATCCAGAGACAGTTGGAAAATGCACGCCGGGACGACCGTTTGGGGATTCCTGCGGTGTCGGAGCCGAAAACGGTGATTCTGGACTATTCCTCACCGAATGTCGCCAAACCGATGCACGTCGGGCATATCCGTTCGACGGTGATTGGGAACGCGCTCTACCGGATTCTGAAATTTCTGGGGCACCGGGTGATTGGCGACAACCATCTGGGAGACTGGGGGACGCAGTTTGGGATGATTATTTACGGCTGGAAGCACTTCCGGGACGAGGCCGCGTTTGAGAAAGAGCCGATTCTGGAGCTGACGCGGCTTTATCGGCTGGCACGGGAAAAAATGGATGCCGACGCGGAAATTGCGGATGCCTGTCGCCGGGAGACGGAGCGGTTGCACGCTGGCGACGCGGAAAATCGGGCGTTGTGGGAGAAATTCATGCCGTACTGCCTGGAGGAGATTGACCGGGCGTATCGTCGGCTGGATGTGACGTTTGACGAGACGTTGGGGGAGAGTTTTTACAACGATCGGCTGCCACAGGTGGTGAAAACGCTGCGGGAAAAAGGGCTGGCGACGGAGAGCAACGGAGCGGTCTGTGTCTTTCTGGAAGGGCGCGAAACGCCGATGATTGTGCAAAAGAGCGACGGTGCGTATCTCTACGCGACAACCGACCTGGCGACGCTCCAATACCGGATGGAAAAATACCAGCCCGACGCGATTCTGTACGTGGTAGACCACCGCCAGAGTGAGCATTTCGAGATGTTGTTCGCGGTGGCACGGCTGCTGGGAATGGAAAACGTGGAACTGCGGCACGTCCGCTTCGGCACGGTTTTGGGGGAAGACCGTCGTCCGTTCAAAACCCGCAGTGGCGACACGGTGGGGCTGGAGGGGTTGTTGGACGAAGCGGTGGAACGGGCAAAAAAAGTCCTGTTGGAAAATGAAGAGCGGAATATTCCTGAGGAATTGTGGGAAGAGACGTCGCAGAAGATTGGCATTGCCGCGTTGAAGTATGCCGATTTGTCGCAGAATCGGGACAGCGACTACATTTTCTCCTACGACAAAATGCTGGCGATGAACGGGAATACCGCAACGTACATGCAGTATGCCTACGCTCGGGTACGCAGTATTTTTACCCGATGCGGCCAAAATCCGTCGGAACTGTCGGGGGAAATCCAACTGACGCACCCGGCAGAACGTGCTTTGGCGATGGAACTCCTGCGATTTGGCGAAGCGTTGGAAGGTTCCGTGAAGGATTATCGCCCGAATTTCCTTTCCGCGTATCTGTACGAAGTGGCCAATCGGTACAGTTCCTTTTTCGAGAATTGTCCTGTTTTGCGGGCGGAAAACGAGGCGATTCGTACCAGCCGCCTTCTGTTGTGTGACCTGACGGCTCGAACCATTCGGTTGGGGCTGGAACTGCTGGGAATCCAAGTCGTGGAAAAAATGTGAAATAGTGAGGGGGAATGCGACTGCCAAAATCGTTTTGCCGACTGGTGGGATTGTTGGGAGCCTGTGCGTGGGATAAGTACAGTGCGACGCTGGATGCCCGCTATCATGTTGCGGAGGCGGACGTGGATCCGAAAGGGGACTGGGTCTGCCAACCGATGATTTACGCATTCTGGCACGAGTACCTCCTTCTGCCCGTCGGTTTTTTTGGGCATTGCCGGATGGTTTCGTTGACATCTCAGCACCGCGACGCGGAAATTGCCACACACCTGGCGGAATTCATGGGTTTTCGGATTTTTCGCGGCTCGCGCAGCCGTGGTGGAACGGAAGCTCTGCGACGGCTTTTGGCGATGGGTCAGGAAGGGTATCACCTCACGATGATGCCGGATGGTCCGAAAGGTCCGCGTCGGAAGATGTCGCTCGGAACGATTTTTCTGGCATCCCGGCTTGGATTTCCGATCATTCCGACCGGGATTGGAGTGGATCGTCCCTGGCGTTTCCATTCCTGGGATCGTTTTGCTGTGCCACGGCCATTTTCCAGAGTGCGTATTCTGGGAAAAGAGAAAATCTGGATTCCGCCGCACCTGAAACGTTCGGAACTGGAAGAATTTCAACATCTTGTGGAGGAACGTCTGCAAGCAGCCACACGAGAGGCGGAGGAATGGGCAGCCAGCGGTGTTCGTCTGGCGGGAGAGCAGGTTTTAGACCATCGTCCCAGACGATTGAAGAAGTATCGGGTGCGGCAAAAAGGAAATCGCGCAAGCGGGAGAACAGATGTTCCGTAGAAAAGGGTGGGTGAGGAAATGGTCGTGATTGTCCTGCGAACCTACTTTTTGCGTGGGGGATTATCCACAAATAACTACAAAGCCTTCTGAAACGCGCTCATCCCCATTGGAAGGTGTGGAAGAGCGTCGTACGAAATTCCTCCCTACCAGGGGAGCCAATCTTTCATTTTCTGGAGGTAGGATTTTTTCTTTTCGGGAGAGGTTTCCTGGGGCGGAGGGGGGAGTTGGGGAAGGGATTTTTCCGAAACGAGCGGTGGGGTGGGTGGGGGAGTTGTGGGAGGCGGAGAGTGTGCGGGGGCTGGTTCCGTATGGCTGGCGACGAGCGTTGGCATGGCGGAGGTGCCGACGTTGGCTTGGAGGAACCGCATCCAGTAACTTTCCAGAATACTGACGCAGGGCACGATATCCCCTTTTTGAATCCGCGTTCCGAAGGTGGAGAAGATTTCCGCGAGTTGTTTTTGTTCCTCGGAAGTGAAATTCATGTCGGAGAGTTGCAGGTTGTCCATCCAGATTTCCCCACTTCCCGCCAATTCAAACCCAATCCGCAGTTCCAACGTCTCATCCAACGGCAGATCATTGACATTGATGGTTAGAGGTGTCCACTGGGATGTGATTTTTTGGGGAGAGTGCGTCAGGTCGGCAATGCGGTAAAATTTTTTGCCATTGCATTTTCCTTCCAGGAGAAATCGTAGGGGGGGAGCCACGGTGGAACGTGTTTTCATCCAGACCGCGACGGACAGCCGCCCGGTAGGACTGGAAACGAACGGATGGCTCCAAACCCGCAGCGAATCACCCTGAGAGGCGAGGTAGAGGGAGGTATTTCCCGAATGGGACTCCTGGTGATCCAGCCGGACGACCGCTTTTTCGCGGGCACTTTCCGCCGGTTTTAATCCCGATGGAGAGAGGAGATTGACCTGCCAGCCGGGGATG
Organism: Planctomycetia bacterium; assembly: GCA_030527185.1. Taxonomy (GTDB): domain Bacteria; phylum Planctomycetota; class Planctomycetia; order Pirellulales; family Thermoguttaceae; genus RGIG3701. Next base: position 25,563 of record JAUNBF010000024.1, on the reverse strand, counting down.
ACCGATTCGCTCGTCGAGACGTTCTCGAAACTGGCATTTTCCAACCCCATGTAAAGGGTGGGATGGCGCAGACCTTGTAATTTTTGCTGGAGGAGTTGGTATTGTTCCTGAAAGGCCGTCCGAATGTCGCCGGAGAAAAAGGCAACCGGGTCGCAGAGCAAAATCGGCGTTCCGGCAAAATAAATCGCTTCGATCTGATAGGGAGCCAGCGTGACGTGCCAGTACATCCCCTCTTCGTCCTGTCCCAGCGAAGTGCTTTCGCCATTGACCAGCCGCACCACCTGAGGAGGCAATTGCCCGGCCACGGACGATTGCAGCCGGACACGTCCTTCGATGGGAAAAGGGGTTAGATTGACCGCGTAGGCATAATTGTTTCCCTTTTGCGAAAGGGAGCGAAAAATGACCGGCTGGCTTCGACGGTCGTTCATGGAAGTCATCATGGCGGAGGAAAAACGTCCGTTGGGCAGTTGCCGCAGAATGCGAATCGTCTCCCGGATGGCATCTTCTTGCCCCAGCGCAGGCATCCACCCACCATCCAGAATCACGCCTGCCTCCATCATTGCCAGACTTTCCGCAAAACGACGTCGATTCGCGTCACCTGCCTGCGAAAACGTCGTGCATAACCAGGTATACGTCGGCAAAAAGGGACTCTGCGCGTCGAAATCACTCAGCCGAAGGGTCTGTGCCGGATGGAAAAAAACGCTTCCCGGCGTTGTTTGGGATTGAAATGCCCGAAACGTTCCAGGCGTTTGGAGCCACTGCAAATCGACCATGTTCCGCGGCAACGGCAGATTCGGCGTAATTCGTTGTGGACGCGGAAAAGCCAGTTTGGGAATTTTGCGAAGAGCCTCGATATCCAGCCCACATCGCAGGAGGACTTCTTCGGCCGTCGTGCTGCGGGAGAGGTGCGGCGTCAGTTCGGGATGGTCTTCGGCAGTCAGTAAATCGGTTCCCACCAAATAGAGCTGCGCATGAGGCACATGAGCCAGCAAACCTGCCGCCCGCCGATAAAACAACGTCATTCGGGAAGCTCGCCAGGCCATCCACGCGGAAGCCCCCTGAGCGGAGAGATACCGGACACGTTCTTCGTAGCTGGCGGGAAGCGGGTGTTTCGTTTCACGGGCAAATTGCTCAATGGTGTAAGCATCCATTCCCCATTGCGGCGACGGGAGAACCAGAAAACTGTTGGCATGAAGCTGAAGAGCAATCCCTCCGAACGACGGATGGTGGGAATAGCGTTCGACCACTTCCGCCATACTCCGCAGCACCACTTCCTGCACATACGGATGGAGAATGTTATAATAAGGAGCACCCTGTCGCAAATGGGGGAGTGTCTGTGTCATTTCCTCCCCTTTCAGATCGTGCCAACGCAGGAATCCGGGAGGAATTCGCTCTTGGGGGAGTTCCTGAGCACCTGGAAAACGTGCCGCCACCTCCAGTTCAGGAATCGGCGACGAGAAATCCATCCCCGGAATCAGCGTGAGCCGTTCACGATGAAACAGGCGCAACATCATTTCCAGCACATCTTTTCGCACCTCGTCCTGAGCCGTGGGGAAAAAGATACCACTGTCATAACGGGGGGTGGGATTCAGGAGCGAACTGGGATAAATCGAACTTCCATCCGCGTACACATTCATCATCACCCCGCCATAACCGACATGATTCAGGTACTCCAGCAATCGGCAGGTGGCATCGTAAAATGTGATCCAGTCATCCATGCTGAAATCGACCGAATCACCACTCATTTCCGTGGCGGAAAAACATTCCGGGAAAATCGGCTTCGTAAACATCGTCGCGATCAGACGATTCCCGGCCAGACGTTCCTTTTCCTCTCTGGTAAATTGCGGGGGGAGCTTGTTGCCGACTTGCAAAATGCGGATTTTGCCGTAGAAAGCGGAATTCTCCGGGTGGCGGTTGGTCAGCAAAACCACTGGCGTTTTACTCTTCGGCCAGAAGAGAATCCGATGTTTCTGCCAACGTGCCGTGTTTTTCCCCAACCTCCGCAAATAGTCCGGTGGAACATTCACGCCCGAATCCAATCCAATCGGAATGATCGCTCCGGCCGCGTTCGGTTCCAGAATGCTGATTCCCAACGACTGCTCGATTCCTTCGGGATACTCCACTTCCAGAATGTGCGGAAAACCTGTTTTTTCGACCGTCAGGGGATAGGCTTCCCAGGAAACATTCTTTCCCTCATCCTCCTTCCCGGAAAGCGTTTTCCCAACCCGTCCCCCTTTGTGCGGCAACTCGGCCACCGGACCGATGGGGAGGGTGGATGTTTTCCAGTCGCCACTGCCGATCGATTCGGAGTGCGTCCGTTTCCAACGCATGAACTGGAACGAAGACTGCTGCAACGAATCCCACCAACACGCCTGTGTCGGATCGATTTCCACTACCAGACGACTTTCCCAATCGCCGGAAGAAGCCCCTAAAACGCGGTTTTCAGGAGCAATCACAATCAACTGAACCCGACGTTCCAGAAGTGTCTGCATCGGATCGAGTTTCGTCCCTGCCAACGGACCGGTCGTCAGAGGCCGGGAAAGAGGCTCCATCACCTTGTTTCCGAGACGGTTCGTTTTCAGCGTCAGAACCAGGTCGTAAACCCCTTCCTCCTGTGGCAACGAAAGATCCATGGGTACCGGAATCGGTGAACCGAGAGCGAGATTATTTTTCCTGTCGTGATGGATTTCAAACGTTTCCCGTCCGCGAAAAAGCTGAATATGCAACTCCCCTTTCGTGTTGGCAGGAACGGGAAGGTGCGTTGGGACTACCGTGCATCGAAATTTCTCTCCCGGCGCATAGACCAACACCGGACGTTCCAGATGGATTCGCAATCCATCCCCCGGCACACGGCGAATCGAAATGTGGCACTTCTTCCCCGTGGTCTCCAGAGGAAGGACGGTGCCTTCCTTCAAAACCTGCTTCAACGGCACTTTCTGCCACGGCAAATCCCGAAAATTTTCCCCTGCCGCAAATCGGAATTGCAGAAAACCATCCTCCCGATAAGGAAGCGTTATGTCGATACCGTTGAAACTCTTCTCGACCGCCTGGCGAACCTGGACAGTACCGTTGACAATCCAGGCCCCTCCCGGAAATTCCGTATCGACCCCCAAAGGCAACAATTCCCGAATCACGCCGGTATTGGCCACCATCTCACCGTACCATTTTTCCGCCTCACCACCCCAGGTGATGCGCAGACGTACCGTCGACGTGCTTTCCCCTCGCGCGGTACACGCAATCAATCCCAGGCAAAATATCAAAATCAGGCGTTTCATGGAGACTGTCGGCGGATTTTCTTCCCAAAACAAAATCGGTCAGGAATTATAGCGAAATCCCGCCTTTTTGCCTAGGGCATTTTTTATGCCACGGATTCTTCCATGTCCGGTCTCCCACGAGCGCACTGTTAAATGGATAATTGACTGATACTTGATAATGATGGATGGGATACCGCGTTTTCCTGGGTAGTCGTGTTATAACTCATGATATTTAGGAGTTGGACAGAGCGCGAGTCAACACTTTTCACAAATCGCGTCGGCCATTTCCCGCGTTCCGACAGCCGTAGGATCGTTACGGTCTGCTTTCATGTCGTATGTCACCGACTTCCCTTCCCGAATCACTTCCGCAACGGCATTTTCCAGCTTATCCGCGGCAGCATTTTCATGGAGGTGACGCAGTAGCAGAACGCCACTGAGAATCAGCGCTGTCGGATTCACTTTGTTGAGACCTTTGTATTTGGGGGCACTTCCGTGAGTCGCTTCAAAAACTGCTCCACCATCGCCGATATTGGCACCCGGCGCAACACCCAGGCCACCAACCAGCCCGGCAGCCAAATCGCTGAGGATGTCGCCATAGAGGTTGGGAAGACAAATCACGTCGTACAACTCCGGTTTCTGGACCAACTGCATACACATATTATCGACAATCCGGTCTTCAAAGGCAATGTCCGGGTATTGCTCGGCCACATCACGGCAGGTTTGCAGCCAGAGACCATCGGAAAATTTCATGATGTTGGCCTTGTGTACGGCGGTGACTTTTTTCCGATTGTTTTTTCGCGCATACTCAAAAGAATAGCGGATGATTTTTTCCGTGCCCGAAACACTGATCGGTTTGATCGAGATACCTGTCTCGTCTCGGCCTGACTTGATTTTTTTCGGACTGATGGAATTGATGTAATCGTAGAGTTTTTCGCACTCTTCGCTGCCACGCTCAAATTCAATCCCCGCATAGAGGTCTTCCGTATTTTCCCGCATAATCACAATATCCACGGGAACTTTGTCGAAATAGGAACGGACGCCGGGATAATATTTGCATGGACGGACACAGGCATAAAGTCCCAGGGCCTGTCGCAGGTGGACGTTGATACTTCGGAAACCGGTTCCCACCGGAGTGGTGATGGGGGCTTTCAAAGCACAACGAGTCCGCTTCAGACTTTCCATAAGACTCTCCGGCAAAGGCGTTCCGATCCGTTCCATCACGTCGATTCCCGCTTCCTGCACATCCCAGTTGATTGCCACTCCTGTGGCGTCCACACACTGGCGTGCCGCCGCCGCCAATTCCGGTCCCACACCGTCGCCTGTAATCAATGTTACCTCGTAAGCCATCCGTTCCTCCTTCCAAAAATCGAGTGATTCTGTTCTGTCAGCCTCGAAGTGTCCTTCCCGTTCCTGCCCTGAAGATTTATCACTGGACTGCCGACACCTTCTATCATCCTACCACATTCCAAAATTTTGGCAAGGACAGACGTTCCAAATCACCAATTATGCTTCATCCACTGGTGTTTTTCGGATTCACTCCCCCAAGTCCCTCCCACTTACCATTTGACAATGAAACGTCGTTCCGCCATACCCCACCTCATCCCTCTAAACACTACAAAATACCACCCCTTCAATTATCAATTATCTTTTACGGGGCATTTTGGAAGGCACCGGTTTCCAGGAAACGTTCGACGTATTCGAAGGTGGCAAGGGTGTTGGGAATGACGGAGTGCATACCGGGGAGGAGGAGATAGTCGCTGGCTCCGGGGAGGGGGGTGGTCGAGACGGAGATGACAAAATCGTCATCACCGGGAAGTGTGGGGGAGTAGCCCTGGTCATCCCCTTTGCCGCCAGCAATGATGCCAAACTCGCAGGCGGGCGTGCCGCAAAGTTCCTGGAGCGTTTCTCCATCCTGGCCTAAATCGTGCAGGGGAAGGAGGGAAAAAACCTCACTCAAATGGGCTTGATTGGCTCGTGCTGCCAGAGCGGAACCCTGGTTGGGCGGACAAATCTGGACAAAACGGTGGATACGTGGGTCGGGAAGTGTGCCTGGCGTACCTCCGGGGGGATTGCCGAGATAACATCGCAGAATCAGGCTCCCAAGACTGTGCCCCACCAGGTCGATTGATTCGACACCTTCCAGACGCTCGACAATTTTCCCGATAACGGCGGCTTGTTCCTGAATCGTGACGCTGGTGGAGGGGTAGGTGACATTCAAGACCGCGGAATAATGTCCCCGTTGCCGAAACCAGCCCGCCATACGCTGGAGCAGGAGGCGATTCGCACCGAAACCATGCACCAGAATCAGGACACGACCTTGCATCGGGGGGAGATTTTGCGCCTGAAGCTCCGTTTCGCACGTTTTCAGGGAACCGATGGCGTACTGTACCGATTGAGGATTGAGGAGGCGGTAATGTTTCAGAAAAACGTTGTACTGAATCCGCCATTCCCCTTGAAAACGGATGTCCTGCCAAAAGTAAAAACCGCCCAACGTCTGCATTTTCGGGACGAACCGATTGGCCGGGTCCAGCCAATGTTTTTCCGGCTCCTGACCAATGGTTAAGGAAAGTCCGCAAAACAGACTTCCCCAAACAAGCAAAATACGAAACATAGTCACTTTCATTGCTTCAAGGAATCTACCTGAAGATTGTCCAGCCAAAACGAAACAGCCTCCTTGCCAGGGGAAATGAACCCCATCCAATCGACCGTCTGAAACCCTTCCGACAGGGGGAGATTCTCAAAAATCTGCGGTTTTTCGCCTGGACAGGTGATGATCAGCGTCCAGGTACGTGACTGGTCACTCGTCTTTCCACCATTTTCACAGCGAATGGCGACGGAAACCCACTGATTGTGCGGAATTTTGGTCTGTTTCTGGTGATGTACCCAGACGGCACCTTCGCCATCCACACGCACTACCGGACCGATTTTGTAAGCCCCTCCCTTGTATTCCCGCCACTCGCAGAGGAGGGGATAACCCTTTTCCAGACGCAGCGCAAAAGTCTGTTCGATAAGGCCTTCGGGAAATTTCTGCTGGATGGCAAAGTGGGGATCGTAGCCATACGTCAAGTCGGCCGCGTCGGTCACTCGCAGCGACTGTTTCCCCTCAAACGCGGCCTCGTCACTCACCTGGATATTGTCGTTTCCACCCGTAAAGGAGCAGAAAAGGAGATCGGGAAGGTCGCCCGGCTCGTAGTTTTCAAACGTCTCACGGTACGTCAGGTTTTCCGGCTCCTCGGTATGGACTTCGATCGCACGGTGTTGGACGGTGGCGGCCAGAGCTTTCCACGATTCGTCTCCCCGCAAACCGGCCTGCGAAACGTCGAATTCCTGAAAACCGAGAGCCAACGCCGGCGAATTTGGCTTCAGACGAAAATCGTATCGGTGTGCGTCTTGAAAAAGTGGGTCGGCCACGATACTTTCGGTGTCGAGTCCCGATTCGGTCTGCCATTGGGAGAGCGTTTTTTCGTAAAATTCGGCGGGCGCGGTGTAGCACCAGTAGCAGTTGCGGTTCAGAATCACTTTCTGATCCCGCGCAAATCCACTTCCCGCCAGCATGACGGGATTGTCACTAAAGATGATATTCCGTTCGATTGCCACGCCGAAAGGATATTCCTTCGCGTTCTGCGTATTGTTCCGCGCCATGGCATTGTTTACGGAAAAGCCAAACAGGTTGTTGTAAACGCGATTGTTAAATGGATAGCACGAATTGTGCAGGTGAAGGCCACCATCCTGGGTGTTGTAAACGACGTTGTTTTCCACCGTAATGTTGCAACTCCCCTGGTCGAGATAGATTCCCCAGCCGCCGTAACCCTCCTTGCCACGCAGGAAACGGGCGGTATCGTGGATGAGGTTGTGGTGGAGCCGTGTGCCGGTCGAGTTGCCCAAGGTGTAGATGCCTGCCAGGTCGCAGAGGACGCCACTGCCGATGTGGTGGATGTGGTTCCACGCAATCTCGTTCTCCTCCGTGTACGCCGGGCTGTCTGCCGTCCAGCACCAGCCAAACTGCATGGCGGCCCAGTAGAAATTGGAAACGTCGTTGTGCGTCACCTGATTGTGCGCCGCCATCCCCGCGAAAAAGATGCCGCAAGCCGCGTGGAAGAGGTTTCCGCCGTGGTGAATCAGGTTGTTGTGGAGAAGATTGTGCGACGTGCGAGCCGCGTCGGACGGTACTCCGTTGGGAATCGCGGCCAGCGCTATCCCGCCCCCTCCGAGGTCGTAAAGATGGTTTTGCTGAATCGTGTTGTGGTGACACCCTTCCATCAGCCGAATCGCGTGTTCGCCGAGGTGCGCAAATGTACACCGCTCTATCCCGCAATGGTGCATTCCCACCGCGTCGAATGCCCCTTTTTGCGTGTGCGCGGCCTGGACGCTGTTGGGATAGTCGGGCGAAAGATCCGCGTCGGTGAACGAAAACGTCCAATCACGAAACGTCAAATACGCCACCGGCCGCTCGTTTTGCCAGTCCCCCTCCACTTTCACAAGCGTCTGCGGAAGTGTCGTGATCGTGACGCGGCATTGCGATAAGTCCTCTTCTTTTCGCGGTTTATAAAAAATTCGCTTTTCCTGCCGATCGAGATACCATTCTCCCGGAGCGTCCAGCGCGGCACGGACATTTTCCACATAAAACCGATTGTATTGTGAAAAATAAAACCCGCCCGACGACCGGGAAAACGTCACCCGACCCGTTTTGGGCGAAAAATCCTGCACCCGATTGAATGACGTACTCCACTTTTGGAATGTCACGATCTGAGCGTCGGGGAGAATCTTCCCATCCGCGTCCAGAATCCACTTATCCAGCGTCCCCGGCACCGTTCGCATACTCAGGCACTGGTGTTTCTTCAGATCCATCCGACGCGCAAAGAAGTACGACTGCGACGCGTCTTCCGGGTGTACGTTCGGCGACCGGGCACGGATAGCTCGACGGATTTCGCCACTGGGAATTTCCACAAACAGTTGCGTTCCCACCTCTTCCGGCAAGTCCAACGCGGCGGAAAAAAGTCCGTCCCCTTCGTCCTGCCAGCCGGAAACCTCTTTCCCTCCCGACAGAACCACCTTCTCCGGCGTTCCGTCCGATTTCAGGCAGGCTCGGTACTGAATCGGCGCGTCCGCACTCCCCGAATCTTCCGGCGTGAAACGGAGCGGCTCTTCCAGAAAATACGTCCCTTCCCGCAGCCAAACCGTGACCGGTTCCGCATGATTTTTCCGAAACTCCCGCACGGCGGCTTGTGCTTGTGGGAGGGTGACAAAGGGAGCCGAAATTTCGCCTGTTCCCGACTCGGTGCCGTTGGGGGAGACGTAAAAATCTTTCGCCTCCGTCATTTCTAACGAAAAAGCCGCGAACAGTACTGCCCAAAAACGAAATTTTTGTAGCATGGTGAGGATTCCTTTCTTTTTTCCGGTATTCTATCATCACTTTATCATACTATATCTTTTTGATAAAAGGTAGCCCCCACCCCGCACTCCCACGATATTTGGAAAAAACCTGGAAGTACCTCTTGCAATTTCCAGGAAGATAGTTTTTAATAGAGAAAAATAGACAGAGGAAAAATCTTCCCAGGCACGACTTGGGAAAAATGAATATCCTCTCCATAATCCATCGTTCCATGCAAGGAGAAATTTTATGAATCGAATGTTCCATGTCCTGATGATTCTGGCAAGTCTCGTGGCAATAGCAGGTTCCGTCTCGGCTCAAAACGCGGATTATTCACGCGATACCGACTATAAGGGACCCCAGAACGCGATCGCTTCGGCGGATGGGAAATTTCTCTATGTGGTGCAGTTCGACGCGGCCAAAGTCGTCCAGGTCGATACGGCCACGCTGGCAGTCACGAAAGAATATGCCATTGAGGGAACCCCCACCCATGTCACACGCAACGCGGAGAGTACCAAAATCTTCGTGACCAGTGCCCGCCCGCCGCAAAATGGCCTTTTGTCGTGCATCGACGTGGCGTCGGGAAATACGGACTGGAAAGTGGAGACCGGCTACTGCCCCGAATCGGTTGTGATTCATCCCAACGGCCAGACCGCCTACGTTGCCAATCGATTTTCCACCGATGTTTCCGTCATCGATTTGGGACAAAAGAAGGAACTCCAGCGAATTCCCGTCATTCGTGAGCCGATTTCCGTCGACATTACGCCGGATGGCAAAACGGTCTATGTGACGAACTTCCTCCCGCTCGATCCGTCGGATGGTTACGATGTGGCCGCGGAAGTGACGTGGATCGATACCGCGACGCTGGAAAAAGGGAACATTCGCCTGCTCAACGGTTGTGTTGCGCTGCATGAAGTGAAAGTTTCGCCCGACGGCAAATACGCATTTGTGACGAACAACCTGGCACGTTACCAGATGCCGACAACGCAGTTGGAACGTGGCTGGATGAATACCAACGCGGTGGCGATTCTCGACGCGGCCAATCGAAAATTGATCAACGTCGTGCTGCTCGACGACATCGATTTGGGAGCTTCCAATCCGTGGGGCGCGTCCATGACGGGGGACGGCAAAACGCTGGTCATTTCCCATGCCGGGACGCATGAAATCAGTGTGATCGACGCACAGGCGATGTTTGAAAAACTGGACAAAATTGCCGCCCAGGAACAGGCCGATGGACAGGGGCAAAAGAGCAACAGTGGCTACAGTTCCGCCTCCAGTGCCGACGTTCCGAACGACCTGGCCTTTCTCGTTGGGATGCGAACGCGGGTGAAACTGAGCGGAAATGGTCCGCGAAACGTTGTGATTGTCGGCGAAAAAGCGTTTATTCCGATGTATTTCACCGATTCTCTGGCCGTGGTGGATTTGAAGACGAAAAAACAGGTCGGCGAACTGAAATTCACGCCGAATCACCAATATTCCGAAAAACGGCACGGGCTGATGACGTTCAACGATGGAACCGTCTGTTTCCAGCAATGGCAGTCGTGCGCGTCGTGCCATCCCTACACCCGAACGGATGGTTTGAACTGGGATTTGATGAACGATGGTCTCGGCAATCCGAAAAACGCGAAATCGATGCTCCACTCGCACGAAACGCCCCCGACGATGATTACCGGGATTCGTGCCGACGCGGAACACTGCGTCCGAAGCGGTTTCAAGCACATTCTCTTCTCCGTTCGCCCGGAAAAAGACCCGGCCTCGATCGATGAGTACCTCAAGGCGATGAAAGCCCTTCCCAGCCCGCTTCTGGTCAATGGTCAACTGAGCGAAAAAGCGAAAAAGGGAGAGGAAATTTTCAAACGGGTCAATTGCGACAAATGCCATCCTGCCGACTGGTACTTTACCGACATGCAGATGCACGACGTCGATACGGAAAATCCCTTCGACCGTCGTCGTGATTTCGATTCGCCCACGTTGTGTGAAGTCTGGCGAACCGCCCCCTATCTTCACGACGGACGCTACACCACACTGTTCCAACTCTTCAAGGAAGGGCAGCATGGGAAGCAGAAAGGGGAGGTGGACAAGTTGACCGACGAGGAGATTGAGGCATTGGTGGAGTACGTCGGATCGTTGTAAAAAGGAAGAAAGAAAATGCCGCTTTCGTTTTGGCGCAAGCGGCGTCCCTCTGGCCGAAAGACTTTTTCAAACAGCGTTTGAGTTTCCAACCCACGGCGTTTGCGTGAGCCGTGGTAACGTATTACTTTATTTTGTTTTCATTCCCATACAGGAGTCCATTCATGTCTCAAAAGAACCTCTCCCGCCGAACATTTCTCATAACGTCGGCTTGTGTCACCCTTCCCACATTCCTGCCGGGCAATGCCTTGGGGCGGGATGGAAAGATTTCGCCCAACGAACGTCTAATAACCGCGTTGGTGGGCTATGGCAATCGTGGTCGGGAAGTGATGGGAAGCGCGTTGGGAAGCCCGAACATGCAGGTGTCGATGGTCAGCGACTGTTTCCAACGCCAGATGGAAGCGGCACGAGACCGTGTGAACGGGTATTACAGGAATCAGGACTGTCGGATGTTTGCCCGCTATGAGGATATTTTGCAGCAGGAGGAGGTGGACATTCTGATCAACACCACGCCCGACCACTGGCACACGAAGATTACGGTGGAGGCATGCCGTGCGGGAAAGGATGTTTATTGTGAGAAGCCGTTGACGCTCACACCGATCGAAAGCCGCCAGATCGTGAAAGCGGCACGGATGTACAATCGGGTGGTGACGGGGGGAAGTCAGCGGGTGATGGAAGATTATGGCTACATGGCACCGATTGTGCAAAGTGGTGCGTTGGGCGAAGTGAAGACGGCACACGTCCAGGTCGGGAATCCGCCGCGAGAGTGCTGGACACCGATGCAGCCGCAGCCGGAGGGACTGGACTGGGATCGTTGGCTGGGGCAGGCTCCGTGGGTGCCGTACCATTCGTGGCGTTGTTCGGGGAGCTACGGCGGTGGCTGGCGGGAATTTTTGGAGTATGGGAATGGTTTTCTGGCCGACTGGGGAGCGCACAAGTTCGCAGGTGTATTGTATATTGTCGGGCTGGAGAAGGAGGAACCGGTAACGCTGATTCCGCCACACTGTGAGGAGAACGAGACGCCGGGTGTGCTGGCCATTTACCGCAACGGGTTCCAGATGTACCACGCGCGAGGCGGTCACGACATCACGCTCTGCGGTTCAGAGCGGGAATTTCGCCATAATCGGGATCGTGGCAAAATCGAGCCACGGCGGGCGGTGGACGTGCGTCGGTACCACGGCGGGGCGACGCGGCTGATAGAAGATTTCAACTGGTGCGTCCGGCATCGTGTCCGTCCGTTTCAGGATGTGGAGTATCCGGCCAAGGCTGCCACACTGTGCCAGTTGATGGCGTTGTGCTATCGGTTGAATCGGAAATTGGAGTGGGACGCGGAAACGTGTACGTTCGTCAACGACCCGGACGCTTCCCGAATGGTTCGTCGGGTACAGCGTTATCCGTACGCAATCGAACTCTAGTTAATGAGGCAAAAATGAATGACTAATCGTACAATCGCAAAAACAATCGCGGCGCAGCCACCAATAAAAATCTCTGGAAGGAGAGGTCTGGAGAGGAGAACTCCTTCTATAGAAAGGTTTCCTCTCCACGGCCGCCGTGAGTCGCGCTACGATCAGCCAAAAGACTTTTTCAAATAGCGTTTTCCTCTTCTAACCTACCAGGTTGGAATGGAAATCATTATCCCTATTTATAAGTTTCACAAAGCACGACTGCATTTCCAGAATTTGTTTGCTACATTTTTGAAAACGCCGATTGAGCCGTTGGCAGTGTAGGAGACTTTCCGCAGAAGAAAGAGGTAAAAGTAAAATCATCTGCGTCTTCTGCGTAATCTGCGGACAAAAAAAAGGAAGTGCGAGAAAACTTATTTTTCAGAGAGATTTTTGGATAAATCCAGCAATTTCAACGTCAAGGCAAATCGTATTTTCCTCCCCTTCCAACGTTAATAATTATCCGCAGATTAAGGAAAATACGATTTACCTTGACGACGCAGAAGACGCAGATATTTCCATTCCCACTTTTTCCTCAGTGGATACTGAAAATCGGGGTTTAGCGACGAGATAAAGAAGATGGATTAGGATAAGTTTTTATCGTTAAGATGAATTTATGGGAAAATAAACATGAGAAAATGTTTTTAGGCGTACTCTAATACTGTCGATGAAGATTATTTAGGAAAGGAAATTTTGATGAAAATAAACATTTGGTTGGGAACGGCATTTTTGCTGATTGGTTTGGGAAATTTGCAAGCGGAGGAGCCGGTTCGGCTGGCGGAATTGCTGGAGACGATGATTTCCGGGCCGTCGCTTGCGAACGATGGTGGAAGCACGTTCGAGAACGCGAAACCGCACGTGGCAGGCCCTCACGAAGCGGTACTGGCTCAGTGGGAGCAGATTTGTCTCCGCGCGACCGCTCCTGGCAACGAGGCGCAAAAAAAGGAGGTCGTTCGGCAGATGAAAGAAGCCCTGGCGTCCGACGCGGTTCCCGTCTGGCTGAAAGTCTGGCTGGTGAAGCAATTTCAGTGGATTGGGGAAGATTCGGACGTTTCGGCACTGGCCGTTTTTCTGACGCACACGGAATATACGCTTCGGGATGAGGCGATTCGGGTACTTTCCAAAATTCCTGGCACGCGGGGAAAGGAAGTTCTCACCGCCGCCCTTGCTCAGGCTCACGACACCGACCGGCAGATGATTCAGAGTGCGTTAAAACAGCAGACGCAGGATATTTCCACCGCCATGGAGAGCGAATGGCCGCAGTGCCTGCCGTATGCCACGTCGGAAGCGGTGTCGGAGTACATGCGGGATTACGCGACGTTTTCGGTTGCGAAAAAATTGCGGACGTTGGCGTCGTTGACCGTTTTGGGCGATCGGAAGTACCTGCCGGTGGTGCGGGAAGCGATTCGTGCGGAAGGCGCTGACGCGGAAGCACTGAAACGGGCGGGGATTCTGGCTTTGGAAAAACTCGGTACGGCGGAAGATTTGCCGACGCTTCTGGAATATGCCGCCACCGACCGGAACCTGGTGTTTCGGATTCTCTGCGTGCTGGAAGCCGATGGTCTCGACGCGGCGTTGCTGAAAACGTTGCGGGAAACGACCGATACGCAATCGTTTACGCTCCTTGCGGAAATTCTTGCCGGACGTTATTCTTCGGAGTTGTTTCCCGTTCTTCTGACGCGGATGCAAGAGCCGAAATGCGAGAATCGAGCCGCGATTTTTCAGGCCGCATGTTCTGTGGCGACGTCGGAAAATATCGGCGATTTACTCGATATTCTGCTCCTTTTCCCGGCCGGCGGCGAACGTGAGGGGGCGGAAAAGTCCCTCATGCTCCTTTCGGACGGCAATTCACAGTGGGTACGGGCGAAAATCACGTCGGAAAATCTGCCGGAATACCTCCCACTGCTGGGTCGAATCGGCGACGACGCGGCATGGCAGGTGATTGAGGAAAATCTGACGTCATCGGCGAATCGGGAAGTGGCCATTCACGCTTTGTGCAATTTGCCCAACGCCAAACAGAACCAGCAAATGCTCCAGGTGGTGGACGGAGCGGATTTCCACGAATCCCAAAAAATATCCGCGTTGCGGGCGTATATCCGCGTCGTCTCCCTCCCCGACGACCAGATTGGCATTTCCGCCTCGGCTGCGGATAAATTGGCGATGTTACGAATTGCCATGTCGAAAGCAACCCGTGTGGAAGAGAAAAAACTGATCCTCAGCCGTCTCAGCGCGATTCGGGATATTGCCAGTGTACGATTCGCGATGGAATTTGTGGACGACCCGCAATTGGAGCAGGATGTTTATCGAGCCGTGGTGGATTTAGCCCATCACAACAACCTCCGTCGTCCCAACGTTGAGTATTTCACATCTTTGCTGAATCGTGTGATAGAAAAATGCACCGACTCCCATCTCGTAGAACGTGCGAAAAAGTACCACCCCAACCTTCCTCATTAACCATTCCCTATTAATCCTTAAATCGACCTCATGCTTCACGCAATTATTATGGCAGGTGGTTCCGGGACACGCCTTTGGCCGGAAAGTCGAAAAAATCGTCCGAAACAGTTGCTTCGTCTGGAAGGGGAACGCTCTTTTTTGCAGCAGACGGTGGATCGGCTGAGTCCGTTGGTGGAGCGAGAGCGGATTCGGATTTTTACGGGAAAGAATCTTCGCCAGGCGGTGGAGGAACAGGTACCGGAACTGGGGGCGGAAGGGGTGGTGGTGGAGCCATGTGCCCGCAATACGGCAGCCTGTATTGCGTTGGCGGCCATTTTGTGCCTGGAACAAGACCCGGACGCGACGATGGTGGTTTTGCCGTGCGACCATGTGATTTCGCCTGCGGAGGAGTTCCGGGAAACGTTGCGGGCGGCGGCTCACGCGGTGGATACGTCGCCAGAATCGCTCCTGACGCTTGGCATTCGTCCCACCTCCCCGTCGGAAGCGTTCGGGTATATCGAACGTTCGCAACTCTGGCAAATGGAAGGGGAAATTCCGATTTTTCAGGTTTCGCGTTTTCGGGAGAAGCCCTCCCGGGAGACGGCGGCGGAATACCTGGCGACGGGTCGGTTTTTCTGGAACGCGGGGATATTTGTCTGGCGAGCCACGACGATTCTGGAGCAGTTGCGGCGACATTCCCCCGGCGTTTACGAGCCGACGATGGAATTGCGGGCGGCATTGCAAGAAAGTTCGTCGCGGAGCCTTGCGTTTCAGGAAAAATTGGCTACAATATTTCCGACGATGGAAAGTATCGCAATGGATTATGCGGTTCTGGAACCTGCGGCAGCGGCTGGGGAAGTGCTGATGGCGGCGGCACCGTTTCAGTGGGACGACGCGGGAACGTGGAGTGCCCTGGAGCGACTTTTTCCGCACGACGACGCGGGAAACACGATTCTCTGCTCTGTGTCGAGTGGCGAGCCGATTTTGCTGGAAACGCACGACTGCCTGATTCGCAGTACTGATTCCAAGCGGCGGGTGGTCTGTTTTGGTGTGGCGGATTTGGGGATTTTGGTGCTGGACGACGTGGTTCTGGTGTTCGACAAACATCGGGAAGAGTCGATTCGGAAAATAACGCAGGTATTGCGGGAACGTGGTTTGGAGGAGCTTTTATGACACCGAGTGACTGGACACCGTATTCGTGGAAGACGAAACCGATTGGACAGTGGGTCGATTATCCCGATCCGCAGGCGTTGGAGGACGCGGTGGTGACGGTCTCCAAACTGCCACCGTTGGTGACCAGCGGCGAAATCGAAAACCTCCGGCAACAATTGGCCGCGGCGGAGGAAGGGCGTTATTTCGTCTTGCAGGGCGGGGACTGTTCCGAAACGTTCGAGTCGTGCAATCCGAACGTGATTACGAGCAAATTGAAGATTTTGCTTTTGATGAGTTACATTCTCATTTACGGCAGTCGCAAGCAAATCATTCGGTTGGGGCGAATTGCCGGGCAATATGCCAAGCCGCGTAGTTCCCCGACGGAGACGCGGGGGGAGATGACGCTTCCGAGTTATCGCGGGCCGCTCATCAACCGTCCTGAATTTACCGCCGAAGCCCGCACGCCCGACCCGCACAATCTTGTCATAGGGTACAGCCACGCGGCCATCACGCTGAATTTCATCCGCAGCTTCATTGCGGGCGGTTTTGCCGACATGCACCACCCGGAATATTGGGAGTTGGGTTTCGTGAATCTGACGGAGCGATCTCGCGAATACCGCCGGATTTTCCAATCGATCGACTCATCGATTCACTTCATGGAAGTGATTGCCGGCAAAATCGACCAGCTGACGGAGACGACGTTTTTCTGTTCGCATGAAGGGCTGCATTTGCCTTACGAAATAGCCCAGACGCGGCGGGTTCCGAGGCGGGAGAATTGGTACGATCTGACGACGCACTTCCCCTGGATTGGCGACCGGACGCGGCAGATCGACGGTGCCCACGTCGAATTTTTCCGGGGCATTGCGAATCCGATCGGTATGAAAGTCGGGCCGACGATGGAGCCGGAGGAACTGGTGGAGCTGACGAAGGTACTCAATCCGCAGAACGAAAAAGGGCGACTTTGCCTGATTCACCGTTTTGGAGTGAATCGGGTGTCGGAGAAACTGCCGGGACTGGTGGAGGCGATTCAGCGTGAGAAGCGGAACGTACTCTGGATTTGCGATCCCATGCACGGCAACACCCGAACGACGCCGGGGGGGATGAAAACACGCCGATTCGACGATATTTTAAGCGAATTGCTCCAGGCGTCGAGTATTCTGGAGCGGGAAGGGACGCACCTGGGGGGGATTCACGTCGAACTGACGGGGGAGAATGTGACGGAGTGTACGGGCGGGGCACGCGGTCTGACGGTGGACGACCTCTATCGGGACTATCAGTCCGATGTTGACCCACGGTTGAATTACGAACAGGCGATGGAGATGGCGTTGCTCATTGCGGAACGGCAGGCATCGAAACGGAGATGACATGAAACGGCTCGTCGGCAGAACGTTTTTGGGTCTCGTTTTCGTCGGGATGGTTTTCGAGACCTTTTCCGTCGCCTTTTCCGCGACCCTGGAGCGTTACACGTTGGAAGGGGTGGAAATGGCGGTTCCGGTGAAGATCATTCTCTACGCGGAGAGTGAGGAACAGGCACGCCGTGCCTCGGAAGCGGCCTTCTGGCGGTTTCGCGACCTGAACCAACGTTTGAGCGACTACCAGGCCGAAAGCGAAATCCGGCAACTGGGCGACTTTTCGCTCCCCGGACAGTTCACACGGGTGAGCCGCGATTTGTGGGTGGTGCTGCGAGAATCGGTTCGTTTTGCGGAGTTGACGGAAGGCGCGTTTGATCCGACGGTGGGGCAAGTCGTCCGACTTTGGCGTCATGCGCGAAAGTCGAAAAAACTTCCGCCGCCGGAAAAGATTGCGGAAACGCTCCAGACCGTTGGGTACGAGAATATCCTCTTCCGCGAGTCGGATCGTGCGGTGGGTTTTACCGAAAATGGCTATGAAAAACGGGTTCGGATCGATTTGGGCGGGATTGCCAAAGGGTATGCCATTGATGAAGCGCTCCGTGTCATGCGGCTCCATGGCGTGACGCGGGCGTTGGTGGACGCGGGAGGGGATGTTGGCCTGGGAGACCCACCTCCTGGAGAGCCTGGCTGGAAACTGGCGGTCGTCTCGATGGAAAAAGAGGGGGAACCGACGCATTTCCGCGTCCTTTCCAACTGCGGTGTGGCCAACTCCGGTGATTTGTATCAGTTTGTGGAAATCGACGGCCAACGCTATTCCCACATCGTCGATCCCCAAACCGGCCTTGGTCTGACGAATCGGCGGATGGTCTCGGTCATTGCTCCCGACGCGATGAGTGCGGATGCGCTGGCGTCGGCGTTGAGTGTGATGGATGTGAAAAAGGGATTGGCGTTGGTGGAACGATTGTCGGGCGTGGAGGTGGAGATTTCGCAGTGGAAAGGGGATAATAAAGGAGAGGAAATGTCCCCCCCATAAAAATTTTTCAGGTAAAAAATCTTCCCACCGTCCTTGACGAAAAAAAAAGCGTCGCTATAATGGTTGTTTTCTGTAATTTCGACAGAATCGTAGGAGATTTTTGTGAATCTCTTTTCATATTCCATGATTCAACAGGGATAGTAAGCAGTATGCCAACCATCAATCAGTTAGTGCGTAAGAATCGCGTGATGCCGAGAAAATTCAGCAAAAGCCCGGTTCTTGAGAAGAATCCGCAGAAACGCGGCGTATGCCTTCAGGTGCGTACGATGACCCCGAAAAAGCCGAACTCGGCGCTTCGTAAGATCACCCGTGTGCGTCTGTCCAACGGCAAGGAAGTCACGGTTTACATTCCCGGCGAAGGACACAACTTGCAGGAACACTCGATCGTGCTGGTTCGCGGTGGCCGTGTTCGTGACCTTCCGGGTGTGCGTTATCAGGTTATCCGAGGAACGCTCGACAGTGCTGGTGTGAAAAACCGTCAACAGGCCAGAAGTCGTTACGGTGCGAAGAAGAATCAGCCCGTCGCCGGTAAGAAGAAGTAATTTTCGCAGACGGCAGAGGGAGACCTGTTGCCGTATGAAGGGGACGGCTGTGAGTAATGGAGCCTCCGCGTGACGAAACATCGGGTTTTGTTGCCTGCTCCACGAACAGATGGAAACGGTCGTCGGAATTTATCATCGGGCAGAAAATTCCCGCTTGCCGAGGATTTCTGGAAAATTTTTACCGATTCGAGCGGAATTTCGGATCAAGGTGTCAGGATACAATTTAGAAAAAATACAAGAGGATCATAATGGGTCGTATTACATCAAGTCGTAAACAACTCGTCGGAGACCCGGTTTATGGGTCGTTGCTTGCCAGCAAGTTCATCAACTGCATGATGTACGATGGCAAAAAGAGTGTTGCCCAGGAAGTTTTTTACAATGCTCTGGAAGAGATTGCGAAAAAAGTGACCGACAAACCGGCGATAGAGGTTTTCACACAGGCGATTGAGAATGTGAAGCCGAACATTGAGGTTCGTTCCAAGCGCGTCGGTGGTGCCAGCTATCAGGTGCCGATGCAGGTGAACCGCGTGCGTCAGCAGTCGCTGGCGATTCGGTGGATTCTGGGAGCGGTTCGTGATAAGAAGGGACTGCCAGCCTCCAAGAAACTGGCGAACGAGATTCTGGCCGCGTACAACAAAGAAGGTACCGCCATCACCAAGCGAGAAAACGTCCACCGCATGGCCGAAGCGAATAAGGCATTTGCGCACTTTGCGTGGTAGTGGACGAAGGAGAGTAGGGGAGAAGGTTCCACTTCTCCCTTTTTTTATGGAGTTTCCGCATTTTTTACGCTACTCTACAGGTTCCCAAAGTCCGGCAAAATAACCGAGGAAGGTGAGCGACGATGTCTCCCAGTACCACTCATCACATTCGCGGAGCTGGATACAGTCTTTTCCACTGGCGGGGTGGTAAAAATATTTTCCCACAATGACGGTATTTTCCCGGGTGACGAAGATGGCTGTTCGATTTTCTTCCAGCCGGGGAGAGGATTCGACGAGAATGCGATCGCCAGTTCTGGCACGTCGATGGAAGGAGGCTCCTTTTTCCACCTCCAGAAAAAAAGAATAGGGGTATTTTCGATGCCTTTTCTGACTTCTTTGGAGAGGCGATGAGGAAGGAGAGAAAAAGAGCCGATTTTCGCAAATTTTTCCCAGAACAGGAAAAGCCTTCTTTTCCCGAGAAGTCTTTTCCGGCAAGAGAACAATCGAACGCGATTTCCCCACTTCATGCCGCAGATACCCTTTTCGTTCCAACGCGGTAAGGTGTCCAAACACACCGTTGAGCGAATGGATGTTCAGTTGCCTGGCAATTTCCCGATAGGTTGGGCAGGTGCCTTTCCTTCGGATCCAGCGAGTAATACACCGCAAAACCTCTGCCTGACGAGGGGTAAGTAAACCTTCGGAACGACATTGACCTTCCCTGGACAATGAAAACATTTTTTTCTCCTTAAAAAAATACTGTCTAAAATAAAACTTAAACCATTATTGATTTTGTTCCGAGCGTGGGAGGAGCCAAACGTGGCTCACTTCCAGTTGGAACGATTTTTCTCTGGTGTTTCCTCCGAGGGAAATTCTTCGTACCGCTTCCAGAGGGAATGATTTTTGGAATTTCGTATGATAATCCTGAAAATCACTCCACCGAACTTGAACGATGTGCCATTCTCCATCGGGAGGAAGAATCGGGGTTCCGGTGTAGGCCGTCTGTTTTCCTTCAGGGGGGGTGGCATAGAGGAACATCCGCACCAGAGTGCTTTCATTTTGGGAACATCGGACGCGGAGAGCCAATCCGTCGTACTTTGCCAGATTTTCTCCTTCGGGAAGGGTGAAATGAGGATACGTCCAGGCATCCCCTTCGCCAAATTCCGTGGTGAGTTGCCAGATTTTCAGCCCATCCGCGTCGATTTTGGCAAAGTTGGTCTTGCCATGGGCACCTGCCGAAGGTTTCCATCGGGGAAGGTCTGCAAAGTCCCAGGTGGGGTTGCCACCATACTTCCGCAGGGCTGTTTCCAGGTCCAGTTCGCCGCGTATCTGGAAAACGTAAGGTTCGGGAGCGCCTTCGTCCGGTTGCCATACCCACTGAATGCTCTCCCACTCACCGCTGCGGAGACGCTCGGACGGCGGGAGGAAAATCGGCACCTCTTTCCGCTCGTTTCCTGCCAGTTCCAACCTCTGCGGAGCGATTTTTTCCGCCAGTTCCGCAGGATGGACGCAGGAAAGCGTTCCGCAAGCAGGTTCCGGGGAGAGGTTTTCCAGAATCAACTGGACGTTGACCCCTTCCCGCGCCGCAGCTTTGAGCCAATAACCGTCCGCTTTGGGGGACATTTTCTCCGCGTCCGGCTCCAGCCGAATCACCACCGGAGAGGTTTTTCGCCTGCCGGAAGGTTCGCGAGTACTCTCCCGCAACATCTTCACCACCCGCTCGTCCGGGCGGAGGAACGGTTCGATTTCCGAACGGGAAACCCAGGCATAGACCAGCCCATCCTGTACCGTCACGGTATTTTTTTCGACGTCCAGCCGCTCGCCGGAAAAACGTTCCGCCCGCCGACAGGGGACGGGGAGTGGAAATTCCCAGGTCTTGTCAACATCCTGCGTGTAACAGACGACGACCGCTTCCGAATTTTCAGGATTCCCGAAAACGCGACACCGGGAAACCTCAGGAAAACTTTCTGGAATGGGCAAGTCTCCCAGATACTCCTGGTGCGACAAAACGCGAATCAACTGCGCGTACCCTCCCATCGACCGCATGGGAGAAAGATTTTTGTCCATCATTCCGAAATTGCTCTCCCGCTCGTCGTAGTACGGAAAAACAAAGGGAAAATACCTGGCACAGCCGCATGCTTTTGCCTCCACTCCCTTCATGGCAATGTCGATAGCGGAGAGGATGTCTTCCCGCACGTCGGCTCGTTCCTTCCCGCGTTTCCAGGGACGTCCGCACTCCGTGATCCAAATCGGCTTCTTGTGCGGACGCTGCGGCGGATTGACGAACTCGTGGAACCGACGGTAAATTTCTACCATGGAAGGGGCCTTGGCGTAGGTATGAAAACTGAAAATGTCGCAGTCGTCCAACGCCCCGCTTCCCGCCGCGCACTCCAGCCAACGCTTCGGAAATCCCGACGAGGAAAATCCCACCACCGGCTTCTTCATTCCCGACTGCTCCATCTGCCACGAAATCGTCTTCAAAATCGGAACGTACTGGTCGGCGGGAAGGTGTCCGCTAAACGAAATGTCAGGTTCGTTCCAGACCTCCAACGCGCCCCACATCGATTCCCAACGTGCGGCGATCGTCTTCCAGCTCGACGCCAATTTCCGCATATCGCGGGGATACCGAAGCACCTTTCCCGTCCATGGCGGCGCGTCGTGCCACATTTCCAGCACCTCCAGATCGTGAGCCTGGCACATTTGACGGCACGCTTCGTAATTTTCCCACCTGCCATTCCACTTCCAGTTTCCTTCCTCCGGCTCGATGCTACTCCAAATCAACCGGTCGCGCACCATCGTCAGACCGCACCGACGGGCAATCTGGAACAGCGTTTCCCGCCGATTTCCCTTTTTGGAAACCAGCCCGCTAATCGCCCCATCGATGGCAAAAAAGGAATCTCGCGGTACTCCACCCTCGCCATAACGCCAGCCGGGAAGCGAAACCAGCCCGAACCGTTCGCCCGTTTCCAGGCAAATTTCGTAAAACCCCTGCGGAAGGCAAATTTGGCAGGCTCCTTCCTTCAAAACCCCTTTTCCGACGGAAGTGGAACCGTTGAAAATCTCGTATTTCCGCTCCTTTTCCGCAGAATCGGTCTCAAAAACCAACGTCGATTCCACGCCCGGCTCCAAAAAACATTGTATCGGCTCCTTCAGTCGAAACTCGCCGTAAACCAGACCGACAGAAATCCAACCCAGGAAGCTCCATGCCATCGCCGTTTTTTGTATCCACTTCATGCTATTTTCTCATCTTTCTGAAATTTTCGATCTCGACTGCGTCGTTTTCTATTTTTATACGTGCCAAACTTCTCCGAACATTCTCCAATGTCCACCCTGGCATGGTTTCTCTACTGGATTTATTGTAACATGGAGAAACTTTGTTGTCAAGCAAAACAAACCGTGGATTTTTCGGAAATTCGTAGGAAAAATTTTTCTGAAGCGCTCTTTTCAAGATGATAATCGGCAGATTTTGGAAAGTATTTCCAGAATGTGTATTTTGTTAATTTGCCGCAATTTCCCCTCTTTTTCTCATCTTTTCCGAAAAAGACATCCCATTCGTCAAAATTTTCCCTTTTTATTTAAAATTTATGGAAAACAACTGTTTTTCCTCTTTTTCTGATGGTAGGGAAAAACCGATTATTTTAACGGGAAATAGAACCACTGATTTGACTTACCCGTCATAATAGGACACTGGATTTCATCAGAAAACATGGAAGTTTGCCCCTACAATCGATACAATTGAACCTTTTTGGGCAGATTCCCAAAAAAAAGGAAAAATTTTTGGATTAAATTGGGGGGAGTGGTGGAATTTAGTTATTGGCGGTGTATAATATATTTAGTATGGATAGGCTCTATGGGAAAATTTTATCGATTACTTGGAAAATATCAAGGGATTGTGAAGATTTTACCGAAAAGGAGAGAGTTATGGTCGAGTTGTGCAGACCAGGAATGTGTCGCTCTGCTCGAATGAACGATCCACGGAGGATGTAATAATGAAACATGTATTAGGACTATCGGCGTCAGCGATTCTCCTTCTTGCCATGCTGGTCAGTCCGGCAGAGGCACGCTATTTCGGCGTAGGACGGTTTTGTCCTTGTCCGCGGGTCTGCCCGGACTATGTATGCTGCAAAATGGAGTGTCACACGGTTGTCAAGAATTGCAAGAGAATTGTCTGGGAGCGCCAGGAATACACCTGTTACCGTAATGTGGTAGAACGTGTTTGTGTTCCGAAGACAATAACGTGTACCAAGATGGTGCCGGAAACCCGGTATCGGGAATGCACTTATACGGTCTGCCGTCCGGTCTGGGAAAACCAGGTGAGGACGGTTCGTTATACGGTGACACGTCCGGTTTGGGAGACGTGTACCAAAAATGTGGCTTATACGGTGAACCGTCCGGTCTGGGAGACCCGCCAACGACAATATCAGGTAACGGTCAATCGTCCGGTCTGGGAGACCCGCCAGCGACAGTATTGCGTCAACGTTCCTGTTTGGGAAACCCGCCAACGACAATATACGGTGAATCGCCCGGTTTGGGAAACGTGCCAGAAACAGGTCCCGTACACCGTTTGCCGCCCGGTCTGGGAGACCCGCCAGCGACAGATGCAATACACGGTCTGTGTGCCGGTCACGGAACAGCGTCAGCGTCAGTACACCGTTTGCGTTCCCGTGACGCAGCAGGTTCGTAAGCAGGTTCCGCAGACGATTTATCGTCGGGTGGTGGAACAGCGTCAGAAAGTTTGCAATTATACCGTCTGCAAGCCGGTGGTGGAACAGCGTCAGCGTGAGGTTTGCCGGATTCAGTGGACGCGAGTGTCGGAAACCCGGCAGCGAGTTTGCCGTCAGGTGACGTATCGCCCGGTTTGCGAAACGCGAACGGTTCAGGTTTGCGGTGGTTATTGGGCGACGAAGCAGTGTGTGGATCCTTGCGATCCGTGCCGCGTTCGCTGCGTCCGCGTCTGGTGTCCGCAGGTCTGCGAGAAACAGATCACCTGCACCCGGATGGAACCGTGCGTGACGGAAAAGGTCATTCCGTACACCGTCTGCCGCCTGGTGCCGCAACGTGTGAAGCAGGTTTGCACGTACAACGTGACACGTTGGGTGCGTGAGACGTGCCAGAAAGTGGTGCCGTACACCGTTTGTCGCGTGGTGCCGGAGACGGTCACACGGACGTGTGTTTACAACGTGACGAAGATGGTTCCGCAGACCCGTGTCTGCACGTACAATGTCACGAAGATGGTTCCGCAGACCCGCGTTCGCACGTGTGAATACAAAGTCTGCAAGATGGTGCCGGAAGTCCGCACTTGCGTGAAAAACATCAAAGTTTGCAAGATGGTTCCCGAAACCCGCGTTTGTACTTACAAAGTTTGCAAGATGGTGCCGGAAGTGAAGACTTGCGTGAAGACGTACAAAGTCTGCAAAATGGTGCCGGAAACCCGTATGAAGCAGGTTTGCTACCGCGTTTGCCGGATGGTTCAGGAACCGCGTGAAAAACAGGTTTGCTACCGCGTTTGCCGGATGGTTCAGGAAACCCGGACGCGACAGGTGCCCTACACCGTCTGCAAGCCGGTACAGTACACCCAGACGGTCAATACCGTGCAGTTGGTTTGCAAGCAGGTTCCGTACACCGCCACCCGTTGTGTGCCGCGAGTCTGCACCGTCCAGGTACCCGTCCAGGTCATGGTTCCGGTTTGCCCGGTCTGCCCACCCGGAACAGTTCCGGTCAACTGATCCTTTTCGGAATCGAGAAAGGGAATAACATCAGGACGCTCTTTTCAGGGCGTCCTTTTTTTATTGCCGCATACTCAATATCCGCCGAAAAAAAGATCAGGAACGGAAATACTACGCCTTCCACATCCTTCTTCGGATAAAAAAAGAAATGCAAGAAAACAACTTTTTAAGAAGGATTCCAGAAAAACATTTTGGATAAATCCAAAAATATCAACCACTTCCCAAGTTAAGGAACCCCCCAGATTTAATCCACTGGTCTCTATAAAATTTTGAGATATTATAATCGAAGCGGTAATCGACTACATACTCTACAAGTCCCCCCTTCTTTTTACGGCTTTTCTGAAAGTCCAGGCACTGAGATTCAAATTTAGGTTGCCCAAAATAAATCCATAAAATTTAAGAAATTGCCGACAACTTTTGTAAAGGATTTATC
>JAUNBF010000111.1 GCA_030527185.1 Planctomycetia bacterium | reverse complement strand
CCCAAGGGAGGGGCTTTCGTGCGGAAAACCGGAAATTTCAAGGAACACTGGTATAATTGAGAGTTGAGAGAGGGGAAAGGGGAGTTGGGAGAGGAGAGGTTTTCAGTCACACCGGGAAATGGCGACCCAATGAATCGGGAGAAGTTTTTCCAAATCAAGCGGATTCATCTTTGCCAACAGACCACGACTCCCCGCGTTGATATAGATTTCCGACAGATCGCGAATCGTCGATTCCGCGTAAACCTCCATTTTTCGGCGAGTTCCAAACGGACTTGTGCCGCCGACATGGTAGCCGCTGTACTTGTCCGCCTCTTGGGGGGCACAGGGAACCACACCTTTCACCCGCATAATCCGAGCCAGTTCCTTCGTCGAAACTTCCCGGTCGCCGTGCATCAGCACCACCAACGGCAGCGACGGTTTTTCCTCTGTCCGCATGATCAGCGTCTTGATCACCGCGTGTTCCTCCACCCCCAATTCCCGCGCGGAAACCCGTGTGCCGCCACGTTCTTCATAGGCATACGTCATCAACTCAAACGGAACGCCACTCTTCTGCAACACCCGAATCGCCTGCGTCATGGGATGTTTTTCTTTCATGGTTTCCCTCACGCGGCATGAAGCAGACTGTTCCAGTCCTCATGAAAACGGAAATCGTCGCAGAAAACTTTCTGAAAATCGTAAACCTGATGAAACGCTTCCCGACAATCGCTCGAAGCCGCCTGCATTTTGCCCGCTTCCACCATATTGTAAACGATTTCGCCAAAGTCGTCGGTGGTGGTGATGCCCCACTGTTGAAAAACGGTTTTCGCCATCAGCCCGAACATCCCCAACGCACGAATCCGAATCGCCTCGCACAACTCACCACCCGAAATGTGCTGAACCACATTCTCCGGCTCGTCCAGTTCCTCGTCGCCGGAAGAAAACGAAACGGCGGCTGGCTCGCAATGCCCCATTCCCAATTGCGAACGGGCGAAATCCAACGTCTCCAATACGTAATAATACGCTTCCAACTTGTATCGTGAATCACATTCAAAAATCGAACGTAATTGAAGATGATCTTTCATTACAAACCTGTTCACCACTATCCAAAACTTTTTCTACCCAGCCCCCCGACAGAATTTCTTATACCCGAAAGCGGTTTTTTTGCCTAGAGCAAAATTCATTGAATAAACCCTCCCTTTTTTACCGATTATAAGAATTGCAGGAATTTTTCCGTTGGATGGAGACTTGAAAAACGATGAAACACCTTATTTTCGTTACTTTATCGGCATTCTTTTTTTTCGTGGCCACAGGAATGGGCAGCGAAACTCCTGGAGAGGAAAAAAATTCAACCGAAACGGTCATTGCCAAGGCAGGTTCCCCGGAAGAGTTGAACGCGGTTTTAACGCCGGACATTACTTCCCCCGAACAGCGAGAACGGTTCCGGCAGGAAATCAACCGCCACGCCAATATCCTTCGAGCCATTGAAAATACCGTCAAAGTCGTTGCCAAATGGATTGCTCCCAGCGTCGTCCATATCGAGTCGTTTACCGTTTATTCCCAACATCATGCCACTTACGAAGAAGCGGGAAGCGGGATTATCATCTTCCGCAACCAGCAATACTACATCCTCACCAATCGACATGTATTGCGGGATGCCCGTCCATCCAATATTAAAATCACCCTTTTCGATAACCGTACCATCACTCCGAAAGCGGTCTGGTCGGATGCGGAAACGGATATTGCCGTGTTGCTGGTGGAGGAGAAAAACCTGATTCCCGCCGAATTGGGGGACAGCAACGAATCCGAAATCGGCGAATTTGTCCTGGCGGTGGGGAGTCCGTTTGGATTGAGCCAGTCCATGACGTTTGGAATCATCAGTGCCAAAGGGCGACGGGCACTCGATATTGGCGACGCGAACGTCCATTTGCAGGACTTTATCCAAACCGACGCCGCCATCAATCCCGGCAACAGTGGCGGCCCGCTCGTCAATCTTCAGGGAGAAGTGATTGCCATCAACACCGCCATTGCCAGCAACAGTGGTGGAAGTGAGGGAATCGGTTTCTCTATTCCCATGCGGATGGTCATGCTGGTGGCCGACCAGTTGATTGCCTACGGAAAAGTCCGCCGGGCATACATGGGAGTCACGCTCGACGGGCATTTCAACATGAACAAGGCTCGCGCCCTGGGACTGACACGTCCGATGGGAGCGCGGGTGACGTATGTGCAGGAAGGTTCCCCTGCCGCCCACGCGAATTTTACGGTGGACGATGTGATTTTAACCTTCAATGGTATCACGGTAGAAGACGACAAGCACCTCTACAATCTCGTCAACCTTTCCGAAATTGACAAGGATATTCCCGTCACCGTCTATCGCGGCGGCAACATTTACAAAATCCAAATTCGGCTTATTGAAAAGAGTTAGAGCATTTCTTGAAAACATCCGGTTAAAAATCTGGCAACGTAGAAAAGTTTCCACAGAGGATAGAGATGAAAGTGAGATCATCCGCGTCCTCGACGGATCAAAAAGGAAGTGCCGGAAAACGAATTTTTAAGAAAGATTTTTGGATAAATCCAGAAATTACCCCACTTCCAACGTTAATATTTATCCGCAGATGACGCAGAATTTCCATTCCTGCCTTTTTCTCGACAGACACTTGAAGTGGGATTATCCTCGAGATAAATAAAGAGAGAATGTTTTTGGGAAGTGCGCTAGTACTCCGTGACACTTGTAATGATTGCAGTGACTATTCCCTGGACCCTTGAAAATACGGTCTGAACAACCATAATTATCCATTTAACAAAGCTCTCGTGGAGGATTTCCTTCCAACCGACCGGATTGAAAACGAACCACTTCTGCCAAATTGTCATTGGAACGCTTTTTGCTTCTTGTTGGGTATTGCCTGTTTTGTCACTTGACAGGGCTTTGCCTGAGGGGATAGAATAGGTGAATCGAGAAAAGTCCATAAATAGTTTTTAGGGTACATAAATAATTTAAGCCGACAACAGGAGGAATCCGCAGTGGCGAAACAAATGGTTTTTGAAGATGAAGCACGACAGCCGATTTTGCAGGGTGTCCAGAAGTTGGCGCGTGCGGTGCGAAGTACATTGGGTCCGCGCGGGCGAAATGCGGTGCTGGATAAAGGTTGGGGTGCTCCGAAAGTGACGAAAGATGGCGTCACCGTGGCGAAAGAAATTACGCTGGACGATCCCAACGAGAATATGGGAGCGCTCCTGGTAAAAGAGGCGGCCAGCAAGACGAACGATGTCGCTGGCGACGGCACGACCACGGCAACCGTCCTGACCGAGGCGATTTATTCTGAAGGTCTGCGGCTCGTCACGACGGGCGGTGTCAATCCCGTCTCCATCCAGCGAGGCATTTTGCAGGCAGCCAACGCGGTTGTCGAGGAGATCGAAAAAATGGCGGTTCCGGTCGACGAAAAAAGTCGCAAGGAAATTGCCCAGGTTGCGTCGATTGCCGGAAATAACGACCCGGAAGTGGGAAAGGTGTTGGCGGATGCGTTTGTGAAGGTGGGAAAAAATGGCGTCATTACCGTCGATGAAGGTCGGACGGCCGAGACGACGGTGGAATTTACCGAAGGAATGCAGTTCGACCGTGGTTATCTTTCGCCCCATTTCGTGACGAACGACGATTCGCAGCGGGTGGAATTTGAAAACTGCCTGATTCTCTGCTACGAAGAAAAAATCTCCAGCGTGAAGTCGCTCGTGCCGCTCCTGGAAGCGGTGAGTAAGGAAAATCGTCCGCTTTTGATTATTGCGGAAGATATTGAGGGAGAAGCGTTGGCGACGTTGGTGGTGAACAAGCTGCGCGGCATTCTGAACGTGGCGGCGGTGAAAGCTCCCGCGTATGGCGAGCGTCGGAAGGCGATGTTGGGCGACATTGCGACGCTGACGGGCGGAAACGCGATTTTCAAGGATTTGGGCATTCAGTTGGAAGCGGTTCAATTGAAAGACCTGGGAAGAGCCAAAAAAGTCATCATCACGAACGACACCACCACGATTATCGACGGCGGTGGCAGCAAAGAAGCGATTCAGGGACGTGCGGATCAGATTCGTGCGGAAATCGAAACGACGACGAGCGATTACGACCGCGAAAAGTTGCAGGAACGGCTTGCCAAACTGGCAGGTGGCGTGGCGAAGATCCTCTGCGGAGCGGCGACGGAATCGGAAATGAAGGAGCGGAAGTACCTGCTGGAAGATGCCAAAGCGGCGACGGCGGCGGCGTTGGAAATGGGTATTGTGCCGGGCGGTGGCGTGGCGCTGATTCGTGCGGCAGGGGCGGTCGATACGCTGAATTTGGAAGGTGACGAGGCTCTGGGAGCCAGTGTGCTGAAACGGGCACTTTCGGTTCCGCTTCGGGAAATTGCCAGAAATGCGGGCGTCGATGGAGCCGTGGTGGTGAATCGGGTTCTGCGGATGGAAGGCAAAAATGACGGTTACGATGCCGACAAGAACAAGTATTGCGACCTGGTGGAAGCGGGCGTGATTGACCCGGCGAAAGTGGTCTGCACGGCACTGAAAAACGCGGCCAGCGTGGCAGGTTTGCTCCTGACCACCTCCTGTGTCATCACCAACATTCCGGTCGAAAAACCCGAAGTTCCGGCGGGCGGTGCCCCTGGCATGGGTGGAATGGGCGGCATGGGCGGAATGCCTGGCATGGGGATGATGTAATCCCGACGAACCGTTGAAAATCGTTTTAATCCCTGAAAAACAAAGAACTTAAGAAAATATAAGGAGTTATTCATGAACGCAAATCTTCGACCTTTGGATGATCGTATTGTAGTGAAACCGTTGGAAGCGGAAGCAATGACGGCAGGTGGGATCGTTCTTCCCGATACCGCGAAAGAGAAACCGCAGCGTGGAACGGTCGTGGCGGTTGGGCCTGGCAAATTGTTGGACAACGGAAGTCGCAGTACGCTGGCCGTAGCGGTGGGCGACGAGGTGATTTACGGAAAATATTCCGGCAGCGACATTGAAGTGGGAGATGAAGAGTATAAGATACTTCGCGAAAGTGATGTTTTGGCGAAAATCGTGAAGTAGAGAAACAAAATAAAAAAGCCGCGTAGCGGCGCTAATAAAAGTCTTTGGAAGGAGAGGTCTGGAGAGGAGAACCCTTTCTCCGTCAAGGCAAATACAGTGTTTTTTACAAGAAAGGTTTCCTCTCCACGGCGTCTGAAGTCTTGACGGGTAAGCTGCTTTCAGCTTGCTGTAAGCAGCGTGGCGCCTGGCCGAAAGACCTGTTTCCAAGAAAACGTGACGAACCCTACAAAATAAGTATCCAAACGAAAATAGAATATAAAAAATACGAGGGAATCAACCGTGTCCAAACAATTATTATTTGAAGATGCTGCACGACAGCGAATGCTCCGCGGCGTGGAGAAGCTGGCGGATGCCGTGGCGGTGACGATGGGGCCGCGAGGGCGAAACGTGATTATCAATAAATCGTTCGGTGGTCCGACCGTGACGAAAGATGGCGTGACGGTCAGTGGCGAAGTGGAACTGGAAGACCGCTTTGAAAACATGGGTGCGAAGCTGGTCAACGAAGTGGCTCAGAAGACTTCCACGGTAGCGGGAGACGGAACCACGACGGCGACGGTTCTGGCACGCGACATTTTCCGCGAAGGCCTGCGAAACATCACGGCTGGGAGCAATCCTGCGGCGATTCGTCGCGGAATTGACATGGCGGTGAACGCTGCGGTGGATGCTCTGGTCGATTTGGCAAAACCGGTGACGACGAAGGAAGAAATTGCCAGCGTCGGTGCGATCAGTGCCAACAACGACCATGAAATCGGCAATTTGCTGGCCGACGCGATGGAAGCGGCTGGCAACGACGGCGTGATTACCGTGGAAGAAGGCAAAACGGCCGAAACGACGTACACCGTGGTGGAAGGAATGCAGTTCGACAAAGGTTTCCTTTCGCCGTACTTCATGAATCGTCCCGACAGCATGGACTGTTTCATGGAAAATGCCCTGATTCTGCTCCATGAGAAGAAAATCAACAACCTGCGAGAACTGATTCCGCTGCTGGAAAAAGTGGTTCCGACCGGGCGTCCGCTCCTGATTATTGCGGAAGATATTGAGGGAGAAGCGTTGACGACGCTGGTGGTCAACGTCCTGCGTGGAACGCTGCGTGTGTGTGCGGTGAAAGCGCCGGGGTTTGGAGATCGTCGTAAGGCGATGTTGCAGGATATTGCGATTCTCACCGGTGGACAGGTGGTCAGCGAAGATTTGGGAATCAAGCTGGAAAACGTTGGTGTCGATATGCTCGGCCAGGCGAAGCAGATTACCGTCACGAAAGACGACATCACGATCGTCGAAGGGGCGGGAGCTAAAGCGGACATTAAAAAACGGATCGACCTGCTGCGGGATATGATCGAAAAGACCGACAGCAACTACGATCGCGAAAAGTACCAGGAACGTCTGGCCAAACTTTCGGGTGGAATTGCCGTGATTCAGGTGGGAGCCAGCACCGAAGCGGAAATGAAGCAGAAAAAAGCCCGTATCGAAGATGCTCTCCACGCGACCCGTGCGGCGGCGGAAGAGGGAATCCTGCCCGGTGGTGGTGTGGCACTCCTGCGGACGCGCGAAGCGGTGGAAAAAGCTCGGACATCGGCTCGTGGCGACGAGAAAATTGGTGTTGATATTATCCTGCGATGCCTTTGCAAACCGTTGGTGCAGATCGTCAACAACGGCGGCGAAGATGGCAGCGTCGTGGCGGATATGGTGAGCGAAAAACCGACGAATGTGGGTTACGACGCGAATACCGGAGAGTATGTGGACATGTTTGAAGCGGGGATTATCGACCCGTTGAAAGTGGTTCGCAGTGCTTTGGAAAACGCGGCAAGCATTGCCGGGATGATGCTCATGACGGAAACGATGGTGACGGACTTGGACAAAGAGGACAAGGAAAAAGCTGCCATTGAGGGAAGTGTCCGTTAAAAAATGCAAACTGGCAAAATCATGAGAGGCTTGTAAAAGTCCGATGACCGGCTCGGAGGTTTGACCATCGTGCCGGTATGTTTGTTTTGGCAGGCTTCCGTTGCGTTGCGGAGAAATTCGCGGGTGTATGGGAGAGTGTTGAAGATTCATTGGCAATCCCTCTTTTTTTTCATCAAGGCAATCGACTTTTTTTCACCGAATTTATGGCCAATCAGAAACGCGACTATTATGAAGTTTTGGGAGTGGAGCGAACCGCGACGTTGGAAGTGATTTCGCAATCGTATCGCAAACTGGCAATGAAATACCACCCCGATCGGAATCCTGGCGACCAGGAGGCGATTGCCAAATTCAAGGAGGCCGCCGAGGCGTTTGACGTGCTGAGCAACCCGGAGAAGCGGGCAACGTATGACCGTTACGGCCATCAGGGTGTCCACGGAATGCCGGGCGGCGGAGCGACATTCCACGACATCAACGATATTTTTGAAGCCTTTGGAGATATTCTCGGCGGGGGGATTTTCGGGGACATTTTCGGAGGTGGCCGGGGCGGTACGTCGCGTCGGGCAAGGCGTGGGGAGGACATTCGCTGTGTCGTCAAGCTCGACTTGCGGGAAGTGGCGACAGGGGTCAAAAAGACGATTCGTCTGCGTCGGGAAGAGGTTTGCACGACGTGCCATGGAAGTGGTTCCCGCCCTGGAACGGCTCCTGAACCGTGCAGTTACTGCGGCGGACGCGGGCATGTGGTTCAGCAGGCCGGTTTTTTGCGAATGCAGTCCACCTGTCCGGCGTGTCATGGGAGTGGCAAAATCATCCGCCAGCCCTGTTCGACCTGCCGTGGTTCCGGGCTGTTTACCACGGAAGTGGAGCGGGAAATCGACATCCCGGCAGGGATCGACGAACGGACGCAACTGCGAATTTCCGGTGAGGGGAGCCAGAGTTTGCAAGGTGGCGAACCGGGGGATTGTTTCGTGACGATCCAGTTTGCGGAACATCCGGTTTTTCAGGTGGATGGGAAAGATTTGGTCTGCCGCGTGCCGATTACCTATTCGCAGGCGGTTTTGGGAGCGGAGATGGAAATTCCTTCGCTGGAAGGGCGTGAGGAACTCCGAATTCCGCCCGGAACGCAGCATGGCGACATTTTTCGCATCAAGGGAAAAGGGTTGCCTTACATGCGGAGTGAGCGACGCGGGGACATTCTCGTCATCGTACAATTGGAAGTGCCGCGAACGATTACGGAAGAGTACGAGAAGCTGATTCGTCAGGTGGCGGAACTGGAAAAGTCCCACGTTTCCCCCCAACGAAAAGGCTTTTTCAAACGCATTGCCAGCTACTTGCAATCGATGGTCAATCCCGAAGAGGAGCAGGAAAAAGAGAAGGATTCATAATTGGCGATGGGGAGTTGGCAGAGTTAGTTTTCCAAAACGGTAGAATACAATATGGGATTTTTTAATAAAAGGGCTATTTTTATGAAACATCATCCTAAAGAAGACGAAAAAAAGGAGCAGCCGACCGTGGATATGGGCGATTTTGCGGAGGAATTGGCGGCCACGGAGGAAAATGTTGCGGAAGAGAACCCCGCACTGGCGGAAATTCAACGTCTGGAGCAGGAACTTGCCGACGAGCGAAATCGGGCATTGCGTTTTCGGGCAGAATTGGAAAATTTGCGAAAGCGCTCTGCTCGCGAATTGGAGGAGGAACACCGCTATTCGGGGATGGATGTCATTCGGGACATTCTGCCGGTGATGGATAATTTGCAGCGTGCGATCGAAGTGGCGGAAAAACAGGACGCGGACGATCCGTTGCTGGCAGGCGTGCGAATGATTTTTCAGCAGTTTGAAACGGCCCTGGAACGAAATAATTGCAAGCGAATCGACGCTCTCCACCAACCGTTTGACCCCAATTTCCATCAGGCCATTTCCCAAATGCCGTCGGAGGAGTTCCCGGACAATACGGTGCTGATTGTGGCTCAGGAAGGTTACACGCTGGCCGACCGCGTGGTGCGCCCCAGCCAGGTCGTTGTGGTGAAAAACTGAAGCGCGTTCCTCTCTTCCAAAAGGGTACCCGTAGCCAGGCGGATGGGGTGTTTTGCCCGAGAAACCCCCTCTCCGCAAAAGGGCATGGAGTAGGTTCTTACCCTTCCCGCTTTTTACTTGACAACATGCTTTGCCTGTGTTACAATAAATTTTGGGGAAAGACTTTTTCTGTAGGAGGTTTCGTCGTGGAAGGGATATGTTCCAATGCTCTGGAGTTGACAATATGACCAAGGAAGAGATTCTTACCGGTGAATCCAAGAATGTGGAATTCAAGGTAAGCCGACCGGAGAAAAGCATAAAATACATGAAGTCCGTGGTTGCTTTTGCCAATGGAAAAGGTGGACGTATCGTTTTTGGAATTGATGACGAAACACGGGAGATCGTCGGAATTCCGAAAGAGAGCGTTTTTCGCGAGATGGACGCTATCGCCAATGCGATTTCTGATAGTTGCGAGCCTGTCATCGTTCCAGACATCTATCCACAGACCATTGATGAAAAAACCATCATTATTGTTGAAATTAGTGCTGAAAAACAAAGGCCGTACTACATTAAGCAGGAAGGGATTACCCAAGGTGTCTATATGCGTGTGGCTGGGACTACCAGAAAAGCGGACCGGGTCATGACGCAGGAAATGTACTATGAATCTGAGGGACGCTCCTATGATACGGTGATTCGCAGAAATTTGACTGTTTCGGACGAAGAGATAGATACGCTTTGCGCACAGATGAAAGAGGTCGCTCTTGCCAACTGTAAAAATGCGGTGCAGCGTCAATCCGTGAAGGATGTGACTAAAAATGTTCTGCTGAATTGGGGAGTTTTGGCAGAGGATGAGGATGGTATTCATCCGACGAATGCGTATATCTTTCTGACAGGGCAAGACGATTTTCTGTCCAAAATTCAATGTGGAATGTTCAAAGGAACAACTCGTGCCGTGTTTGTGGACAAGCGTGACTACGAAGGCCTGTTGTGGCAGCAGGCGGAGGAAGCGTTTCAATTTGTGCTTCGGAACATTCGCCTCGGTGCCAGAATAGAAGGGCTTTACCGTCAGGATATTTATGAGTTGCCGCCGGACAGTATTCGAGAACTTATTATCAATGCTGTACTGAACTGTAGTTTTTTACAACCGTCGCATATCCAGGTTGCCATCTATGATGACCGGCTGGAAATCACCTCGCCAGGTGGATTAATGCCGGGAGTGACTATTGACCGAATGAAAGAAGGCTATTCGCAAATCCGAAATCGGGCACTGGCTCATGCGTTTTCTTATATGAATCTTATTGAGGGCTGGGGTACCGGAATTCCGAGACTGCTTCGGGAAATGAAGGAGTACGGACTTGCCGAGCCTGAATTTATCGATATGGAGACTGCGCTGCGAATGAACCTTTACAGGACAACCAATACGGTACAAAATGATGGCGAAAAAGTGCCGGAG
>JAUNBF010000023.1 GCA_030527185.1 Planctomycetia bacterium | reverse complement strand
TCAACACCCTCCCTCCCCCACCCTTACCAGATATGACCATCCCCACCCTTTTTTTCACCTTTTTTTGAAAATTTTCTTTCATTTCTACTCTTTTCGCTTTTCGTTCCAGGTGAAATTTAGGGAAAACACTTGAAGTCTCTATTTTTTCATGGTATAATAGCCGATAGAAAGATTAAGCAAAGGAAGACCTTTTATATGGAATTGTACCCAAGGAATACTTCTATGGAGATGCCTTCGTATCCTTATTTCCCTAAGTGGGAAGAAAATGGTTTCCTCCCATTCCACCGAGGGACGGAAATATTTTCCCCTTTCTTACCACTTCGGATGAATTTGTAAAGAGGTTTAATACTTCTCCAGAACGTTGTGAACTTTTGAAAAATTGGTTGAAATATCGTGAGAATTTTTATTCCAACATAGAATTCGGGTTTCAATGGGTCGATGGAAGTTTTGTGGAGAATGTAGAACAAACACGAAATCACCCTCCGCATGATATTGACCTGGTAGATTTTGTGATATGGCGGCAAATGCCATCGCCAGAGGAATATCGAAAATGGAAAAAAGATTACCATATTGACAGCTATTTGGTTATTCTCCCGTCTACAGAAAATATACAGAAGATGTCTTCTACAGAATTATATGAGTGATATGAATATATTGTGAGTCGAATTTCCTATTGGAATTTATGGTGGAGCCACACACGAGAGCAGGAATTAAAGGGGTTTCTACAAATTCCATTGTGTCAGGATGATGACCGACGTGCTTGGGAAATCCTGAATCAGGAGGTGAGTAATGACTGAGCGAGAAATTTTAATGACACGCATATCGCACGAAAAAAGGGTATTGAAGACCATGCCCTCGTTTTCCTGGTTAGAGTTAGATCGTGCAGGTATTGAGAGAGAAATTGAGCAATTAGAAGAATGCCTCAAAAAGTTGGAAGCCCAGGAACCTCTGGAACCGTTTAGAGCAACCATTGCTTTTAACGGCCCTCAAGTTCAGAGTAACCGTGGTATTCAAGTGGATTTTGCAACTACGGCGTTATCACGTTATACGGGAGCAATCAAGGCCGTTGGCAAAGAACTGGGGGGGATTCAAAGGGATCGAGCCAAACAATTTGACATGCAGGTTACAAACGTCAGTAAAGGTTCGTTTGGATTTGTTTTGGAACCTATGCCAACAGAACAACAGACATTATATAATGACACTTTATTAAGTCAGGCTATCGAAAAAACGAATGAAATTTTGTTGGCCTCGGCGGAAAAAGATGATGATGCCGTTACGGAAGCTATTTCTGATTTTTCCGACGCGACCATATCTACCATTCATGGATTTGCCAAATTCCTTTCGGAGAATGAAAGTACCTGTTACATCGGTATTCGCAATAGGAAGGTTCCCATTTCTGGCCTTGACATCATAGAAAAACGTTTGGATATTAAAAATATTGAAGAAAAAACCGAAAAATTTTTGGGGAACTTTGAAGGCATTCTTCCACATAGCCGAAAATTTGAATTTCGCACTGAAGAGTTTTCGATTGATGGTAATATATCTAACAAGATAGAGGAAAACCTCACAAAATGGATGGAAGCATTTTTTGGAAAAAAGGTACAGATAGAAGTTTTTACACGTCAGGTAGGCTCTGGCAAAAAATCCTATACAATCATTGCCGTCCCCCAAATGAGAACAACCTCCGAGGATGAATGTTCCTCTGCGCCTTTGTCCTAATGGGCAGTTCCTTCTTATCTCCTCCTTCTTCTTCATTGAAAAAACGTTTATTCTCCCACCTCTTATTTCCAATGGTGGGGGAATATTCCCAATTATTTCACGAGTTTTGAGACTGTACGTTAAATAACTTGGCTTCCTGCAAACTTAATACGTTAATCAAAATTCCCTGATTCGGAATTGTACTGGAGAATCCGTTCAGCGTCGCCAGTTCCCGATTTGCATCATTGACCCGTTTCAACACACGTTTCCAAAACGGCTCGTTGAGTGGGGTGGTTGAAGAAAGGTGGGGAATGGGTTATAAAAGATGGAGGAAAAGGTCTTACCAAATGATTGTTTTGAGAAACAGGTGAAAAACGATGAAAACTTTCCTGCCGTTTTGTTTATGGAGTTTTTTGGTTGTCGGGGTGTCTGCCCAGGAGGTGGCCCTTTTGCTGGATCAGCCGCACGAGAACGTTTTGAAGCAGGAAAACTCGATCGCTCAGGAAGTCGGGCGGCGGCAGGTGGATTTGCAAACGCTTTTTCCCGACGGTGAGGGGAATTGGGTGAATCGGGAGGGTGAGAAAGTCTCTCTGGAAGGCTTTGCCACACTCTGGATTCATCAGGACATTACGGCAAGCGGAGCGGAAACGCGGCTGAAAAAGGAGAGTCTGGCGGAAGTGGGGAAATTCCTGCAAAGTGGCCGGAAAACGGTACTTCTGACCGGGAAGGCGGGAAGTCTGCTGCCGGAGTTGGGTTTTGGGGAGGTGGATTTGGCTCTCCAGACATTTGGGCAAGATCGTCATCAGGCGGGGTTGGTACCGTGTGTGGAGGGAAAACTGTGGGAAAATGTGGTGGAAGACCGGGGCGTTTTCTGGTTCACGAACGCGATTTACCATCCATTTCAGCGTTTTGCGTGGAAATTTCCCGACGCCATGGTCCTCGGCAAGACGCCTGGCGGCCCGTCCAATCCGATGTATGCGGCCGTGTGTGGGGAAAGTGTGATTTTGACGTGGAATGCCTGTTTTTCGCCACTTTACGACCATGCGGATGAGAGTTTTCGCCAAAATACGGAGCAATTTCTGAAAAATCTGCTCCATTTTCAACCGGACAGTGAGACGCTCACCGCGTGGCGAAATCCGGTGTTGCGGGAAAAGCCACTTCCCACCGCAGCGCTGCGTCGGGCAATGGAGCATTTTTCCCAAAAATATGGCGAAAAGTACCCCGGAGCCGCATTTCTGGAACGGCTGAAACCGTTTGAGTCGGGGGAACAAACCGACGCGGTGGCGTTTGCAACTCTCCAGAAAGAAGCCCTTTTTGCCAACCCGGAACTCGATTTTGAGAAGATTCTCTACATCGAACGTCGGCAGGACAAACTGGGACTTCCGACCAACTACGGCAGCAATTCCGAACTCCCGAAAGCGGGCTACGGGAACACGATTCGGACGCTGAACTGGCGAACGGGGGAGTGCGAAACGGTCTTCACGCCGCCGAAAGACTTTTTTGTCGGGGATATGGAACTCCATTTCGACGCGGAAAAACTCCTCTTTTCGATGCCACACCCTGATTTGGAGGGGAATCGCTGGCGGTTGTGGGAAATTTCGCTCCACCAACCGAATCCGCAGGCGGTGCTGGTGCCGACGGTGGAAGAAGTTGACGTTGATAATTACGATGCCTGCTACCTGCCTGACGATGGGCTGGTCTTTTGTTCGACCGCCTGTTTTACCGGGGTGCCATGTGTGAACGGGAGCGTCCACGTCTGCAACCTCTATCGAAAGGATGGCGAAACCGGAGCCGTTCGACAGTTGACGATGGAACAGGATCACGACTGGTGCCCGACGCTGTTGCCGAATGGACGGGTGTTGTATTTGCGGTGGGAATACTCCGATTTGCCGCACGGTTTTTCGCGAATTCTGTTTCACATGAATCCCGACGGCACGAATCAGTCGGAATATTACGGCAGTGGCTCGTATTACCCCGCCGCGCTCTTTTATGCCCGTCCACTTCCGGGAGACACGTCGCGGTTCGTCGGGATTGTGACAGGACACCACGAACTGAATCGGATAGGGGATTGCGTGATTTTTGATCCTTCCCTGGGACGTAAAGAAAATGAGGGTGCCGTGCAGAGAATTCCCGGCTGGGGAAAACCGGTGGCAAAAGTGATGCTCGATTTGCCGATTGCGCAAACGTCGCCGCATTTCCTCCACCCGTTCCCGATTTCCGAAACGACGTTTCTGGTCTCCTGTCGAGAAAAGCCGGGGGCACCGTGGCGGATTTGCCTGGTCGATATTTTCGACAACATCGTCCCTCTGGCAGAAGCGGAAGGGATGGCGTTGCTGGAGCCGGTTCCGTGGAAAAAAACGGTGCGTCCGCCGTTGCTGATGGATCGGACGGAGCCTTCCCGAGCCGACGCGGATGTCTTCATTGCGGATATTTACACCGGACAGGGATTGCCGGAAGTGCCACGCGGAACGGTTAAAAATCTACGGGTTTTCACCTACGAATTTTCGTATCAGGGGATGGGAGCCGAGCCGTATAGCGTCGGGCTGGACGGACCATGGGACCCGAAACGGATCCTGGGGACAGTGCCGGTTTACGAGGATGGTTCCGCCACGTTCACCATTCCCGCCTACACCCCGGTCGGTTTTCAGCCTCTCGACGCGGAAGGTCGGGCGATTCAGTACATGCGCAGTTGGACGATCGCCATGCCGGGGGAATCGGTCTCGTGTGTAGGGTGCCACGAAGAGCAAAATTCCGTTCCGCCACCCATTCGGATTCCGATCGCGTCGCAAAAACCGCCCATGCCGATTCAGGCCGACGCTGCTTCCCGTGGATTTTCGTTCCGTCGGGAAATTCAGCCGATTCTGGATCGTCTTTGTGTGGACTGCCACGCGGAAAAAGGAGCCATTTCGTTCCAGGACGGGCCGGTCGTCCCCGCGTTCGACCATCCCAACGGCTACAATCAGGCGTCGCGATTTTCCCCGGCGTATTACAACCTGCGTCGGTATGTGCGTACCCAGACGAAAGAGAGCCAGATGGCGGTTCACAAGCCTTACGAATTTCACGCCACCGCCACGCACCTCGTGCAACTCCTGCTCCGTGGGCATTACGACGTGCAACTGAGCCAGGAGGACTGGCAGAAACTTTACGATTGGATTGACCTAAATGCCCCATTTTACGGCAGTTGGGGCGAATCACGGAATCCGCAGATCGCATCGCTGGTGAAACATCAGTACGAACGGCGAAAAACTCTGCGGGAACGTTACGCCTCCGTTTCGCCTTTGCCGGCGGACAATCCTGACGATTTTCCGGTCAAAGAGGTGGAAAATGCGGGTGAAAAACCCGTTCCGCCCCATCAGGACGTGAAAATGCCGACGACGCCAGCCGTGCCGTTTGAGGGGGAGATTCCCGCAGGTGAGACGATTGCCATCCCCGGTGGAACGTTGACGCTGGTGCCGATTCCAGGAACCGACATTGCCATGAGTACGTGCGAAATCACCAACGAACAATACCGCCAGTTCGACGCCACTCACGATACCGGCGTGGAATACGGCGACTTCATCCAGTTCAGCCCAGGGGAAGCAGGTTGGCTTTTGTCCCGCCGCCAGCAGCCAGTGGCACGCATTTCGCAGGAAAAAGCACTCGCGTTCTGTGCCTGGCTTTCCGAAAAAACGGGGCGAAAGTTCACACTTCCCACCCGTGAACAGTGGCAAAAAGCCGCTTCGGGAGGCCGCAATACACCGCTTTGGTTTGGTGACGTGACGGTCGATTATGCCCGCTACGAAAATCTTTGCGACGCGACGCACCAGCGCATCGACCCCATCGGCTGGGAGGGACGCACAGGTGCCCTTCCACCGTGGCGCATTGCGGACAGTTCCGTCGAGGATGGCTCCCGCGTCAGTGCCCCGGTCGGCTCCTACCGCCCCAACCCGTACGGCCTGTACGACATGTTCGGCAACGTGGCGGAGTGGACGCTCTCCGAAAAGGATGGCAAAGTCCTGGCGTGCGGCGGCTCCTGGTACACGCCCGCTCGGTGGAGTACCCTCGATTCCTACCGCGTTTTCGAGCCGTTTCAGCCTGTTTTCGACGTCGGTTTCCGAGTGGTTTGCGAAGAGAAGAAATAGTCTCCAGGCTGCGTTGTTTCGTCCATCAAAGCAACGCAGCCACGA
Organism: Planctomycetia bacterium; assembly: GCA_030527185.1. Taxonomy (GTDB): domain Bacteria; phylum Planctomycetota; class Planctomycetia; order Pirellulales; family Thermoguttaceae; genus RGIG3701. The sequence continues at coordinate 44,721 of JAUNBF010000023.1, read as the reverse complement.
CAAAATCTCTGGCGGGAAGAGCCTCACGAGCGAGGGCTTCCCAGGAAAAGCCGCTTCTTCCCTTTCCCTGGAGGGGGGATTTTCCATCCTCCCTTTTCTACCCTCCTTCCCTTTTCCAGCGTTATTGTCCCAACGGAGTTACGATCGTGTTATAATCTTTCATTTCCGGTTTGGGAATGTTTTGGGCCAGATTGGGATCAAGCCGTTTTGCCATATCGAACGCGATTTTGGCGGAATTTCGATTTTCCCGTTTCAGGTAGGCCGTTGCGAGGTGGAAATAGTAGAGCGGTTCCTGCTTCGCCACAATGGCCCGTTTCAAATCATGAATGGCCTGGTCGATTCGGGAACGTTCTCCGGTTTTGAGATAGATCGTCGCTTGCGTATCGAGCAAATCAGGCCCATTTCCAAGGACTTTTATGGCCTGTTCCACCAAGTTGATGGCCTGGGAAATATCGGTGTCGGATACGGCAAGCACATACGCCAGATTATTCTCAATGAAGGCTTTCTGAACTCGGGTTAAGGAGGTATTTTCCAGCATATCGCGATACTGTTTGATGGCCTGTTGAGTTTTTCCCTGACTTTCGAGGAAACGTCCCATAAAGAGTTGGTACTCGATAGAATCTTTTTTCTCCTGTACTGCCACAGAAGCGATTTTTTCCGCCCGCAGTGTTTCTTCTTTGGTTCCCACCCGTTTGCTGACTCGGAAAATCGTCGGAATCACATCCAAAATGTCGGTACTATCCAAATCCTGGATGCGTCTTTCCAGTTTATCCAAAGTTGGCATGATTCCCTCTTCTCTTGCCAGGGAAGGAAGCTGTTGCAGGAGATTTTTCGGCTGGAAAGTGACCAGTCGTTCCCACAATTCCATGGCAACGGTGTAACGCCCCAGTCGTTCCAAATGGTACGCGACTTTCTTCAACACAGGTTCGTTTTCTTCGGTAATCGGAACCGCCGCGATTTGTCGCAGGATTTTTTCCGCCTCCTCCTGATTCCCCGCAGCCGCCAGTGCCTGTGCAATCAGCAACTGCGATTCGGAATCGTGCGGAGCCAGTGCCTGCAAACGTTCCAGATACGGCTGGATTTCCACCGCTGGCGACTTGTGCTGGAGCATCATCTCCACAAAACTTCGGAGGTACTCCACATTCGTATCGTTGGTATGAATCAAGTCACGCATTTGTGCCTGGCATTTTTCCCACATGATACGGCTGTCGTAGCCGGAACTCTGGATGTCGTAAAGTTTCGCCAGCAAAAATCGTTCTTTGGGAGAAAGTGCCGGAATATTTTCCAAAAGTTCAATGGCGGCCTGGTTGTCGGTAGGATTGTTCCGCGCGGCCAGGAGTGTCGCCTTGACTTTCAAATCATCGATGGAATCCGGTTGTTGACGGAGATTCTCATCCACCAGTTGCAATGCCTGCTGCTGTTTGTCGAAATCTGCCGACTTTCCGTAAATCTGAGCCAGCGAACGTCGCGTCCAGGACAACTGCAAATTCCGCATATCGACACTCAAATTCCGATTCACCCCGATCAGCTCGTTCATTTTTCGCAAGTGCGGAATCGCCAGTTCGGGATGCGAGGTACACATATAAAACTGACTGATGGCGTAGAGAACCTCCAAATCGTTGGGTTCCAGGGCTAAGGCCTGACGGAAAGCGGCCTCCGATTCTTTGGCTTTTCCGAAAAGCTGGTACGCCTTCCCCAAACACAAAGGCAATTTTTCCGCAGGAACGGCTTGCTGGATTTTACTGATGAAAACCTCTTCAGGAACCTCTTTTTCTTGCAATTTCAGGACTTGCAGAAGGGAAAGCCAACCGTTGGGATTTTCAGGAGACATTTCGGTCACTTGCAGGAAAGCCTCCTCCGCCTCTTTGTAATTCTTGGATCGCAAGGCAATCTGGCCTTTCCAAAGGGAATCTTTGGGATCGTTCGGATCAATGATTTCTTCCGCGCGACGCAACGCTTCATCCCCTTCTCCCTGATTGGCCAACGCCTCGACACTCATCATCGCCGCGTCGGTCGCCAGATTGGCATTGCGTTTGTTCTCAATCAACTGCTTCACTTCCCCGTCACGCTCCTCACGATACAGCAGCCGAATCAGCAAATCGAGTTGCTGCGGGGAGAGGGTTCCCGTCTGATCCACACGATAAAGAGCGTCGATGGCGGCGGAATAATCGTTTTTCAAAAGGGCAATTTCTGCCTGGGCACGAGGAATGTTGACCCAGCTCGGACGAGTATTTTCCGCGCGTTCCAAAAGCTCCATCGCCGCGTCGAGTTCCTGAGCGGAAACTTTCTTTTGCGTGAATTGCCAAATCTTTTTGGCGGCCTGACAATAGAGACTTTCTGCCGAGTTGTTCCCTGCCAGTTGCCGAATCTGCCCCATTTGAAGGTCCATTCCACGACTATCGTTGGCTTTTCGCGCCAGGTCGAACATCTGGACTTTGATACCGATATTTTCCGGTTCCAGTTTCACAATTTGATCGAAAAGCGTTTTGGCCTTTTCCAACTCCCCGAAATGGAGCCATGCCGAGGCAATCTGTTTCAAAATCGTCGCCTGGGCGATCGGCGAAAACGACGCGATCTGCTTTTCCATTTTTTCCAATTCCACTCCGGCTTTTTCCTTGTCCATCAGGAAAAGAATCCGAATTTTGGTCAAAAACATTCCCGGAACCGTTTTTTTCTCAATTGCGGTATCGATAATCTGAAGTGCCTCCTGGAAATTCTTTTCCTGAGCTTCCAGCAACGCCAGATACGACGCAAACGCCAGCGTCTCAGGATTCCGGTTCATGGCCTGCCGAAGCAAATCGCGTGATTCGGCAATTTTTCCCTGCTTGATCAGCATACGCACACTCAGAAGGATATTTTCGGGATCATCCGCCATGTCGTTCGATTGCAGAAGATTGTTGATCGCCTCCCAGTTTTGTTTTTCCTTGGGAAGCATCGCCTCTTTCTGCGTCAAAAGAGCAATTCGGATGGCTCGCAATTGGGGAACCTCCATAAATTTCGCTTCCCCGATTTTAATCATCAAATCCCGCACCACTTCTTCCAACTGTTCCGTTTTCCCCGCCTTGTTCAGCACCACGATATAGGCCGTGTAAACCGGAACCAGTTCCGCGTCGGAAGCATTCTCAACTGCTCGCCGGAACGCATCGATCTGTTTGTCGGTCTGCCCCAACTCTCCGTAGCACAATGCCAATTGCCGATCGATAAAGGCGAGCATCTCCGGGTGCATCCCCATCGCGGCACGGGCATGTTCCAGTTTCTGCGACGCGTCTTTCCACTTCTTTTCCAGAATATCGACCGTGGACTCAAAAAAACCGACCACTTCTGCAGGCATTTTCAGCCGTCGCAGATGTTCGAGTTCCTTTTTGGCCTCATCCGTTTTTTGCATGGCAATCAGACGTTCAAAAAGTTGGAGCCGCAACGAAAGGTCATCCTTGGCATCGATCTCACGCCGCAAAAGATCCACCACTTCTTCCGGTTTCTTCTCCGCGTCCGCCAGGCGAATCTGCAATTTGCTGATTTCTCCCAAACGTGAAGCGTCCGCCGCCAAGGCCCGTTCCAACAGTTCGCGGGCTTCACCAAACTTCTTCTCATAAATGGCGTACATCCCCGCGGAAATCAGCGTATCGACCGCCTCCGGTTCCAAATCCATGGCAAACGCAATGTCTTCCGCCGCACCTTCTGGATTGGCATGATTCATCCGAAAAATCGCTCGTTTGGCATGAGCCGTCGCGGATTGCAGATTCGCTTCCACCATCGAGTCCAGAATGTTTTCCGCCACGTCTGCCTGACCCAAATTCGATTCGTGATATTTGGCATAACAGAGGTATCCGGGAAGATACGTCGGATGCTGTTCCACCAGTTTGGCCAGAAGCATTCCCGCCTCATTCAACTGGTTTCCGGCAATCTGATTCTCCGCCGCGTAAAGCAAAAAATCGGGCTGTTCGGGAAATTCGCTGTAAAGTTCGTCGAAAAGTCGCGAGGCCTGGGTGTATTTTCGCATTTTCCCGTAGGCCTTCGCCATCGCCTCTTTCAATTCCGGGTCGCGGGGGTGCAACTCCAGCGCGTTCTGAATCACTCGCTGGATAAATTCCAGTTTTGAAGCACTCCCCACGCCAATCGTTTCCAACTCGTCCGCATGGAAAAATGCCATCAAACGGAGGACTTTGGCTCGTTTCTCCGTATCCTTTCCTCCTGCCAGGTACTTTCCAAAAAGTTCCATGGCTCCGATTTTGTCGCCAGCTTCGTAAGTAGCCATGCCACGATCGTAAAAACTGTCGACAATACGGGATTTGTTAAAACCCCAGACACCATAGCCAACTCCGCCCAGAATGGACAGAGTTACCAGAAGAATCAACAAAAAGCGAAAATTAAGCCGTTTTCGTGCCATTCCTGAACTCCCAAAAGGAAATTTCTATTCAAAATTATAGGACTTGTTCTTATTTTTGATAATCGACGCCGTTTTCCATCAATTTTTTCAGAATTCTCTGCCATCCCCCTGAAACAGAGCCACTCCCATGGACGCAACTCCCAAACGCAATCCAATGGCAAGGAAAACGGGTATTTCTATACATCGGACATTTTTGTCTACCATAAAGAATGATTTATCCTTTTTTTTGAATTTTTCAAAAAATTCCGATAAAATGAATTGTACCAGTTTTGAGAGGAATAGCAAGGGTTTCCCAAAAGAAATAAATTCCGTATTTTAAAATTACGGCACCATGGCAAGCAAAAATAGAGGAGGCCGTGTCCCTAAAATTAGAGGATGGGGGTAGTCAAAAGGACATCTGGAAGATATAATAACAGTTCCTTGCCCTGGCACAAGCGTGCCGCCCATGAATCCTGTACAAATGAGGTTTTTTATGAGAAGAGTCGTCTTTCTATTTTTATCGATGGGAACATTTTCCCTCCTGACAGGAGCGGAAACAGAGCCAATTTCGCCCGAATTGGCAAAAGTTTTGAACGGAATCCGAAAACAGGTGGAGTCCGAAAGTGTACCGACCGGTTCTGCCGCCCATCCCGTGGTGGGAGCGGAACAGGCTTCGGGAAAAGTCCTGATTTTCAAGCCGAATTCCGACTGGAACGATCCCGCGTCGATTCTGTGGGAGTGGCATCCGAGCGATTCGCCGCAAATTCGCCCGGAACATTATCGTTGGTTCAGCCATCCTGACGAATGCAAACCGGTACTGGGAACGTCGCATCTTCTGATGACCGCTTCGGGAAATGGTGTGGCACTGGTACGTCTGGAGGACAAAGCAACGCTTTTTTATGCTTATGCGGACGGGAATCCTCATTCGGCAGAGTTGCTTCCCGACGGGAATATCGTTTCGGTTTCCAGTGCCGGTTTTTTTACTGTTTATGCCGTTCCTGAAACGTTTACCGGGCCGGAAGTTTTCTCCCAACGATACCCGATCGTCGGTGGGCACGGCATGGTGTGGGACAGTCGTTCGCAGCGGCTCTGGGTTTTGGGTTACACGGAACTGGCCGCGTACCGTTACAATTTCGACAAGGAAAAACCCGCTTTCACCAAGGAATACTCGCTTCCTCTGGAAGGTACGCTGGCAGAATACGGCCATGACCTTTACCCGATTCCAGGGACGCATGCCCTTTTTGTCACGGGGGTGGGCATTGCCGTTTTCGACATCCCCAGCCGCGTGCTGATTCCCCTGAGTGATAAAAAACGGATCAAGAGCATCTCCCTTTCCCCGGATGGGAAGCTGATTGTCCTTTCGCCGACGGTCGATTGGTGGAGTCCCACGGTCTCGTACCTGAACATTCCACTCTCGCCTTTTGCGCACCGGGAGGGAGCGATGTTCTACAAAGCCCGGTGGTGGATTCCGAATGTTTTTTAACGCGGCTCCCCTTTTTGGCAGTTCAACGTGACAGGACCGAGCAGTCCGGCATTCCTCGGATCGCCACGGTAGCGGGACGGAATGGTGCGGAAGTGGCTGGCAAGCGTGTTGTAAACTTCGATTTCAAGCGTATTTTCCCCTTCCCGGAAAAAGCCTTCGCAGGGACATTTCCATGGGGAAGCGACCAGAACGGCGACCGGTTGGCCGTTGACACGAACTTCCGCGGTGGCTGTGAGGTGGCCGAATTCCATTTCGCGGATCTGTTCGGCCTGCGACTGGGTGAGTGTGATGGTTTTCGTATAGATCGCCCCCCCAGAGTACGTTTCCAATCCTGTCCCTGGGGCAGACCAGTCGAATAGTTCGTCAACGATTCCCACTTCGGTCTGGAATACCACAGGTTCCGCAAAGTATGCCCCCCCTTCGATTTCTTCGGGAAGCGTGGCGGTCAAGACGACTTCCGATTTCTTTTCCCGCACGGCATGGGCCACCGCGACAAAACGTCGTGTTTTCGGGAGTTGGGGAGGTGTTTCGGTGATGGTAAAACCTGGGGAGAGCGGTGGTATTTGACAGACTTCCGGCACGGTCAGCACAAAGCCTTTCAGTCCGGGAGGAGCCGCAAAACGAAACTCCACCTTTTCCGCGTGAGGTACCCGAAAGGGCACGTAATCCACATCGTACCATTGCATGGCAAGCGGCGTTCCCGTCTGGTTCGCGGGCGGAATATCGCTCTTTTCTCCTTGGGCGGAACGTCGGGGAACGTCTCCTTTTTCCAGGAACCAAAATCCCCGTCCTGCCGTGGTGTAAACCAATTGCAAAGTTTGCAGGTTCCCGTTCAGCTCCACCGTTTTCACGTCTGCGGGCAACCGTTTTCCATCCAGTCGCACTTCCGACGGCAAATTCCCGCCACACTGAATCGTGGCGGCTCCCCGGTATCGGACGTGGGTGGAAAGGGTGTACGTTTTCGCGGGATTTTCTTCCACATAGAGCGTTTCGTTTTTTCCCTCCTTTTTGGCACCCAGGGCAATAAAATGATCCGTCACATTTTCCTTCAAACCATGATAACCCTGATGTCCGGGATCACCTTCCACACCCCATCGCCAGGAGAAAGTGTACGGCGTCCCGTCCGCCTGCTGGAACTGGGTACCAAAACCGCACGTCACGGTTCGTGTTTGGCCGTTTTCCACGAGCGTTACCTGTCGCGCTTCCGCACCGATGATTCGGTTATCCTCCGTTACCGGCAGCCGAAAATCGCCCCAACGGTTGTTCATCGTTGGCAGGAGCTGGAACTGCCACGGCCCGGAAATCTTCATTTTTTCCATCGCCTCGGCAGGACGACGCTGGGAAATTACCGGTTTCCCCGGCTCAAACACCACCAACGTCGCTTCCTGTGACTCACGCGGCATGACGACAGTCGTATAGCCGTTCTCTACTTTCGTGACCGTCATCGGCAAAACTTTTCCCGTCATGGCATCCCAGAGTGACGGAATCCCCTCCACCCGGAAAGAAAGCTCCGAATCTTTGGCCGCTTTCATCACAAAATAGACGTCCCGTTTACCAATTCGGCGGTGCAGGTACTTGACCGGCTGCTCCCCCTTCACGTCCTGCGGTAGAACGGGCAGCCACGCATCCAACGGTTTTTGTTCGGCATAAAGGGTATCGGCCAATCTCTCCACTTCCGGGTCGTTGGCTCCTGTCCGATCGCTTATCCGTGGCTTTTTTCCCAGGCAAATCACCGTTCCGCCCCCCTTCTGAAATTCCCGCAGTTTCGCCAGCACATCGAAACGAATCGCTTCCACACCCGGAAGTACGTAAACCGAGAATTCCATCCCACTGACGCAAAGTTTCCCGTTTTGAATTTTGGCTCGCAACAGCGACTGGTCGTCCAGGAACGTGATGTCCCGCCCTGTCGCGTAAATCGTCTGGGCAGCGTTGAAAGCCAGCTTCGTGGCCTCCTTCTGGTTTTCTTCCAAACCTGCCCAATGAGGCGACGTGGGATACATGATGGCAATTTCCGACTGCCACGTTCCTTGACTCAGAACGTAGGAGAGCCGCTCGAAATATTTCAGGAAGGTTCCCATGTGCTTCCAGTACGGCATCCGAAAATGGTAGCAAGGGGGTGCCCATTCCCAATGACTTCCATGGGTGGTGTAGTAAAGGCCGTGCAGATTCAGAAGGGTACAGCCATAAACGTAATTCTCGTTCGTGGCCGCCATGAGCCGATCCAAAGTGGCTCCCCACCCCAGCGAGTGATACCCTTCCAGCCAGACACGGGGTCGGTGGTAGAGACTGGCAATGGAACTGGAGACCTTCCCTTTGATGAAATTGGCTCCGCCGCCAGGAGTGTCGTGTCCCGGAGCCGTGTACCATCGGCAGGCTCGAAAATAGTCGTGATATTCGGCAGGATGCATTCCTCGTCCATTGTTGTCGCAGCCGAAAATCAACCCTTTGTCGTAATGCCAGTGAAAAATCGGCTGAAAATACCGCTCTTCCGTCAATTGCAATTGCACGTTGCGGTAATCCATCCGAATTTTGGCCGTTCGGTCTCCCATATCGGTAAAGAGGGCGGGAAAACAGGTCAAAAGGTCGTAACCCTGATATTTTTGGAACTGTTGCGCAAAATCGTCGCACCATTCGTAGCCGGAAACTCCCAGACGAAGTTCGTCGTTGAAAAAATAGTTCAGTCCATCGTGCGTTTTGCCCGCGTTGTGTTCGACGAATGGCTGGTAGAATTTTTCAAGAACTCGCCTGCCGGAACCGGGGTGCATGGGGTTGAGCGTCCCAGGCCGTTCCTTCCATGAAAGCCGCCAGAGAATCCCGTCCCACGCAGCGGTAAACGGCTGTCCCGGTTTCAGAAGTTTGCCGGGCGCGTTGAGTTTACCATCGTGCGTGGGAAAGGCGGCAATGGCAATCTCCTTTTCCTCCGGTGGAACGGTAACGGTCTCCCCCTTTTTGATCGGGCGAATCGGATGGGCATGGAGACTTTTCGCGTAAAATTCGGGAGCATTGTAAACATGTTCCTGAAACAGATTCTTCGCTCCCGGCCAGTCGAGGGTGTAGGTACTCAGCCCGATTCCCATACCGCGTTGGTTCGCTTCTGCTGAAACAAAGGTGTAAAAATCCCACCACGCATCGGAAAAAATCTCCGGCGAATTGGGGAAAGTTGCCCAATTTTCCTTATCTTTGTGGGCATAATTGACCTGGACGCCCGAAATTCCTTTTTGGTGAAGCTCCTCCAGTTGCCATTTCAGACGCTCTTTGTCGAGAGGGTCTCCCGTCCACCACCAGAACGGCACTTCCCCGTAGCCTGCTGGTGGCGTGACGAATCCCTGGGCAATATCCACATTCTCATCTCTCGACGGATACCCCACCCCTTGCGGCTGGGAAAGTTGGGTCGGGTCTGCCAAATCCAGCATCGACTCCCCCCGACAGGGACAGGAAAGCAACACAAACAGTAAACTGAATAAAACACGTTGAATCATGATCTTTCCTTTCCAAAAAGGGGGGAGGGTTCCTTCGCAAGAACCATTCATTATCACTTATCCCTACTCTCTTGTCAAGTGGACAGGTCAGGGAGCCACTTCCACAATATTTCCATCTTGGCGGTTCAACAGACGGAAGAGCGTTTGCGAGTTTGTATCGTAAGACATTCGGGAGATATGGCCGTCGCAGAAAGACATATTCATGCCGCCCGCGTGGACAGAGCCGAACATATCGTATTGCGTATATCCCGATCGATCCATCCACAACTTCCCTGTTCCGTAACATCGGAGGCTGTCATGATTGAATCCGGCAGAATAGGGGTCGTCGTCTCCCGAATCATCGAATTCGGAAAGAGCTACTTCGGAACGGAGATACTTTTCACCAATCAAACAGGTCTGGGAAAGTCCGTCGGTAATATCGCTTTCCTGGAGCGAAATCTGGCGATTGAAAATGGGGCCGTCACTCTCCTTGGTGTTGGCCACACCGTTGGCACTTCCGCAATTTCCGGCGTAGTCAATCTTCGCGGAATACTTGGGACATTTGGCCGTTTCGGACGTTCCATCCGCATGTTCCACCGTCATGCTTCTTTCGTATGTGTAATAGAGCGTGGGCTTTCTGCGCGACGGACAATAATAAATCGGCAAAGGAGTCGTACTTCGGACTTGCACGGAAGTATCTTTCAATGCCGACTGCTCCAGATAATCGAGCAAACAATACGGCCAGCCGCCGCGTTGCGTTTCTCCCGTCCCACGGTTGGCATCTCCCAGATAATTACAACTGAGGCCACCCGTCGGAATACGACCGCTGATGATCGTCATGTGAACATTGGTCGCTTTGGCAATTTGCGCCAGGTGATTTTGACATTGCATGTTTCGGGCAGCTTCACGTGCCTGTTGGACAGCGGGGAGTAGGAGGCCTACCAACATGCCGATAATCGCAATCACCACCAAAAGTTCGACCAGCGTAAAAGCACGTTTAAACATCATGGCTCTTCTTTCCGCGAATCAGGAACCAGCCTGCCAACAAACCGAGGAACAATATCCCGGTGGAAGGTTCCGGGACGTGGCCTACCGTATAGAATTTTCCCAACTCAAAATCGCTGGCTCTGAGCGTGAAGGAAATCGTTCCGTCTCCCGACTCGACGGCCAGAATCTTGTCGAAAACGGAGTAGGTTTCGCTGGCGGTGGAACGATACAAAAGCGTGTCGCCACCGGCCAATTCGTCGCTGAACGTCAGCGTAAGGAGCGTGTCGTCAATCTCCATGAACAACTCACCCGAATCGAGCGAATCGGCAAACCATTCCCGACTGGCGGCCACCATTTCCGGCATATTCGTTTCGGAATTGTCCCAGGAAATCTCTTCCAGCGAATTGTTCCCCACCAGAATCCCATTCCCGTCCACAAAAATTTCCCCACTGCCGGAAGCTCGTTTAAAATCAAGCGTCAAACCATAACTGCCATTGGAGACAACGTTGAAATAATCGGCATCATCCGCATCTTCCTGAGCCGTTTTGCCGAGATAAAACAAGCCTTTCGTGTGTGTTGGAGCGGCATAATCGTAAACCGACCCCGCCTTCATGTTCAAGCCATATTTGGTAGCCAGAAGTGTATTGACAACCTTCATTTCCACGTCTGTCAATGCAAAATCAAACGCCACGATTTCTGTCATGGAACCCCGAAAACGACGTCCATACGTCGAATACGAACCGATGGAAAGCTTCTGGCCGTTCATTTGTTTCACGGTCGCCTCCGCTCCTCTGGCCGAAACGAGAAGAGATTGATTCAGAGGGGCGATACCAACACTTCTGCCATCCACATTCGGCGTTGTTTCCCCATTCACCGCAAGTGTGCCATAATAGGTTCCGCTTGACAGATAAACATAGTCCAAGGCACCACCATTGCCATAACCAAAGTAGTTATTCCCACCTGGTGCATTGGTGCGAATCCCTCGATCTTCACCTTCCACACCGAAAACTTCCGCAACACTGGTGTATACATCATTTTGACTGACGATGAAGATCGTTTTGGGGGCGACGGGAAAGGAATCGGCTGACGTCAAACGCTGAACGGAATCTGTAGAAAAATAAACCGCCGCGTATCCGCCAATCGACTTTTCGGAAGAAAACGTGGGAGCTGCGTAGGAATCGTTTTTTACGAAGGAAATGCTTCCTCCCAAAGCATCGTTCCAGGCACTCACCGTCTGACCATCGGCACCCACCATCACGGAAGTTTCGTTCAAATTAAACTGAGCCCCCATGTTTTTAAAAGAACTTTCGATACCGAAAACAGAAGTGGAAATTCCACAAAGAAACGCGAAACAAAAGACAAATCGCCAGACGTGAACTTTGCCTATCCCCCCCCCCCCGCGCAATGTGAAGGTGCCAATGGATCCATAAACCGTTTCATTTTTTTCTCCTGTCTGAAAATACATCTTCTGGACATCATCCAGCTTTCCAACAATTCCATTTTACTTTAAAAAATCGCGTTGTCAAGTAAAAAATGGGAAAGTGGGGAGATATTTTTAAAATTTTTTTGTATTTTTGCCAGTTTTCATACCCCACGTGTTAAATTGACAAGATTGGGTGCTTATTCCATCACCTTGGGTACCCCCTATACAAAAGTTGAAAATTTGTTAATAATACGTTGTTATATTCATAATGGGAGACTATAGAGTGACCATCTCTCTTTGTGAATAGCACTCTTGGGCCGCAGATTCATCAACGTGGATGGATTGAGAGATGGCTTTTGTACGTCATCGACGGTAAGAGTAACGACACCTTTTAGGGAGAATTGTTATCATGAATCTTTCACAGTACGGAATCACACAAACCAATGTCGAACGCAACCCGGCCGTGGCCCATCTTTATGAAGATGCGTTGCAATCGGACAATGCCCGGATTTCTTCTACCGGGGCACTGATGACCACGTCGGGCGAAAAAACAGGGCGTAGTCCGAAGGATAAACGTGTTGTGGAAGAAACGCTTACGTCGGAGGATATTTGGTGGGGCAACGTCAACATGAAAATCGACGCCGACTCCTTTCGACACAATCGGCAGCGGGCAATCGACTTTCTGAATCACGCTCAGAAAATCTACGTCATTGATGGTTTTGCCGGATGGGATCCGCAGTATCGTGTGAAGGTGCGGGTTTTGTGTACGCGAGCGTACCATGCCCTCTTCATGAGCAACATGCTGATTATGCCGACGGCGGAAGAATTGGCCGATTTCGGAGAGCCGGATTACGTCATTTTCAATGCTGGCCTCTTTCCCGCCGACCCGGAACTTGGTTCGCATACCTCCCAAACGAGTGTGAGTTTGAATTTCCAGGCACGCGAATTCGTCATTCTCGGAACGCAGTATGCGGGGGAGATGAAAAAGGGGATTTTCACCATCATGAATTACCTCATGCCGAAACAGGGTGTGTTGTCGATGCACTGCTCGGCCAACGAGGGACCGGACGGGGATGTTTCGCTCTTTTTCGGACTGTCGGGAACTGGCAAAACCACGCTCTCGACCGAAGCCCACCGAAAACTGATCGGCGACGATGAACACTGCTGGACCAACGAAGGGGTTTTCAACATCGAAGGGGGTTGCTACGCCAAATGTATCCACCTTTCCAAGGATAGCGAGCCGGAAATTTACAACGCGATTCGTTTCGGCACCGTTTTGGAGAATGTGATTGCCGACCCGCAGAACCGTGAGGTCGATTACGACGACAAGTCGCTGACCGAAAATACCCGTGCGGCCTACCCTCTGACCTACATCCCCAACACCAAAATCCCCGCCTGGGGAGGGCATCCGAAAAATATCATCCTCCTGACATGCGACGCGTTTGGTGTCTTGCCGCCGGTAAGTCGCCTGACACCGGAGCAGGCCATGTACCACTTCATCAGTGGCTACACCGCCAAAGTGGCCGGAACCGAAGTGGGAATCAAGGAGCCGGTGCCGGAATTTTCCGCGTGCTACGGAGCCGCGTTCCTCGTCTGGCACCCGACGAAATATGCCGAGTTGCTGGCGGCAAAGATGAAGGAGCATGGAAGTCGTGCCTGGCTCGTCAATACCGGCTGGGTGGGGGGTGGCTACGGCATCGGAAAACGGATGTCGATCAAACATACCCGCGCGGTGATTGACGCGATTCATTCCGGTGAACTGGCTGAAGTGCCGACCGTGACCGATCCGGTTTTCGGGCTGCAAATTCCCACGCGGTGCAAAGATGTTCCGGCAGAAGTCCTCATTCCCCGCAACGGTTGGGAAGATACGGCCGCTTACGACGCGACGCTTCTGAAGTTGGCCGAAGCGTTTCGGAAGAATTTCGAGAAATATGCCGATTCCGCTTCTCCCGAAATCCTTGCGGGTAGCCCACGTGTGTAAAATAGAAAAGCGGAAACATTGAAAATTTTTTCGGAAAAGTCCCTTTTTCAAAAAATTTCCAAAAATACTCAATTTATTCCTGCGTTTTTCCGATGGGTTGTTGTATAACAGGTTTATCCTGGAAATACCCCTCCCCCAGGAAAACCAACCTTTGAGGCCGACGTGCAGGTTCCCCAAGGCGCTGAACCCCCTTTTCCCCCTCAGCGTCTCTCCGCCTGTGCGTCGCCTTTTTTTCCCGCTCGTGGGGCTGGTCGAATAATATAGCCGGGCACCGTAAGCTGTCCAGGCAACACGTTGCCTCTCCTTTCATTTTCCTGTCATTTCGGCCATGGCTTCACGGCATCTTCTTAAGATTTCTCAAGTTTTGTCAGAAAATAGAATTCCTTCTCCCAAGCATTCCCCCTGTGGGAAACCACAAGATATGGTGGTTTCAGGAGGAATTTTCCCAAGATATGCGGTGTTGGGATAGAGGAACGAAAAGTAAAATTTCCCTTTTTCCCAAAAATTTCAAAAAATTTTTCGGCGTTGTTCGTTCCTGTTTTTCCCATAAAAACGGAAAACAAGGGGGGGAAGAGAACGGTTTTCCAGGGAAAGAATCTCTTGACAAGTTGGAAGCAAATGCTATATTGAGAGACGAAGTTTTGACCCTGGCATGGTTGGCTCAAGTCAACGGTGCCGGGGGAAGTCCTCGACAGGTGAGAGGGAGAGATACTGTCCTCCTTCTGTAACAGGGAATCCGGGCGTTGAAAACGCGGAAGCCGGAACGGTCCCCGCCGCTGTGAGTACGAGAACAGAGCTTTCTGAAAGACCATTGCCAGAATGCTGTGCGAGAAGGTTTGCTCTGTGGAAAAGCCGTACAAGTCAGAAGACCTACCTGGAATCGAGAAATCGTCGCTGTTCGCGTGGGAGACGGACGGAGATGTTGTTTTTCAGCCATTCACCCTATTTCAGGTACTATGTCTACGTTACCCCGACAGATCATCAAGCGGGACGGGAGTGTCGTTCCGTTTGAGCCGCAACATATCCAACAGGCCCTTTTCAAGGCATTCCAGGCAACGAATTTTTCCGGGGAGAGTACGGAAAAGTTGCGGATTTTGGCGGAGTGCGTCTGCCAGTTTGCCTGCCGGAGTTTGGAACATCAATTCTTCCAGTTCGATCAGATTCCGACGGTGGAAGAGATTCAGGACATGGTGGAAAAGAGCCTGATTCAGCACGATTATCTGGAGACCGCGAAGGCATACATTCTCTACCGGGAGCAGCACCGGAAATTGCGGGACGCGAAGCGGCTGATGCTGGACATTCAGTCGTTGGTGGCGGACTACATTCATCACGACGACTGGCGGGTGAACGAGAATTCCAACGCGGATTATTCGTATGCAAGCCTGCTGAACCATATTTCCGGGACGGTCGTGGCGAATTACACGCTGGCGAATATCTATCCGGCAGAGATTGCCGACGCTCACAAAAACGGCGACTTTCACCTGCACGACCTCTCCTGTGGGATTGTGGGGTATTGTGCGGGGTGGAGTTTACGGGAGCTTTTGGAACGTGGTTTTCAGGGGAGTGGTGGACGTGCCAGTGCTGCTCCCGCGAAACATTTTGACACGGCGTTGGGGCAGATCGTCAACTTTCTCTCCACGCTCCAGACCGAGTGGGCGGGGGCACAGGCGTTCAGTTCGTTCGACACGCTCCTGGCACCGTTCGTCCACTTCGACAACCTCACGTACACCGAAGTCCGGCAGAACATCCAGCAATTCATCTTCGGGCTGAACATCGCCAGTCGGTGGGGTCAGACGCCGTTTACGAATTTGACGTTTGACTGGGAGGTACCGGAGGATTTACGCGACGCTCCGGTCATTGTGGGTGGCAAGCCCCACGATACCGCGACGTACAAAGATTTTGCGCGGGAAATGGAGATGATCAACCGTGCCTTTCTGGAGGTCATGGCACAGGGCGACCGCGACGGACGCATTTTCACCTTCCCCATCCCGACGTACAACATCACCAAAGATTTTCACTGGGATTCGGAAAATGCCAAACTTCTGTTTGAAGTGACCGGAAAATACGGACTTCCCTACTTCCAGAACTTCGTCAACAGTAGCCTCAAGCCAGGAGACGTCCGGTCGATGTGTTGCCGTCTCCAAATGGACATCCGAACGCTCCGCAACAAGACGGGCGGACTTTTCGGAGCAGGCGAAAAAACCGGCTCGATTGGTGTTGTGACGATCAACATGCCTAGAATCGGTTATTTGGCTCAAAATGAGGACGAATTCTTTGCCACGCTCTACGAAAAGATGGATTTGGCGAAAGAGTCGCTGGAAATCAAGCGAAAGATCGTCCAGAAACATCTTGAAAGTGGGTTGTTGCCATATACCAAGACGTATCTGGAGACGCTCGAACACCATTTCAGCACGATCGGCCTGGTGGGGATGAATGAGTGCTGCCGGAATTTTCTCGGCTGCTCCATTGCGGAGCCGGACGGCCAGATTTTTGCGCACCGCGTTTTGGAGAAAATGTCGTCGCGGCTGCAAGATTATCAGGAAGAGACGGATCATATCTACAATCTGGAAGCGACGCCTGCCGAGGGAACTAGTTACCGACTAGCCAAAGAGGACAAAAAACGGTATTCCGAAATCGTGACGGCGGGGGACTCCATTCCGTATTATACCAATTCCTCCCAACTTCCCGTGCAGTACACGCAAGACCTCTTCGAGGCGTTGAATTTGCAGGATCACTTACAATGTCAATATACCGGAGGGACGGTTTTTCATGCTTTTTTGGGCGAGCGAATGGACGACCCGCAGGTTGTCGCGTCGCTGGTGAAAAAGATTGCCACGGGGTATCGGTTGCCGTATTTTACGCTCACACCATCGTTCAGTATCTGCCCGATTCATGGCTACCTTTCTGGCGTCCATTCGCAGTGCCCGTGCGAGGTGAGTGAGTGATGGATATTCGTGGTTTGGTCCCCTTCAGCCTGATTGACTATCCCGGCAAACTGGCCGCCGTGGTATTTACCGCAGGGTGCAATTTGCGATGTCCCTTTTGCCACAATCCCTGCCTGATTGTCGACCCGCAGAGCCAGCCGCGGATTTCGCTGGAAACGTTTTATCAGTTTCTCGACGTGCGGAAAAATTTTCTCGACGGCGTGGTCTTTTCCGGCGGGGAACCTGCGTTGCAGAACGATTTGGCGGAAGTTTTGCAAGGGGTGCGGGAAATGGGATATGCGGTCAAGCTCGACACCAATGGCACTTTTCCCGAACGGGTGCGGGAACTTTTGGACCAAGACCTGATTCAGGCCGCTGGTGTTGATTACAAACTCCCCGCCCGAAAATACGATACGCTGGGGCAACCTCACGCGGCAGAAAAAGTGCAGCAGACGCTAGTCATGTTGGTCGAAGCGGGGATTTTCCTCGACGTTCGCACCACCGTCCACCCGGCGTATCTTTCCAGAGAAGATTTGCTGGAAATGCGCGACGAACTCCTCGCCCTGGGCATTTCCCACTGGCATTTGCAGCCATTCCATGAGGTCGATATTCTCGACGAGTCGCTCAAGGTTTTGCCCCCCTATACCGATCACCAACTTTTTCAATTTTCACAGGAACTGGGCACGTTGGCTCATGTTCGCGGACTTTACGGAAAGGAATTTTCAAAATGAAATGCGGAGAAAAAACAGAAGTCTATTCCCGAGTCGTCGGTTATTTTCGTCCCGTGGCGAACTGGAACAAGGGGAAGCGTGAGGAGTTTCTCCAACGAAAAACGTATCTTCCCCAAACCCCCGTCAAACCGATTTCCGTCGTCGTTTCGCACGAGGTAATGGAGTTGGAAACAGTGCGGCAATTATGAATAAAATCGCGCAAGCGTCGCCCAAACAGCCAATCCAGGCTCTTCACCGTCCGGTTCGCGGCCAGACGGAAAGAGTGCGGATGGCAGTGTTGTGAACATCCTGGTCTTCGATGCCAGTCATGGATTGATTCCGGTAGTCGCGGCATCCTGAAATCGCCATAAATTGCGACGGATTTCCAGATCATAAGGACGGGAAACGGTTGCTTGTTTTTGTTGCTCAATCGCTTCCTGAATCTTTCCCTGGGCAAACAGTACATGGGCAAGCGTATCACGAATCCCTCCTGATTCGGGGAAACTTGCCACGGCCGCGTTGGCGTAGTCCAGAGCCTCGTCCAGCCGTCGATGGGTATTGGCGGCAAGCCATGCGAAAAGATTTTGATTTTGAGCCTTATCGGAGGTGACGGAATCGTCGATTTTTTTCACGATTTCATCCAGGGCAGTCTCGATTCGCGTTTCCGTCTCCTCTTTCCAGGCCGTGTCCGAATGTGCCTCCGCAATCCGGTAAGAGAGAATCAACGAATCGGCTTCCAACGGCTCTTTTTCCAAAATTTCCCGCAAGATTTTCTTCTGCCTGTCACCCTGGTTTTCGACGCCAGCTTGCCACGCGAGATAATATTGAGCACGCACTTCCCAGTCCAGCTCCTGAATTCCAAGTCGCTCCATGGCATTGAGAATCAAGACGTTCCGCAGACATTGCTGAAGGAGTTCCGCAGCCCGCTGATGATTACCACAATAATGGAAAAGGTTAGCCAACGGCGAAGATGCCAGGGGTACTTCCACTTGCTGAATCGTCGTGAGCAGATACTCTGCCTCGTCGTGACTCCAGCTCCAATGCCCGCGTTCCGCCAGCTTTTCAATCAACTGGATACGGTAAAAGAGATCGGTAAAACGTTCCTGATCATTCCGAAAAAAACCAGCCAGATGACTCATGTTGGGCGACCGTACGCGGGTTGTCCATTTTTTATGCAGTGACGCCTGATTCCTACGTGCCAGCAAATCCCCCACACAGTACGAATAATCGAGCCATAACTGCATTTTTCGCGTCCGAAGAGTGTTGCCAGGAGGAAGCGACTCGACCATGGCCTGAAACTCCTGGATTCGGATCTGACACCACTGAGCCAGCAAGACTCTCTGTGAGAGTTCCTCTTTCTCCTCGTTTTGTTGCAGGCGAATTTCCAATTCCAGAAGGTCTCTCAAAATCTGGACACCTTGTTTCTTGAACGTTTCACGTGGCAGGGCATCGTAAATCCGCTCCACATACGCCTTCCGCAAGGCCCTCACGGCTGGAAGGTCGTCCCGCGTCAAAATCACCGTTTCGTCCAGAGGTTTTTTCTCCCCCTCCCCAGGAATCGGCGACGGAATCGGGTGCAGTACCGTTGCGTGCGGAAGTTTCCACAAAATTGCCAATGCGGCCTGAAACACACATTCTTCCCGCGTCTCATAAATCAGAATCCGCATCAGGAGAGGAATCGCCACTTCATGAGAAAGAGTACTGATTTTCTGGATGATTTCCGCGTTTTGCGAATCGCTTTCCCCGTAGCGTTCCAGAATTTCCTTCACCTCTTCCGAATCGGTCATTCGCACCATTCCGCGAGAAAGAAGGCCGGAATAAAAACGTGCCATGGAAGCGACGGTCGGGTCGTCATCCGTTTCCGCCTCTTTGAGCAACTCCAACGCATCCAGACCATATCCCAACAGTTTTTCACCTGCTTCACGACGAATGTGCCACGAGGGATTTCCCAAACGTTCCACCCAATGGCTCATTTCCGCCCGTTGTTGCGGCGTTACTCCTGAAAAGTCCAATTCCAGACCTGCCACGGCCTGGCAAATCCCCAAAATCGCAAAAATCGACAAAGTTACTCTCAAACGCATCACAGAACCATCCTTTACTTCCGGCACTTCTTTACTTCCTTTTAACTCATTATAGAAAGTCTTTCCCTTTTTCGCAACGAGGGGAGGCCGATACACCAAAATTCAAACCGGAAGAACCACAAAAGACCACTCCAAACGTGATTCATCACGTGGATTTACCCAAGAACTGCCCTTTATTCCCTGGGACGGCAGAGAACTTTGGAAAATCTTCTCTAGGACGATTTCCTTTTCCGTTTCACGGGTATCACCGTATGCCACTTCGGTGTCAGAAGTTCAAAAACGGCCTTCGACTCGTAGCGAATGAAGGGACCTTCCGGTAATGGACCAATCAAACCTTCAAAAACAGGCAACTTTTTCAGATGCTTGATCATCGTACAATCATCCGTCCCCTTTTGCCGATAGCGACGTTTGACGTCTTCGATGGAGTCAAAATCTTCCGTAAGAATATTTCCATCCACACCCTGTGTTACAACTCGATAGATTCTTTTATCCATGATGCAATCGCAGCCTTATCTGTTTCCGAGAGTCTTTCCAAAAACGCTCCTCACGTCCGGGGAAGAACTCTCCTACGCCTGATACTCCTCCCTCTGCAAAGCCCCCTTCCCAAACCCATGGGGTGAAAAGAATGGCCTCCCTCTTTCTTTCGGCAAAATATTCCTGAAATTTCTGATTTTTTCTTCCAGGCCGCAAATTATGACTTTTTCCATTTATTGTTGCATTGCGAATGATGGGAATGAAACGTTTCTTCGTTATGACCTGCACGATCACTCCACCTCCCCATACATGAAAATACACCTTGTCCACCAATAATTACCAATTATCCATTGAACCCGGCACCAGGAGTGACAATCAGAGGAAAGGAACGTTCAAAAACGGGACAGTTGGCCGCGGCTCCCTGAACGATGATTTGCCATTTGATTTGATTGTGCGGCGACACGAAAGAGTGCATCGCGTCGGCAGGAATCGTGGTGGAAAACTCCACTTCAAACGGTTCTGCCCGCGTGATTTCAAAACCTTCCTCGCAAAAGAGTTGTCGCTGAAAAACACGTTGTTGCTCACGGCGGGTATTGGTTCCGTGGGTGAAAACAACCTCCTCCTCGCATACCAGCATGACGTTAAGCCAATAGACTTTCCAATGCCCTCCCTGAGAGACCAGAAAACGTACCGTCTCACCAGGAGAAAGGGGAAAACGATCCAGTTCCACCAATGTCGGACCGATAGTCGTGGCTCGGCGGAACTGTCGGACCGTCCAGAGAAGTAGCCCGATACCAGCCAACGCAAATGGAAGGGTGAAAAAGAGCCGCACCCAATCCGCGGAACCGTCACTCCAGCTCCCTACGAAAAGTCCGAGGTGAATCAACACCACCAGATTCCACAAAATAGCCATTCCGCCCAACCAGAACAGATTCCATGCCGGAGAATCGGCTCGTGGGAGACGGTAGGCAAGACGAACGCCGGGACTGTCGGTAATGCTGGCCCCGTCGGGAACGGTGGGGTAAGGTTCCTGTTTCTCTCCTTCTTCAAACGGTGTGAAATGGGTGACACGTTGTGCCACAGCCGCGGAATACTCCCGTGAACCCCAGTGCGGCGACAACAGCGAATGGAACAACGCTCCCGTTCCAATCAGCAACAGCGAAAAGGGAATCAGCAACGCGAAAATATTTTCCCATGACCAATATTGTCCCACTGCCAAATGGTCGGGATTTTCCGGGTCGTACCAACAACGATACCGTTCCCCTTTTTTCCATTCCCGAAGGCAGTCCAACGCTTCTTTTTTCGTGGCAAAACCAGGTTGCGAAATCGAATGGAATCCCTTCGTCCAACTGCGGTAGGTATTTCCGTTCACTTCATATCCAAAAAGCAACTCCGGCACGAACTGCGTCTGAGCAATGCCGGAACGTGCGGGAAAAGCAGGATTTTTCTCCTCGCCTGGAGCCTTTTCCGAGAGATTTTCTTCTGTCGGGGCCGTTTCTTCCTCGTTGAAAAACGTGGCTGGCTCTGCTTCGGGGGTGATAATTTGTTGGGCAAACAAGGCCTTTTTCACCACACGCACATCTTCCAACGTACAGATAACCGGCTGGTAGTGTTCGCGCACCCGCCATTCTGGCAGGATATAAAGCGCAAAAATCCAAAGTATGCCCAGAAAACCAGCCAAAATACAGAATGTCGCAAAGCCAACCTCTGCCATCCAACCCCAAAAACGGGAATCGGTGCGACGGTTGCCACGTTTTTTCGTTAGTAACCAGGAATGAACCATTGACTAATCCTGATGTGCGGATTCCTCCGGCCGTTTTTGAGAACGACGCTGAAAACCATACTTCTCCAAGGCCTTGTAAACTTCATCCAATGTCTTCAACCCAAAATTGGAAATCTTCAACAGGCGTTCGGGAGGACACTTCAGCAAATCGCGTACCGTAAAAATCCCTTCCGATTCCAGACAGTTCGTCGTCCGAACCAGAAGTCCAATCTGAGCAATACTCAAATCGAGAATCTCCTGCTCTTTTTGCCGTCGAATTTCCTCTTCACTCAAACGCACGTACGTCGGCGCATATTTCGGCTCTGTCATCGAAATCCCTTTCCTGACTCGTTTGTCTTTGCCTGACTCCTAGCCTTCCTCCATGGAAAAGGGGCGAAAACACCCCCTTCCCAATCGTTCCACATAGGCCGTCGACCGCTTTTCAGCCAAACAGACGGTCGTACTTGTGCGGTTCCAGGATGTCGAATTGGACTTCCCGCAAATATTCCTGCGCACCCGATTTCTTCTGAAGCTCAATCAGCATCTCGATCTGCTCCTGGCTCTTGTACGCCTTAATTCCCGCCAGCTTCTTCTTCCACAACGTATCCGTCGCCCGAATCCGCATCGTCGGCTGCGTGGCAAAG
Source organism: Planctomycetia bacterium (assembly GCA_030527185.1). GTDB lineage: Bacteria > Planctomycetota > Planctomycetia > Pirellulales > Thermoguttaceae > RGIG3701. The sequence continues at coordinate 22,428 of JAUNBF010000023.1, read as the reverse complement.
TCACTGTACGTCGAGTATTCGTAAAGCAACGGAATCTCCTCCAATTTCGGTCCTAATTCCGGCCAAATATCCCCCTGAGCATGGAAAAGACTGATTATCATCTCCCGCGCCGCCAATTGGTGGTCGGGATGGATGTCTGTCGGCGTCGGGAAGAAAACACGTGTCGGACGAACTTTCCGCAATATCCATGTGTACGAATTCTGCAATCCGGTCGCTCCGGCAATCACCGTATTCGCGGACGACGCAAACGAGTCGCTCACCAGACGACGGCCTGCCTGGAGGTAAAAACTGCAATCATCAAAATCAAGAAAATGGACTTTTTCCTGATCCAGCCCCAGAAGGCGGAACGATTTCAACGCCTCTTCCCGGCGAATGGACGCGATACTTTCACGATACTCAGGACGACAGTAACCCATATTGCCGTTGGCGGTGATGACGGCATGAACGTCCGCTTTCTCCTCCAAACCTGCCAGGAGTGTCAGCCCTGCTCCTGTTACAATGTCGTCATCGTGGGCTGCCAGAAATAACCAGCACTCCTCTTTCCCTTTCCACGAAGGAAAAATGATGCGAGCTTCCCCAGCCCGCTCCACAAGATTGTTGACACGTCGATCATACAAAACGTTGCTGTTGGTAAACATACCGAATGGTCTCCTTGATTTTGATAATATCGATAATAATACTTTTGATGATTGGATCAGGTTGTCCGCCAGGGAAAAACGATATGTCGTCGCAACTTGCGAATATCCTTCTTTCCTGGAACTTCCAGATTCACGCTCCCTGAATTCCAGGATTCAGAAAACGTTCTCATCGCTCCTGTGGAAAACGGTTTGCCTCAGAAAACGGCTGTGGGTGGTAGTTCCAGGAAAAAACTCTTGTCCAGTCCATTTCCACAAAATTCCCTTTTAGGAAAAATGTTTCTTAAAAAACTTCCATCACCGTGAACAAAGGGGGATTTTCGGAAAATTTTCCTTTTATATCGGAATATAAAATTTCAATGTCGACTTTCGTCTGTTTGAAAATATTCGTTGAATTTCCGTAATAATTTGTCTCCGCTCTCTTCTGGAGGAATTTTTCGCAAAGTGGGGAATCGGAAACGACTCAATAGCTTGATGGATATTTTTTATTGTATCCTTCCCATCCTTTTTCGTCAAGTTGGGGGACTCTTTTTTTTCCCAAAAAACAGCTTCTTTCTCTTTATTTTTTCCAAAATATTTCTCTTTTCAGACACTTCTCTCCTCTTTTCGGATGTACAAAAAATTTCTCTCTCCCGAATACTTCCCCCACCCCATTCTCGTCAGTTCATGTCCCATCCTCCCCCCACGGAGAAGCTGGTAGCTATATTCCCCTCGGAAAAATGAAAAAAGAGGGGTGGGGAGGTCTTGTAAAAGGGTGGGAGAAATATTATACTGAAAGGAGAAATCAGGTCATGGGGACCTGAGAGATTGTTTTTGGAAAAGGAGATCGACAAATGAACGCAGTTTTCGTCTTGAGAATGTCAAACTGGGGGGGGGGGATAAAGTAGAAAATCTCCTCCGCAAGAGAAAAAATCCCTCAGGTTTCACTTTGGTGGAACTGTTGGTGGTGATTGCGATTATTGGAATGCTGGTGGGATTGCTGCTTCCGGCAGTGCAACAGGCACGTGAGGCGGCTCGGACAATGCAGTGCAACAATCAACTGCGTCAATTGGGTTTGGCGTGCATGAACCACGAAAGCGCGTCACGGAAATATCCGTCGGGCGGCTGGAACTGGCAGTGGGGAGGCGACCCCGATGCTGGTTTTGGGGCTACTCAACCGGGTGGATGGACGTATTCTCTTTTGCCCTATCTGGAACAAACGGCTCTTTTTCAGCTTGGTTCGGACGGAGTTGTGGACAATCCGAGTGGAACGTATATGAACGAGTCGGGAATTCGTACCCAAACGCCCGTGGCCGTCTTTCATTGTCCTTCGCGGCGAACGCCGAAAACTTACCAGTCAGGGAGTTATCCTGCCAATGCCGTCCCTGCCAATGCCGATGGTACTTACGTTGCCAAAGGAGACTACGCAGCCAATTACGGCTCACGCAACAGCACGTCTTATTCCAATTTCTATCCCAGCAATATTCCCGACGGATACGAAAAAATGAAAAGTCAAAACCGTACACGATCCAAACATAACGGCGTTATTTACGAATGCAGTGAAGTTACCCTGGGCGAAATCCGTGACGGAACGACGAATACTTACCTGATTGGTGAAAAGTATCTTGCTCCCGAAAATTATGAATTTGACGTCAGTACCGGAGGCGATAATGAATCTCTTTACGTCGGAGCCGATTGCGACACTCACCGTTCGTGCGGCACGATTGAAAATACTCAGGAAAACATCACCTTCTCTCCTTTCCCACCGATTCAGGATCGTGCCTCTTATGCCTCCGATTCTTCTCAATTTTTTGGCAGTGCCCATTCAGGAGCGTTGGGAATGGCGATGTGCGACGGTTCCGTCCAACGGATTTCGTACTCCATTGATCCTGAAACGCACGCTCTCTTGGGAGCACGTAACGATGGACGGCCTGCGAAAATTCCAGAATAGTGCTTTATTAAATTGATCGTTGATAATTATTGAAATATACTCCATTCACTTGAGTTTTTTCGGATTCACTTCCCCAAGCCTTTCCCAGAGGGAGGGGCTTTTTTTCGTTTCCCTGAAATTCAAAGTGAATGAAGTATAAATGCGTCGCAACAGATTTTCTTCTGGCCGCAGCGACGTTTTTTTATTGAGGAATCTGAACCGGATTGCCATCGTTCCGTGCCCCCAAATCCCGGTGGATTTCGATTTCAATGCTGTAGCTGATACGTTGCACGGAGCCGTCGCACATAGCCATGCCGAAAGCGCCCGCGTGGGGACTTCCGAAAGAGCCGTTCGACTCGTAGCCCCACCGATCCTGTCGGGGAGCGTTTTTCGTCGGCCAGTCTTCGGGCATGTTCGTCGAACGACCGGTATCGCCACATTGTCCGACGTAGGCCGTTTCGTTGTCTTCCATGTTCGTACCACTTTCGTAAGCATCGGAATTCAGATAGCGTTCCCCAAAGAGATACGTATTCGTCGTACCGTCGCGAATTTCCGCCATCGTCACGGCATGACGGCGTTGGCAGACGCCATTGTACAACGAGGCCGACTCCCAACCGTTGGTTTGTGTCAGCTTATTCCCCGCAGCCAGCGAATACGGGCCTTCCTTACTGCGAAAGTCGTACCACGCCAGGCTTCCCCGACAGCCGGCGTAATCGGTTTTCGTTCCCAGATTATCCGGGAGCGCACTGGAATTACGCGGTATGGTACAGGGACGCAGAACAGGTGTTCGTCGTGATGGACAGTAGTGAAAACTCAACGGTACCATCGCTCGATCGCGTGCGCCGTTGAGTTGTTGCGGCGTTTCCGTATCTCGCTGGCCATCCGCGCCCAATTGATGGAGGGCGGTCTGTTCCATAAAGGGAAGAAGCGAATAGGCCCATCCACCCGGCTGCTCCCCGCCAAAGCCACGGTCCGGGTCGCCCGTCCATTCAAAAAACCAGCCGTTCGTCGGGTAGTGCCCGTTCGTCGATTCCAGATTCAACGCTGCCAGTGCCAACTGACGCAGATGATTGTTGCACTGCATCGTTCGGGCTGCTTCCCGTGCCTGTTGGACGGCTGGTAACAATAACCCCACCAGCATTCCAATAATCGCAATCACTACCAGTAGTTCCACCAGCGTAAAACCACGATTTTTCATAGTTTTGCTCCTTGATTCATGAGGATAAGTAGGTGTTCTCCTGAAAGAGCCGTGAACAAACATCGTCTCGACAGGTTGGAAATTCCAATGCTTTTTGAAAAAGTCTCTCGCCCAGGCGCAGCGCGGCTTGCGGCAAGCCGATAGCCGCTCTCCCGTCAAGACTTCCACCGTCGTGGAGAGGAAACCTTTCTATAGAAAGAGTTATCCTCTCCAGACCTCTCCTTCCAAAGATTTTTGTCCGCCGCTACGCGGCTATTATGCGCTGCCGCACCCAAAGCAGCGTCATTCCAAACACCAACAGTACCCACGTCCCCGGTTCCGGCACGGCGGCGGGGTTCAGGAGGGAATACGCACCGTCGCGGTAATGCACCCCCATTCCCAACGCGGCAAACGCATCCGGTACACTCACCAACGCGGCCAGTTCCCCCAGATAATCCGATTTCAGGAAATTGTAGATGCTGAAAACATCCACTTCGGCGGTCTCCTCCCACAAAAGGTTGAGTTCGCCCAGAAAAGTCCCATTTGGGCCGGAAAATTCCAGAAGTGCGTCTTCCAAAACCAGGTTAATCACCGCTTCGGGCTGAATATTCAGCGACTCCCGCACGGTGAACGTTCCTGCGTGGAGCGTCATTTCCGCGTCGGCTTGAATTTCCAGCGATTTCACGGTCTGAGAAGCGTAAACATCGACCGTCACCGGGCCAGAATCTTGCTGAAGACTGTCCGGGACGGTATTGGGGGCGGGGGAATGGATTTGGAGCGTCGAATTGGCTCCCAGAGCATTTTCACCCCGGATTTCCAGATTCGCTTCCCGGGAAACGTCCGTTACGGAGAGGCCTACCTTCCAGGTTCCGGCAAACGTGCTGTTTTCCGAGTTCAGCACCACTTTGTTCACGTGCAGATCAGGGATGAAAGTTCCCTGTTGTTTCGTATCGGTGGTGATGGAAAGCGAAACGGTCTCATCCCCGAAAATGGCCGTGTTGACATTCAACGTCCGCTTCGCGCCATTCGCTCCCAGACCGAAAACCGCGTCTTTCGCCAGGATGAGTTCGCCCCCCAAATTCAGGGTATTGCCATCCGAGGCATGGTAAATTCCCCCCCGGTACGCAAAAATCCGCCCCGGATTCAGGTTTTCGTTCATCCAGACATTCCCCGCATGATTGCTCTCGTTGGAAGGGGAAAGTGATTCATTGGAAAGGTTGTATCCCAGATAAAGCTCCAGCATGGGATTGCTCGGAATATTACTGCTCGTAAAACCACCCGATTCGCCTGTTTGAATCACACGCACATCCCGGGCACCGTAAGTGTCGCCATTCCAGGCCGTTCCCGTAGTGGCACCGTTGACGTAAACCCACGGTCTCGAAACAACCGTATTGCCGTTGCGATAAAACAGCCCCATTCCCGCGTTGGTGATGGCGGAATCGATTTGAATCGTGGCAAAATCGGTCACGTCCGCGTTGGAAAGCTGGTATTCCAGACTGCGGTTGATCGTTCCGTTGTGGTACACATTCAGCGTGCCTTGGAGTACCTTCGTACCTGCCGTGGAAGTGAAATTCACCACAGGGCTGGCGGCCATATTCTCCTGAAGGCCAACTTTTAACGTTGCCCCGGCAGGCACGTTCAAACCACCCTCACCAAGGTGGACGCGGGCACCGTGGACGGTATATTGGGAGCCAGCGTCAATCGTCATGCTTCTGGCCGAAAGGGAGAACCATTCAAATGTTTCCGTATTTCCAGCAATTTTCAGGTCTCCTAGTGAAATGGTCGTCGCGTTGGAAGAAGTAACACTCAAGTCCACCGCAATCGGATTGTAACCGCCGTTGATCGTCGTCGTTCCGGTTACGGTAAATGTCAAACCGCGATCAATAACCAATGCACTGGCCGTTCCCTCTGCCGAACTGCGCGGATCGATGACCAGATTGGCAATCGTCTGATCCGCTTTCACTTCCACCGAAACCGGACCACCATTGCCAATAAAGGTGGAGGGGGAACCGATTTGCAAAGTGGAGCCAGTCCCCAGCCCATTTTTCCCCGTCACTCTCAGGCGGGCGTTGCGGGATTCGCCAGTCGCAACTTTTCCTACCAGCCACGTTCCTGAAAATGCGTTGTCGGAAGAGCCGATGATGATTCCGTTATACGTACCTCCTCCAGAGTTTTGATTGGCGGTGGAGACGTAGATGGCACCCGATGTCGGACCGGAAATTGGACTGTTGAGGAAAAGACGTTTGCCGCCACCATTACAAGCCAATGAAAGGTATCCATTTTCAGCAATATTTGCCGAGACGTTTACCGTCATATCTCCAGCACCTGCGTGGACGATAGAGCCACCGTAGGAATGGATGGAAAATCCCGTCGCGGCTGTATAATTCCCGGAAAACCATACGGAGCCACCAGTGGTCGAAGGGACGACTTCGCCGTTGGATAACGTGTAGCCCAGATAAAGGGGAATGGTTCGGGAAATAACAGGAATGCGATAGTCACGGATGGAGGCACCTTCCCCAGACTCAACCGCAATGGTTCCATCTAGAATCGTGATATTACCGTCCGGCCAGGCATTCGTATGGGTGGTGTAAGTACCAGTGCTACTGGTTATTTGATAAACCGTTCCCGCGTAAAGACTTACGGGAAATACAAGTGCCATATATATATATTTTTTTATATATGGAATGGTGTCATGAATTTGCGTTCGCATGATACTTCTCCTGTTTTTCAAAAAGGGTGCCGAAAGCCACCTCATCCCTGAAGTGGCTCTGCGGCTGAAAAGTTTACAAATACCGCGACAGGTGTTCAAAACTGCGTTGGGCTTCCTCTATCGAACCGCACTCCACCGAAAATACCAAATCGTTCGGACAGTTGCGGCAAATCTTGATAATCCGCTCCCAGTCCAAAATCCCGTCACCGCAGGCACACCCAACCGGCGTTCCCGTGACCTGCCCCAACTCCGCTTCGGAATGCGCCACGGAGATGTCTTTCGCATGGAGGTGTACCAGCCGATCGCACACATGTTCCAGCCAACCATACACGTCCGCGCCACACAGATACGCATTCCCCGTATCGAGGTTGATTCCAATCGACGGCGACTGCACCAACGAATAAATCTCGTCCAAACCTTCCTGCGTTTTGGAATACTGCGAATGGCACTCCAGACCAATCTTGATACCACGCGGTTCCGCCACGAAGGCCGCTTCCTGCAAGGTATAACGCATCAGCACCATATCTTCCAGTTTCGTCGTCCACGGTGCCTTGATTCCCTCGTCCGTATTGACGACCGGAGAGCCACACTCGGCCGCGTAACGGATCGCCATTTTCAGGTACTCGCCATGATAGTCCGGTCGTCCCAGCGGGCCATGTGCCTGCAAACCGGAAATTTTCAAACCCCGTTTTTCGCACTCCCGACGCATGACATACGGATCGTTAAAAAGCGAAACGGTATGGAAATAGCCCGCTTCCGACATCAGTTCCCGACCGAAGTGAACCATCGGCTCCACATATTCATAACCGATCTCCGCCGCGCGATCCAAACCCCACAAAAACGGTTTGTCGTGATGGCGTGTCGCTTCCAGATTCATTCCCAACGCAATTTTGCCCATGAAATTACCTTTCTTTCTCAAAAGTTACTTTTTCGGAAAAAGCTGGTTTACCAGTTCCAGCGTCTTTTCCACCAAAATTTGCCCACCTTCCGCCCCCACCATGTTCGACTGGATGACGGCTCCATAACCGCCCCCTCGCATGGCTCGTTCGGACGGAAGATACGTCCCACCACCGATCAGACCGTCGCTCAACTGCACGACAAACGTCTGTTTTGCCGCCGACCGCGCTTTCATCTGAACGCCAAAATCGGTGTAGAGTTCAAACTGATTCGTACACCAGACCGTGTCGCCAATCCGCACCACGTGAATGCACGTCGGATAGACCGGATTTGGATTCTCCGCCAACTTGTCCCAACGATGCGCAATCCGCCGATGCCATTTGGCCTGCGTGTAAGGTCCGCCAGCACCACCATCTTTTGCCTCAGCCGCAATTTTCTCCAATCGCTGCGCTTCCGAAACGGCATGTTGGTAATCCTGCTCCGTAATTTTCCGCTCGGGAAGGTCGATTTCCGCATAGAGACTCTTCAACACCGACGGCGTTTCCCGCGTCCCTTCCACCACCTCCAACGTACTTTCCACCGCACCGACAATCCGGCGTCCCAACTCTTCCGTGCGACTGAGTTTCCGCAGTGCCCGCATTCGTTCCTCCGCCGCGACACGGTACCGGATGTGTGGCGACATATCTCCCGCCGCGCCGCAAAGTCCCAGCACCACCAAATCCTCGCCATGTTTCTTTTGCAACATCGTTCGCACCGGGTGCCAGAAATCCGCGTCGATTCTCATGGAACCTTCGTTTTCCTGCGACGGACACGCCACGTTTACCATCATCGCAATCAGCTTGTCCTCCGCGTTCCAGAAAAACATGCAACCGACATCGTGGTCTTCCATCCCCTCCATTGCTCGGAAGTTCGGGTCGTTGGTGTTGCCGTACATCACCGCCCGACCATCCGCGTAAATCGCCCGCCGGTTGTACGCCACGACCGCAAAGTCCATCCCGTAGGCATATTTCCCTGCCGTTCGCCCTTCCCACGCCTGCTCCATCGCCGGAATCATCTTCCCGACCATGAACTGGATATACTCACTGGGCAACATCACCCCTTCCTGGTTGATTCGGTAATAATCGTCCGCAATGAGTCCCGGCGCACTGTGCGTATGCGTCGCCGAAAGGATCAGCTTGGTTTCATCCAACTGCGGAAACTTCTCCCGAAATGCCTTGCGAATCGTCTGGTTGAACTCGTACCGAATCGAAACGGTATCGATGCCCACCCAAATGGCATAGTCCGATTTGCCTTCCGCGTCCACCCATTCCATCGCCACCACGTTCGCCATGACGGGATTGTCGATTCCCTGCGAAATCCGTGTGTGGAATTGCCCGGCAAGCGGAACCGGACGATCCGGCGTAATGTCGCATTTCGCGGCTCCTACGTAAAATCCCGGTGTTCTCGCCTCTTCGCCCGCAGTTATCCCCGGTAAAATGAGGATGAAAAACATCCCTGCCCAAAATAAAAAACTTCGTTTCATCGTTTTCCTTTCATTAAAAACTATTTTTTGGGAAAAAGCTGATTCGCCAGTTCCAACGTCTTCTCCACCAAAATCTGCCCCCCTTCGGCACCCACCATGTTCGACTGAATAATTGCCCCGTAACCGCCACCCCGCATTGCCCGTTCCGACGGAAGATAGGTTCCTCCGCCCGCCAGACCGTCGCACAGTTGCACCACAAACGTCTGTTTCGCAGGCGACCGAGCTTTCATCTGAACGCCAAAATCGGTGTAGAGTTCAAACGAATTCGTACACCAGACCGTGTCGCCAATCCGCACGACGTGAACGCACGTCGAATACGTCGGATTCGGATTCGTCGAGAGTTTTTCCCAACGCTCAGCAATCCGCCGATGCCATTTTGCCATGGAGTAGGAGCCATTGCTCGCACCGCCGTCTTGCGACTCGGCCGCCACCTTCTCCAAACGCTCCGCTTCCGATACGGCACGTCGGTAATCCGCTTCCGTAATCTTCCGTTCGGGAAGCTCCATTTCCTCATACAAATGTCTCATCACCGAGGGAACTTCGCGTCTCTCCTCCACCACCTCCCAAACATTCTCCACCGCAGCAACAATCCGCCGCGCCAGTTCTTCCGTCCGGCTCAGTTTTCGCAGTTCCCGCATTCGCTCTTCCGCGGCATGGCGATACCGGATGTGTGGCGACATATCCCCCGCCGCGCCGCAAAGTCCCAGCACGACCAAATCCTCGCCATGCTTCTTTTGCAACGTCGTTCGTACCGGGTGCCAAAAATCAGAGTCGATTTTCATGGAGCCTTCGTTTTCCTGCGCAGGACACGCCACATTCACGATTGCCGCAATCAGCTTGTTTTCCGCGTTCCAGAAAAACATGCAGCCAATATCGTGGTCTTCCATCCCCTCCATCGCCCGGAAATTCGGGTCGTTGGTGTTACCGTACATCACCGCTCGACCATCCGCGTAAATTGCCCGCCGGTTGTACGCCACCACGGCAAAGTCCATCCCGTAAGCGTACTTTCCTGCCGTTCGACTTTCCCACGCTTTCTCGATGGCAAGAAGGGTTCGCTCGGTGACATACGGAACGTATTGCTTCAAAGCCATAATTCCCTTATCACGAACGAGATAATTGTCGCGGGAAGTGAGGCTCGGCGTACTGTGGGCATGTGTCGCCGAGAGAATCAACTTTTTCGGCTCCAACTGCGGAAATTTCTCCTGGAAAGCCTTCCGCATCGGGATGCTGAAATCCGGGCTAATCACCGCCACATCCAGACTCACCCAGATAACGTAGTCCGATTTTCCTTCCGCGTCCACCCATTCCATCGCCACCACATTGGCCGTGACAGGGGTCGCCACCCCTTGCGAAATCCGCGTGGCAAATTGTCCGGCAAGTGTGGCTGGACGATCCGGCGTGATGTCGCACGACGCGGCTCCAACGTAAAATCCAGGGGATTTCGCAGCGACAACTTCCGGCAAAACGAGGAGGAAAAACATTCCCACCCAAAACAGAATCCTTCGTTTCATCGTTTTCCTTTCATCAAAAATGGATTCCTCACCTGCCTGTGGTAGACCCTCCGAGGGAGAAGAATGCTTACAACACTACTTCTTCGGAAAAAGCTGATTCGCCATTTCCAGCGTTTTCTCCACCAAAACCTGCCCCCCTTCCGGCCCGACCATGTTCGACTGAGGAATGGCACTGTAGCCCCCTCCCTTCACCGCACGTTTCGACGGAACATACGTTCCCGCTCCCACCAGACCGTTGCTCAACTGCACGATAAACGTCTGCCTGGCTGGGGAACGTGCTTTGATCTGAACGCCGAAGTCGGTAAAGAGTTCAAACTGGTTGCTGCAAAGTACGGTATCTCCAATCCGCACCACGCGAATGCACGTCGGATACACCTGGTTCGGATTCTCCTGCTGCTGGTCCCAGCGGTCCGTCACCCGACGATACCACTTGGCTTGTGAAAACGCTCCCGTCTGCTCGCCCGGCTTCGCGTCGGCGACAATCTTCTCCAGTCGCAGAGCTTCCGCAAGGGCACTTTTGTACTCCTGCTCCGTAATTTTCCGTTGTGGAAGCTCGATTTCCGCGTACAGGTTCTTCATGACGGCAGGGACTTCCCGCGTTCCCGCCACCACCTCCCACGTCGCGTCCACCGCACCGACAATCCGCCGTGCCATTTCTTCCACCCGCGTCCGTTTTCGCATCGAACTCATCCGGTCTTCCGCCCCGCGACGGTACTGCGTATGGGGCGACATATCCCCTGCCGCACCGCACAGTCCCAGCACGACCAAATCCTCCCCGTACTTTTTCTGCAACATCTTTCGCGTTGGTGCCCAGTAGTCGGCATCCATCTCCAAACGACCCTCATTTTCCTGCGACGGACAAGCCACATTCACCATCATCGCAATCAGTTTGTCCTGGTCATTCCAGAAAAAGAGCGTCCCGACATCGTGGTCTTCCATCCCTTCGATCGCTCGGAAATTCGGGTTGTTCGTCTTCCCGTACATCTCCGCGTGACCATCCGCAAAAACCGACCGTCGGTTGTACGCCACCACCGCAAAATCCAGCCCGTAGGCATATTTCCCAGGCGTTCGGCTCTCCCACGCTTTCTGAATTGCCGGAATCATCCGATCCAGGCAAAATTGGGTGTACACGCTGGATTTCATCACATCGTCCCGCCCGATCGAATAATACCCGTCGGCACGAATATCCGGGGCATTGTGCGTGTGCGTCGCGTTGAGAATGACTTTGCGAACATCCCATTGCGGACAGGCTTTTTCAAATGCCTGGCAAAACGCTTTGTAAAAATCGATCCGTATGGAACAGGTGTCCATCGTCACGAAAATAGCGTAATCGTTCGTACCATCTTCCGCAATCGATTCCATCGCAATCACATTGGCTGTCAACGGTGTCGCCACCTTATCCGCAATCAGCGTCGCCAAATGCCCACTCAAAACGACCGGAGGTTTCGGCGTGAGGTCGCACGACGCGGCTCCGACGTAAAATCCGGGAGCTTGGGTTGCCGGACTCGTTTCCTCCCCTACCGCCATCGGCAAAAAGAGGAATCCTAACAGCCCAGTCATAAAAAAGAGGCTTCGTTTCATCGTTTTCCTTTCGTTACAAACTACTTTTTCGGAAAGAGTTGATTTACCAATTCCAACGTTTTCTCCACCAAAACCTGCCCCCCTTCCGCACCGACCATGTTCGACTGAATGACCGCTCCGTAGCCGCCTCCCTGCATGGCTCGTTTCGACGGAAGATACGTTCCTCCTCCCACCAGACCGTCGCACAATTGCACCACAAACATCTGTTTCGCTGCCGAACGGGCTTTCATCTGGACACCAAAATCGGCGTAGAGTTCAAACTGATTCGTACACAAAACCGCATCCCCGATCCGCACCACATGAATACACGTCGGGTACATCGGATTCGGATTTTCCTTCAACTTTTCCCAACGATGGGCGATATTCCGGTGCCATTTTGCCTGCGTGTAAGCTCCGCCTTCCTTCGACTGAGCCGCCACCTTCTCCAGCCGCTCCGCTTCCGAAATGGCTTTTCGGTAATCGTCTTCCGTAATTTTCCGTTCGGGAAGCTGGACTTCCGCGTAGAGATTTTTCAAAATCGACGGTTTTTCGCGTGTTCTTTCGACCACTTCCCACGTCTGATCAACCGCATCGACAATCCGTCGTGCCAGTTCCTCCGCTCGTCCCAGTTTCCGCATTTCCTGCATACGCACTTCCGCCGTCTGACGGTATCGGATATGAGGTGCCATATCCCCTGCCGCGCCGCACAGCCCCAGCACGACCAAATCCTGGCCGTACTTCTTTTGCAACATCGTCCGCACGGGTGCCCAGAAATCCGCGTCGATTTTCCGCACACTCCCATGCACCTGCGCAGGACAGGCCACATTCACCAACATCGCAATCAACTGGTCGTCCGCGTTCCAGAAAAAGAGCGTTCCGACATCGTGGTCTTCCATCCCCTCTATCGCCCGGAAATTCGGGTCGTTGGTATTGCCGTACATGACAGCCGTTCCATCCGCGTAAACCGCCCGCCGATTGCAGGCCACCACCGCAAAGTCCAGCCCGTACGCATATTTCCCTGCCGAACGGTTTCCCCACGCTTTTTCTATCGCGGCAAGCATTCGGGGAATGCAAAAAGCGATGTACTCGCTTGACGACATCACCTCTTTCTGATCTGTGCGATAATATCCGTCCCCGCCAATATGCGGGGCGGCATGCGTGTGCGTCGCGCTTAAAATCAGCTTGTTCACGTCCCATTGCGGAAAGGTCTCCCGAAACGCTTTCCGAAATGCCTGATTAAATTCGGGACGGATGACGCACGTGTCCATGCTCAACAGAAAAACGCAGTCCGACGAACCCTCCTCACCGACCGATTCCATCACCACGACATTGGCGATAACGGGCGTACTCGCTTCACTGGCAATTCGGGTATGAAACTGCCCGGAAAGAAACACCGGACGCTCCGGCGTGAGGTCGCACGACGCGGCTCCGACGTAAAATCCGGGTTTCTTCCGTGGTGGAACTTTTTTCAGTGGTTGCGACGCAATCCGAACGGCCTCCTTTTCCAGAAACGCCAAGCACTGCTCGACATCCGGCGTCGGATTTTCCGGGTTGCTGTTGTACTCAATCCCGATCAGCACCGGATTCGGATTGACTGCCGCCAGCGTTTCCAGCATCTCCGCAATCTTCCCAACGCCCGTTCCCAACGGCACGTCCCTTCCGTGCGTATCCAAATCGTGCAGGTCGAAACCGACCGTCCGACCCTTCAAAATCGCCACCCCTTCCGATGGCTCCAGTTCCGAACGAATCCAGTGACCCGTGTCGTTGAACGCACCGATGGCAGGTGTGTATTTCGCGCATTCTTTCGCAACCAGCACCGGATGCCATGTGTTGGGAGAGCTTTTCTTGTCATGCCCATGCTGCCCCACGATGATTCCGTACTCCTGGGCAAGTCGGTCCAACATCGGCAACTGTTCGGGTTGCGGTTCGCTCACAAAATAACGGATTCCCAACCGTTTACTCCGCTCGAAAATCTTCCGGCACGCCGTTTCATCGTTCGGGAAGCCACCGTAGTACAACGCCACCAAATCCAATCCCGCCGCGTCCAGTTTGGCCTTCACTTTCGCCAGCGTTTCGTCCGACATCGCCGCCGGGTCCAGATTCCCTTCCAGTCCGCCGCCGATTTTCTGGAAGTTGAAGCCATAAATCGAATCAACGCCCAAATCCGCGACCTTCTCCACCGTTTCCCAAAACGTGAAATTTCGGTAGGTGTACGCCGCAACCGTTATTTTCCAGTTCAATTTCTCCAAAGCCGCCTTCGCTTCCGCGTTTCGTTCTGCCGCAGAGGTCGGTTGCCCCAAAAGCAAAATCAGGCTCAGCAAAATCATCATTCCTCGATACATTTTTTCTCCTTAAAATTAGATGGTTTCAACCTCTTTTCAAAATCATGGTCTTGGAAAAAGCTGATTCACCATTTCCAACGTCTTTTCCACCAAAATCTGCCCCCCTTCCGCACCGACCATGTTCGACTGAATGACCGCTCCGTAACCGCCCCCTTGCATGGCTCGCTCGGAGGGAAGATACGTCCCACCGCCAATCAGCCCGTCGCACAACTGCACGACAAACGTCTGCTTGGCTGGCGAACGGGATTTCATCTGAACGCCAAAATCGGTGTAGAGTTCAAACTGATTCGTACACAAAACCGTGTCCCCGATCCGCACCACATGAACACACGTCGGATACATCGGATTCGGATTTTCCGCCAGCTTCTCCCAACGCTGCGCAATCCGCCGATGCCACCTTGCTTTCCCGGAATGACCCGACTTGTCACCATCTTTCGACTCTGCCGCAGCCTTTTCCTCACGTTCCGCGTTGGCGACGGCCTCTTTGTAATCCTGTTCCGTAATTTTCCGTTCGGGAAGCTCGATTTCCTGATACAGACTCCGTACCGTGGAGGGGACTTCCCGCGTCGCTTCCGCCACTTCCCAAACCTCTTCCACCGCACGGACGATCCGACGTGCCAGTTCCTCCGTCCGGCTCAATTTCCGCAACGCCCGCATCCGTTCTTCCGCAGCCTTCCGATACCGGATATGCGGTGACATATCCCCGGCCGCTCCGCACACGCCCAGCACGACCAAATCCTCGCCATGCTCCTTTTGCAACATCGTCCGAACCGGCCCCCAGAAATCGGCATCGATTTTCAGCGAATGCTCCATCTCCTGCGCAGGACAGGCCACATTCACCATCATCGCAATCAGTTTGTCTTCCGCGTTCCAGAAAAAGAGCGTCCCGACATCGTGGTCTTCCATCCCTTCCATCGCGCGGAAATTCGGACTGTTTGTGTTGCCATACATCACCGCCGTGCCATTGGCATAAATCGCCCGTCGGTTGTACGCCACGACTGCGTGACCCAGCCCATACGCATATTTTCCTGCCGAACGGCTCTCCCACGCTTGCTTTATCGCTGGAATCACCCGCGACGCACAAAATTCGCTGAACTCCTCACCGCGAAGAGGGGCACTGTGCGTATGCGTTGCGGACAGAATCAACTTGTTGACATCCAGTTGCGGAAACGCTTCCCGAAACGCTTCCCTAATCGTGGTGTTGAAAATGAGTGGAATGCCGCCAATATCCAGACTGACCCAGATGGCATGATCCTGTTTGCCGTCTGCCGCGATCGATTCCAACGCCAGAACATTGGCCATGATCGGAGTTGCCACACCCTCGGAAATCCGCGTGTAAAACTGCCCCGCAAGCGAAACCGGACCGTCTGGCGTAATGTCGCACGAAGCCGCTCCCACGTAAAATCCAGGAGCTTTCGTCTCCGCCGCCCAACATCCCGGACCCAACATCCAGAACAGACTTCCTAAAATCACCATTCCTCGATACATGTTTCGCTCCTCGAAATTCTTCAAACCGCCCCAACGAACGCCGTACCCCTCCCAGAGAGAGGGGTTTCAGCATTCGTGACCGCATTAATCATTAATCCATTAATCACATTCCCAGTCGGGCTTTTTCCGCTCGCTGTTGAATCTCCGCATCTTTGGAAACCGCCTTCACCTTTTCCAGAATGGGTTCAAAAAAGGCCTTGTTTGGCTGTCGCAGGAAACGGTGGTGAGCCAGTTCCACAATCGTTTGGCACGCGACTTGCGAAAGTGCCTCGTCATCCAGGAACGTCGCCGCCCACGCCACGGTCTCCTTGCACCGTACCGCAGACGCGCGGGCAAGTGCCAGTTGCCGATTTTCCACGGAATCCGCCTTGGCAAACGCTTTTTGCAAGTCGGCCAAAACCGCCTCGGCAGACCGTTCACTCGGAATCGTGATCACGCGAATGTACGCTCGCAGAGCTGCTGAATCGCCTGCCGCCGCCCGTTCCCAGAGCAAATCGGCATGTTCCGCGTTGGGCCAATTGCACAACGCCTGCCACGCCGCGTTTTGGAGAGCTTCCTGCTCCGACTTCCGCGCAACTTCCACTTTTTCAAAGACTTTCGCCGTTCCCAAACGTCCCAGCATGGGGAGTACCTCCGCCTGGAACGCGACTTCCGCTTTTCGACCATCTTTTTCAATAAAGCCAAGCAAAATGTCCGCCCGACGCGCTTTTTCCGGGTTCTTTTCCGCAATGGCCGCAATCGTTCGGCTGATGAGGTCTTTCTGCTTCACGTCCTGCACGTCGAGATACAACTTCAACACCCGTTCCAAATCCGGCTCGTCCGCGTCGCAAATCCCACGCAGCCCGGAAATCGCCACTTCGTAAATTTCCGGCTCACCCTTCCGCGCCAGGTTCACCAACGTGTCAATCGCGTTGTAATATTTCAGCCGTGCCAGCAAATCGACGATTTTCTTCGACGGAATTTTCTGTCCCTGAAGCTCCTGCAAGAGGAAACCGCCAACCGCGTCTTTCGGCTGCGTGAGGAAAAAGCTCACCGCTTCTTTCTCGGCCTGCACGTTGTCCGACTCCAGCGACTTCAGCCATTCGGGAAAACCTTTCCCTTCCTGCGATCTTCCAAAATCCTGTTTCATCAGCACCTGATAAGCCACCCACCGTTTGGCAGTTTCGGGCGAATTCTTCCACTCCTGAGCCAGTTTCTTCTGATCCGCCTCACTCATCGCGTCCCAACGAGCCTGCCAACCTGCCTGACGTGCCGCTTCACCGCGATACGAGAATGTCATCTGATCCAGAATCGCTTCCGCCAAATACGCATTTCCACGCTCTTTCAGTAAAATCGCGCAGCGAATCGCCCCGGATTCCAACGGAACGTTCTTTCCCTTCTCGGCCTGCAAAAATCGGAGGAAAAGCCGTCCTGCCGCGTCACTGCCGTAGTTCCCCAACGCCCGCCACGCTGCCAGTGCCACCGCTTTGTCTGCCGATGTGGTGTAACCAGAGAGCGTCTCCAGAAAATCCGCGTCTTCCAGGAGCGAAAGCGAATTCATCACGCCAATGAGTGCCCGACCTTCCAGTTTTCCAGCCGCTTCCCGCAGACCCTGCCGTGCTTCTGCCGTGCCGATGCGTTCCAGAAAGAGCCGTGCGTCGTCCACCGTTTCAGGGTTGTTCAAAAATGGAACCACCGCCGCGACTTCCGATTCCGTGCCGATCTGGTACAGCTTCGCAAGGATGAATTTTTTGGCACTGGCCGTCGTCTCCGGTGATTTCAGCAGTTCCGCCAGTCGCCCTGCCGTGGCCTGCCGGGTTGCCGGATCGCTCGTGGCGCGAATGACGATCCAGTCCATCGCAAACAAAGCCTTCGCATCTGTCCCCGCATTCCACCGTGGCATTTCCGCCCACGCTTGTTGAATTTCTTCTGTCGTCAGATTTCCCGCACTCCCCCCTTTGCCCGTCGTCGCCCAGTCGTTGGCGGTGAGGACGGAGGTGAGGAAAAATAATGTCACTAAAATTTGGATATATCGCATGATTCTTCTCGTAAATATAAAGGTTTGGTAATTTGAACACTCTTTGAAAAAGTCTTTTGTACCAGGTGTAGCGCGGCTTGCGGCAAGCCGATAGCCGCTTTCCCGTCAAGACTTCCACCGTCGTGGAGAGGAAACCTTTCTATAGAAAGAGTTATCCTCTCCAGACCTCTCCTTCCAAAGATTTTTGGATCGCCGCTACGCGGCTTTTATCAATTATCAATTATCAATTACATCGTCCAGGGGCTGCGTTCCGCTCGTGTTCGCATGGCGTTCGCTTCCGCGTCGTTTACAAACACATCCTCCTGCGGATCCCAACGCAATTTCCGCCCCAAACGCAGACAAATGTCCGAAACGTTCCCCAATGTCGTGGCGTAATGCCCTTGCTCGACGGGAGAAATGGGGTCTTGCCGCGTTCGCATACTGCGGAAGAAGTCGGCCGTGTGTGCCGTGTAGGAATCGCCCCAGGCAGGACTGGCGTGGAGAAGGTGGTCGGAATCCTTGAACTGGACGGTTAAAAGTGCCGGGTCGCTCGCCTCAATGCCGCCACGATTGACATGAACCCACCCTTCGTCGCCGATAAAACGACAACCCTGTTTGTACGGATTGCCGGAGTTGACAAAGTGCATGATCAGACCACTGTCATACGTCATTTTCATCTGCCACGAAATCCACGTGTCCGCCATACCGTGCGTCGGCAAAACCCCTTTTCCTTCGATGTCGAACGGTTTTTCAAAGATTTCCGGGACGCCCCAGCCGGCAATGTCGAGATGGTGAACGCCCCAGTTGGTGATGAATCCGGCACAGTAGTCGGCAATCATGTACAGCCCCAACCACTCCACACGACGCGGGTCGAACGGGTGCAACGGGGCTGGCCCACTCCACATATCCCAGTCGAACCCTTCCGGCGGGTCGCACGACGGCACGCTTTCAATCGCCGTTCCGCCCGGTGCCGCCACCTGCACCTCCGTAATCTTGCCGAGGTAACCGTTCCGCGCCAGGTTACACGCCAGCCGGAATTTCGGATCGCTTCGCTGCTGCGTTCCGGTCTGGAAGACAGTGCCGTATTGACGCACCAGTTTTTTGACCTTCACCCCCTGTCCAATCCAGCGCGTCAGAGGCTTTTCGCCGTAAACATCCTTCCCCGACTCGATGATTCGACTGTAAAGACAGCCATGCCAGTGGTCGCAGACCGTGCCCCACACCGCGTCGATGTCGTCCCGCAGGAGGATGTCGCGGAAGTCGCCGTACAATTGGCACCCCTTGTATTCTGCCGCGCCGAGCCGCTCCTTGTAGAAATTGTCCACCATTCGGCAGGCATCCTCACCACGATCCCGCCGCGCTTCCGCAATCGCCACCACTTGATGATCCGGCAGTGGCTTCATCGCCTGGAAGGAGTGACGACCACGATTTCCCATGCCCAGTATCGCAATCACAATCCGTTCGCTGGCAGGCAAATTCCCATCTTTTCCCAAAACCGACCCTGGAACCAGCCACGGACTCGCAGCCACGCCCAACGCGGTACTTTTCAAAAACTCTCGTCGATTGACCATATCTCTTCCTTTCGTGATATAAAATGAAAACAAAAATTTACGGAAACATTTCCTGAATCGCTTTCACCGTTTCGTCCACCAATTTCTGCCCACCTGCCGGACTGAAAAAGCAACTCTGCGGAATGGCGGAATAGCCTCCTCCCTGCAATGCACGCTCGGTGGGAAGATAACTCCCAAAACCGCTCAATTGCACCACAAATGTCTGCGTCGCCGCCGAACGAGCCTTCATCCGAATGCCGTATTCGGTGAAAAGCTCAAACGGATTGGTGCAAAGAACCGTGTCGCCAATTCGCACGACGTGAACCTCCACGCCCCATGCCGCGTCGGGATTTTTCTGCAAAAGTTCGTAACGTTTCAGGGCAAAACCACACCATGCCTTTCCCATGAACGCCTGCCCGGCGGTCTTTTCATCTGCCGCGAGCCGACAGTAATGATCGTACATTTTTTTGATTTCCTGATACTGCGCTTCGGTAAAGTTCAGCAACGGAAGCTCCACACGCAACTTCTGATGTTTCAAAACCGGCTGCGAATCGGCTGCTTTTTGCACCGCGTCCCACGTCTGCGACACCGAAAGATCAATCCGACGGGCAATCTCCGCCATCTCGTCCACTCCCCGCAACTGCCGCATTCGCTCGTTCGCTTTTTTCTGCACCAACGGACGTGGCGAAATATCCCCTGCCGCCGAACAGGTGCCCAAAATGACGACCGATTGACCGTACCGAGCCTGCAATTTTTCCCGCACGACACGCCAGTAATCCGCGTTGATCGCATGACGCCCTTCCACCACCTGCGACGGACAGGCCACATTCACCAGAATGGCCAAAAGATTATCTGCCGTATCCAGAAAGAAAATCGTCCCCACATCGTCATCGTCCATCCCCTCCAAATTCCGAAAATCTTCCCGATTCGTCACTCCGTACATGGCTGCCGAACCATTCGCATAGACCACCCGCCGCCCGAAACCAATGCTGTTTCGATCCAGACCATACGTCATTTTGCCCGGCTTCAAATTTTTCCATGCCGCCACGATTCCGTCGCTGATTCGGTCGGCCAGAAAGGAGATTGTTTCTTCTACAGTGAGCAAATTCTCATTTCCTGCCATGCCGGGAAGGGGAGCTTTTTCTTTCGACTCGGATTGCTCCATACTACGTCCTGTCGTCAACGTCGGCGCTGTGTGCGTATGCGTCGCCGCCATCACAATCGAATCCTGAGGAATCCCCGCGTCCTTTTTTCCCACCGCCTCACGAACCGCCTGCACAAGTTCATCCGAGAGTTGGAGCAAATCGAGCGAAACCAGCGTCACTTTCGTCTCCCCTGCCTGCAAAGCCGCAATATTCGCGGTCAAAGGCGTTTCCGGCGTTTTGGAAACCCGCAGATGAAACTGTCCCCAGAGAGCCACTTCTCCCGGCGGCGTTATCTCCACGGAAGTGACACCGACCTGAAAATCACCTCCCGCACTTGCCGAAACCATCCCGAAAATCGCCCAGAACCACGTTATCACCTTCCCAAATTTTCGTTTCACGTTCACTCCTTTTCTTTTTTCCATCCTCTCTCTTTTTTCCATCCATGCTTTCAGTATAAACCACCTCCCACCTAATTGCAAGGAAAAAAACCTTCGATTTTCTACGGTGAATAAAATCGAAGGTTTCGGGGGTTGTTTTTTAAGAAAAAGTAAAGTATATTGAAGATGGATGGAAAAAAGAACTTTTCCTTTGTAATTTTTGGGATAATTCCCCCTCGTTAATCGTATTTTTTACGTCCCCTGGAACCTTTTTGCCTGGAATTATCATGTCTATGCTTTTGACCTCGACCCACATCCGTATTCGTGAACCACTCGCCTGTCAAGGCCCCTGCGGACCTCTGGCAGAAGCGGCCAAACGTGGTGAAATTGAGTTGAAAGCCCTCGCTCGCGGCTGCTATCCCGGAGAGCCACTTCCCGAAGAGGCCCTTCCCGGTCTGCGAAGCGTCGGTTACTGGGACGCCAAAAATCCGCAAACCTGGGGACTTGGCTGGCACCGACACGAAGGACTTGAAATCGAGTTCCAGGAAACCGGAAAAATGTTCTTTGCCGTCGATCACCAGCCCCCCTACTGGGTCGATTCCGGCCAATTGACCCTCACCCGCCCCTGGCAAATGCACCGCTACGGTTCCCCCAACCTCGAAGTCGGACGGCTCCACTGGATTATCCTCGATGTCGGCGTCCACTATCCCAATCAGGTCTGGAAATGGCCTTCCTGGCTGGTCTTGACACCGGAAGATTTGCAGACGTTGACATATCTGCTGCGGTGGAACGAGATGACCGTCCTTCAGGCGGATCGTGCCGTTCGACAAAGTTTCCTCAAAATTGCCGAGGCGGTCGAAACCGAATCGGAAGACAAACGGATTTCCCGTCTGGCCGTGCGCATCAATGAGTTACTCCTCAATCTCCTGGAACTCCTTCAGAAAGAGGTTGTTGAATTGGATGAAAACCTCTCCTCATCCTCCCGTGCCACGGAACTGTTCCTGAAAAGTCTCCAGGAAGACCAAAATGCCATGCGACATCCCTGGACAGTCCGTACCATGGCCGCCGCCTGCGGGATTGGCACCACCCAGTTTACCACCTACTGCAAACTTCATACCAACCAGTCCCCCGCGGAATTCCTGCGAAAAATACGTCTGGAAGCAGCCAAAGAACTGCTGGAACAGTCCGCCTGGACAATCGGCCAGATCGCTCAGGAATGTGGCTTTGGCTCGGCAGAATATTTTGCCACCACCTTCCGATCCGAGTATGGCCTTTCCCCCAAATTGTACCGTCAACAGACGGAAAAACAGACCGCTTTTATCGCCCCGGGAAAATAAACGCGGGATACACGATAAGTCGCGTTTTATAGCATAAAACGCAGATTTTGACAACTGAGAAATATCAAAAATAGCGTTCGTCAGAATAAAAAACAGAGGAAAAAGTCTTAGGACTTATCCGAAAACAATAAAACATTCTCCCAATTATTTCCGATAATAAGGGGTATAAGAGAATAAACAAATGCCACGCACGGCCCCATGGGAAATATCGGACGATTTTTGGGCGGCGGTGGAGGCGTTGATTCCGACGAAGGAGGAATGTCGGGACAAAA
>JAUNBF010000171.1 GCA_030527185.1 Planctomycetia bacterium | reverse complement strand
GGTCGTGAAATAAGGGATTTTTGGGTTGTAGGGGAGGATGGGGAGGGTGAGGGTACCTGGTGGGAGAAGAATTTGTGCTTGAATACGAGTGTCATTTTGCGACACGTGGAAAAAACATACGGCGCGATTCTGTCGCGTTCACACATGTGCAGATTGTTGCACAACCTCGGTTTCGTGTATAAAAAACCGAAGCACGTGCCGGGAAAAGTGGACGTTGAAAAGCAAAAAAATTTATGGCGGAATACCGTCAACTCCTTGAAAACGCGGGCGAAAACGAGGTTTTTTACTTCGGCGACCGTTGCCATCCGCAGCACAACCACATTCCGGCGTACGGCTGGATTCGACGTGGCGTGGAGCGTGAACTGAAGTCGAATTGCTCCCGCCAGCACGTGAACATCAACGGCGTCATAAACATCGACACATTGGCGACTTACGTCACTTTTCCCAAAACGATCAACGCCCAAACGACGGTTAAACTTTTCAAAAAACGTATCTCACGTCACCACTCGAAAACCATCATCCATGTCTTCGTAGCCAATACAAAATATTACCATTCCAAACTTTTACGCGAATTTTTAAACCAAACCAAATTCGCCTTCATTTTTTACCCACCCATTCACCGAACCTCAATCCCATCAAGCACTTATGGCAATTTTTCCAGAAAAAAGTACTCCATAATCGCCATTTTTCTGAATTTTCCGACTTTTTCAGAGAGTGCCGAAACTTTTTCCTCCGCCGAAAACGGTACTTCCCCAAACTACGCACGCTAGGCACGGTACTTTCAATTTAAAATGACAAGAATATCCAAAATAAACCGGTGAAATTTAGGACTTATCCGAAAACAATAAAGCATTCTCCCAATTATTTCCGATAATAAGGAGTATAGGAGGCTAAACGAATGGCACGCAGGCATACATGGGAAATATCGGACGAGTTTTGGGCGGTGGAGGCGTTGATTCCGACGAAGGAGGAATGTCGGGACAAAAACGGTGAGTACAGACGTAAGTCGGGCGGGGGTCGGAAGCGGAAGGAAGATGACAGAAGTTGTTTTGCTGCAATGGTTTACGTCTTGCGGGCGGGAACTATCTGGAACGCTTTGCCACGCGAAAAGTTCGGCGGACTGGGATCGTCGGCGTTGCACAGACGGTTTCATTTGTGTGAACGCGGTTGGCTCTTTGAGCGAATTTGGGAGGCTGGGTTGAACAAATTTGACGAACTGGAGGGTATCGACTGGGAGTGGCAGTCGGCGGATGGCTGCCAAATTAAAGCACTTCTCGCGACAGAAAAAATACCTTTCGCGCCGGAATTTGCCGGGGTCAACCCGACGGATCGGGGGAAAAATGGGGGCGAAAACCAGCGTCTTCGTGGAGGGTCACGGTGTCCCGCTCTCCATCGTCGTTTGCGGGGCGAATCATGATTCGGTCATGCTGGAATCCTCGCTCGCGGAACGTTTCGTGTCCTCAGATGAAGATGCCGTGTTTTCCCTAAACCTTTGTCTGAACACGGGTTACGTCGTTCGCCAAGCTATCGTCGAAGCTGCCGGTTACGTTCCTAATATCCGTTCCCGTGACGCGGAAAAGCGTGAACTGGAACACAATCCCAACTTCCATGCCCGTCGCTGGGTTGTCGAAGCATTCCATTCCTGGCTCAAACGCTTCCGCAAACTCTCCCCACGCTACGAAAAAACCGACAAATCCTACTACCCCCTCCTACACCTCGCCGCTGGGATGATTGCGTTTAATAAAGTTGCCACTATTTACGGATAGACACTAAAAATTTCCGCCGGGGAAATGGGTAGGGAATCGTTTTTAATAATGGCTGG
>JAUNBF010000002.1:61146-122328 GCA_030527185.1 Planctomycetia bacterium | reverse complement strand
TCTTAAATTTAACGGATTTATTTTAGGCATTCTCGTCATTTTAAATGGAAAGCACAGGGTCTATGGCTGCTCTCACTCACGAATTTTGTTGCTGAGGTGAGAATGAGTGCCGTATCTACAGGTGGCAACCCCAGTATTGACGACGCGGATGTGTGAAAATTCCTCCAGAGCTTTCATTTTCCCGTATCCCATCCCGAAAACGTATCCCTACATCCCCACTCAAAATCCATTTCCCATATTTTGTCTCAAAACAATGTACAATGAACTCCATTTTTTGTTTGTTTGCTCTATTTTATGCAAAATTAAAATTTCTGAATGGGACACCAGAAGGCTGGGGGGGCAATGGATTGAAAAAGAAAAAATTATGCCCAATAAAAGAAAATTTTTTTCCGCCTCCTTGAAAAAGAGGAAAGTTCCAGTATAATCATAGGAAGTAATACTTCTTGAGTTGTTCACCTTCCCTGTATATCATTCCACTTTTCTGATTCGGCACAATCCACAGACGGCAGGGGTTTCCTGTAACTTTTCCGAAAAAGTCTCCTCATCAATCCTTTTTACCTGTTGTCATCCAAGGCTTTTGTCAAGCCGGATGAGATGGATTCCAACGTGATTCGTTCATGGTTTATGGTTTTTCTGGAGGGTTTTTTTCCGTGTGGAAAATGCCTTCAGGAGGAGTGTAAAGGATTTTGAAAATTCATCAACCCCACCCTCAAAGAAAGGAGTCTCCTATGCGAGCGAAGTTGTATCTGTATGGAATATCGAGTATTTTGTTGCTTTGCCTGGGAATGGAAGGAATGCAGTCCGAGGCATGGGGACGGCGTATGGGTCGTCGCCATTACACCCCCACTTCAGCCCCGGTGCAGCGAACGGTTGCCAAACCGGAAATCGAAGAAGTCTCTCTGTCGGAAGCCGATTTGGAAAATCCGATCGAGTTGGCGGAACCTGCGGAGGAATTATTGCCGCAGGATGCCCATGCGTTGATTCTGGAAAAGTATGAGGGAAAGAATCTTCGCCCGGAAGTTCTCCATTGTCTGGTGGAGTTGGCTACGATGGCTCAGGAGGAAAAACCCGCGAATCCGTCGTCCGCTTTGCAGAAAATTCCACGGGAAATGCGACTCAACCGGGATGAAATTCTGGCATTGAACGCGGAACAGGCTCCGTTTATTGCCCCTCAGGAATATGCTGCCATTGAGGGATTGAACCGGTATCGTGCGCGATGTGGGTTGTTCCCGTGCCTGCTGGACTGGCGGTTGTGCCAGGCTGCCCGTGGGCATAGTAACAATATGGCACGGTATCGCTTTTTCTCCCACGTCACGCCTTGGGGACAGACGCATTCTGCCCGTGGTGCGCGAGCGGAAAATATCTACATGGGGTCGCGCAGTGGTCTTGCGGCAAACAATGCCTGGATCAACAGTCCCGGTCATCGCGCGAACATGGTGGGTGGCTATTCCCGTGTCGGCGTCGGTGCCTCAGGAGGCTATTTCACCCAGATGTTCCGTTGAGAACGAATTGGAGAGGCTATTTTCTCAAAAAGACTTCCCTTGCCATGGCAGAAAAATGGCAAGGGATTTTTTTCAGGCAAACGTTGTCGATTTCTTAAAGGGGGGTGGAAAACCGTTCCAACGAAACGCTCTGATTTTGGTGGAGAGCCGAAGGAGGAATGATTTCTTCGTCGAGAATTTCCGTGGCAATGCGAATCAACTCCGCAAACGTACCGACCCCAAAGGCTTCCTGAAGTTTTTTGCGTCGATGCTCCACCACCCGCATACTCACCGCCATCTGTTCGGCAATGTCACGGTTGGTGGCTCCCTGGTAGAGGTGCCGGAGGATGGTCTGGAGTGTGGGGTCGAGTTCCTCCCAGGTTTGACGCAAATGAAATTGGAGGACGTGCCGTTTTCCCTGCGTCCGCGTCCAGGAAAAAGCGTTTTTCAGAATGTCTTGAAGAATTTTGGGAGATGTGTTAAACTGGAAATAGTCGCAGACGGGGAGTTTTTGAAAAATTCTGGCACGGGCAAAGGAAGGGGATTGCTCTGCCAGCAAAACGGCATGGGAAAATCCTGCCATTCGGAGTTCACGCACAATTTTGGAAATCTCTTCGGGGGAAAATTCCGTACTATGAATAACCACGCAGCCATTTCCCCGTGAGCAGGAGCATAGCAGGGCACCGGTCGAGCAACAACTGATGATGGAAAACCCGGTTGTTTCCAGGACTTGCCGCAAACGTCGCAGATTGGCGGCATTCTTCGTGAGCAAAAAGACGAAAGGAGTATCCATAGCAATTTTTCAAATATTTCCTGGAATTTTTTTATTTTCAGGGGAATTCAAGATTGAAACAATCTCTTTAATGTATTATAGTCGGGATGAAAAGATTTTCCAGAGTGGGGGAATGTTTTTCGGAAAAAAAGATTGAAAAAAAGTAAGGAAGAGGAGTGGATGACGGTGAGAAAATTTTATTTATGGAGCGTATTTTACGTAGTTTTTCTCTTTTGGATAACAACTGGTTTGGCGGAAGAAATTTCTTTTGACGATTGGGATATTACGGCACCGGAGAACGAAGTATCGGAAGCCCCCGTCACGGCTGCGGAAGTTCCCGCAACTCCAAAAGAAGATTTGAAGAAAACAACCCCGGCTGTGAGTGACCCCAAAGAGAAAAAAGTGTCGGGGGAATTTTCGATTCTGGATTTGTGGGGTTCGGGGGAAAAAGAAAAAAAGCCGGAAAAAAAGGTGTCTTCTGAAAAAAGCAAAAAGAAAAAGCCAACCTCGAATACGCCACTGGCCGTCCAGCCGCGATACCGGGTGGAGGAGGTGATTCCCGAATTTGCGTTGATGATTGTGCGTGTCTCCTCGGTGGAAGATTTCAATGCACGGGGGAAAATGCTGTTGGAACAGGTGGGAATGGGTTCTTTCGGACCGTTGGATTGGTTGAAACTGTCGTCGTACGGCAAGGCGGTTTCGCTGGTCGATCGGAAACGTCAGGCAGCCGTGGTCTATATTCCGGTGGGAGCGGTGCCTCGCATGATGATGATTCTCCCGGTGAGGAATTATCGTAATTTTGCAGCGTCGTTGGGCGTGGATGTTTCTGCGTTGGGAGAAACGATTCCCGACGGAACGATTTCGGAAGTGAGGTATCCCGCCGGTTATACGATCTATCCACACAAGGGCTACGCGGTCCTTTCGGAACCTCTTCCACGGGAAGTTCTGGAACAGCTTTGGCAATCCGCCTCCTTTCGGGAAAAAGGGTATTTCACGCCGTCAGGAATGAAACATCCGCATGTGAGTTTGGAAATTACGCCACTGGGTATCCAGCATTTTGTGGCTTTGGGCAACGCGGCATTGAGCGATTTTGCCCCTGTTTTTTCGGAGGCGATGAAGTCGTTGGAGATTGAAGACCCGGAATTGAATTTTGCGGAAAATTACTTTGATCGGGCGACACGTCTGGTGAATTGGGTGAACGGGAATGTTCAAAGTTTGCGTCTGGACTGGCACATTGCCCAAGAGACGACGTTGACATCCGCCACCGTTTTTCCACGGGCAGATTCCCCCCTGCACGCTCAGATTCAAGACCCACGTTCACCGATGGTTCCGGTAACGCTGGATCGGGAGGCTTTTTTGAAGGTGGTGCCGGATATTCCCTCCCCTCTTTCCGGGCAATTGGATGTTAGCGAAAAGGCCAGTGCCTCCCTCCAGCCCCCCTATCATCGGATTCGGCATGTGGAATATACCTTTGCGCTTCCGGCAACGAACGAGTTGCTGGCGGAGTCGTGGTGTTTCTTCCTGGAGGTGAACGATTCGGAAGCGTTTGTTCGGGAAATGATCGTTCCCAACGCGCAGTTGATTGGAAGCCACATTGGCTCGGAGAAAGCGGCGGAATTGGGAGCGAAAATTCTGGGCAACATGGCGGTTCGTCGTCAGCAGCGTCAGTTGGGTCGCCGTCGTCCTCCGTTGAATCCGGCAGACCCGGAAAGTGCCGCGCGAACGGGAGAGAAAATCGGAGCTATGCTGGGAGGACTGATTGGAAAATCGCAGGGTGAGAAGGAAGGGATGAAAACGGTCGATTTTGAAGGGTATCCTCTCTACATTTCCGATCTCGTCTTTTTCACGGAACAGATGCGGAAAATTCGCGCGGCGCAAGCCGGGGAAGTGCCTCCGAAAGAACCTCTGGTTTTGACAGGAGAATTCACGATTCTGAAACTCCTGGGCGGGTCGATCAGCGGTCTGTTGGATGGTGACATCAATGTCGATTTTCAAGAGATGTTTCCCGGAGAGCAAGGCCCCCCAAAACCATTGTTGGCACGTCAGAATTTCATTTTGGTACTGAGTCCCCATCATTTGTTGATCGTGCCGGGAAATGAGGATGTTTTACGAAGAGCAAAAAATAATTGGGAACGGGTACGGACACTCTTTTTGCCCCCGCCACCGGATGAAAATGGAGAAATTCCTCCCGTCCCGCTTCCTCCCAGAGAATGGTATGCCCAAACGATGCCGGATACGACGTGGCATCAACTTTGGGAGACGATTTACCAGGATGTCGTTCACCCGGAACAGCATCTTTTACGCAGTGCCACGCAGGTGGATGTTGCCAAAGGACAGTTGATGGCCAATTATTTGCGACAATATTATATTCCCCAACTTCCCCAACCGCAATTGAATCCTCTTCCTCTGGAAACGCCTCCCCTTTTATCGATTTCGACGACCTCGAACCATGCCGCCTACTTTTATACAGGAATACCGAACGAAGTGATTAGAAATGTCACCTCCGCGTATTTTAAGAAAAAGAAATAAAACGCGAAAAATTTGCCGATCGCGGGAGCTTTACAGAAAAGGAGAGTGGGAATACCTGTTTTTTGTCCAGATTCCCCCTCCTTTGAGTCTTGGCAAGAATCTGCTATAATAAAAAGATAGTTTTGCCGATAATTGGGAAAACTGGTTGATTTTTGTTAGAAGAGTTCGAGTTGTAAACGGGAAAAACTCCTGTCGGATGGAGTTTTTTATTTCGTTTCTAGGGAGAGCGGAATGAAAGAAGAAACAGGTTCCGGGAAGTCTCATGAAAAACAAAGTGTTTTCCTCAAAGGTGAAAAACAGAGTATTTTTCTCACCGGAGCAACAGGCTTGGTAGGTTCTTATCTTTTAAAAGAATTACTTATACAGGGCAATTCCGTGGCGGTTTTGGTTCGACGTTCACGGAAGGAAAGTGCCCAACAACGTATTGAAAAGTTGGTTCAGAATTGGGAAAATCAGCTTGGAAAGAAATTGTCCCGTCCGATAGTGATCGAAGGAGGCCTTGCGGATCCTTCCTGGGGCTCCGCGAATCAGGAATGGTTTAAGGAGTATTGTGGTTCGATCATCCACTGTGCCGCAAGTCTGACATTCAATGGAAAACAGGGAGGGGAGCCGTGGTCGTCGAATATTGAGGGGACGCGGAATGTTCTGAATGTTTGTAAAAATGCCGGAATTCGGACGCTGCACTACGTTTCGACAGCCTATATTGCCGGTTCCAGCGAGGCGTTTCTGGAAGATTCTTTTGATGTGGGACAGACGCTGCGAAACGACTACGAAAAGAGTAAGTTTCAGGCCGAGAAAATGGTTCGGGAAGTCGATTTTCTGGATTCTCTGACCGTCTACCGTCCATCGATTGTGGTCGGCGATTCCCAGACGGGATACACGTTGACGTACCATGGGTTTTACGCGGTTTTGAAGTTGGCTCACACACTGGCAAAACGGATGCCGTTTACGGTGGGTCGAGGTGTTCGGACGCTGGTGACGCTTGGAATGAGCGGTTCGGAACACAAGAATTTTGTGCCGGTGGACTGGGTTGCGAGTGTTTTTATGCGTATTTTTCGGAATCCGCAATGGCATGGTAAGACGTATCATCTGACGAATCCCAACCCGCCCTTGATTCTGGATTTTGTGGAAGTCGTCCAGGAAGCGGTCGAGAAGTATTCGGAATTTTCGGATGAAAACGACGCGATGGTGGCGACGGAAGACTGGTTTCAGGAAAACTATGCCATGCAGATTGCGATTTATGAGCCTTATTTACAGGACGATCCTGATTTTGACACACGAAATGTTCAGGCCGCGGCAGGCGACCTTCCCTGTCCACGGATGACGAAGGATTTGATGATGTTTCTGGCGAAAAAGGCAATTTTGTCCGATTTCGGAAAGAAATAGAGAAAAAAAGAGAGCAGGAACCGATAAAGAAGGAAAGTGAGTCACTTTCCTTTTTTTTATCAGGGTGAAGGGGGTAGAAATGCGTATGGAAAAGGATAACATCTATCCGATGGCAGCTTTTGAGGAATATATGTACCTCGACAGTTCGGCGGGTTATCCGATGGATTGTTATTTTCGGCTTTGTTTTCGAGGAGGGCTGAAACATTCGGTGGTGGAGGTGGCTCTGGAAGAGGCGCTCCAGCACCATCCTTTTTTGCGGGCACGTTGCGTGGAATGGAAAAAAGACCGTTTTGCCTGGCAGATTCCCGAACGACAAGGGGTGATTTCGGGAAAAGCGGTATCGTATGTGAGTGGCGTGGCGATTCACTGGGTTTCCGGGCCATGTCGTGGAGCGTATCCTGAGGAAGCGCATTTTCCTCTGGATTTGGAGAAAGAACCTCCTTTACGGATGGTGGTGGTCGAGGAGAAAGACGAAAATGGCGAAGTGATTCGGAGCGATTTGGTGACGAAAGTCCATCATGCTGCGGTCGATGCGATTGGTTCGGTACGATTTTTGGAGGATTTTTTCAGGAACTATGCCAGCCGTCAGGGGATTTTTCTGGAGGCGTGGAAAGAGGTGGTTCCGGTGAACGCGGGACTGTTGTCGAAACGTTCCCGTTATGGCAAAACGGTTTGGGAATGGTGTAAAATCTGGGGCACGACGTTGATTCGATTACGACGATGCCTGGTATTTGTTTTTCGGAAGATTTTACCCTTGGCGAAACGTCCCTCCTCGGAAGCGGTTCAGAGTGTGGCGGCCGATTATCCCGCGATGATTCACCGGCAGCTTTCCAGGGAGGAAACGCGGAAATGGCTGGAGTTTTGCGGGAGTCAAAAATATACGATGAACGATCTTTTGCTCCACGCATCCTATCTGGCATTGAAGGCGTGGCGTCAGGAACATCCCGAAGCTGCCTGGGAAGGGAAAGAATGCCCTTTTCGGATTGCTGTTCCAACGAATTTGCGGCATTCGGGAGTGGCGAACTATCCTGCCGTGAATCAGGTCAGCATGGTTTTTCTGGATCGAAAAATTTCGGAAATTCAGGCATCGAAAACCTTTCTGGAACGAATTCACCGGGAAATGCTGGATGTGAAACGGCTGAATTTGGGATTTCTGCTTGTGGCGGGGACGATTCTGGTCCGTTCGGTGATGGGAAATCTGCGAACGATTTTGGGGTTTTCGGAATGCTGGACGTCGATGGTATTGACCAACGTCGGACGTATTTGGGACGAGCGGAGTTTCGCGTTTCCACGGACGCAAGAGGGGAAACTCCTTTTGGGGGATGCGGTTTTGGAAGAAGTGGAAAGCGCGCCACCCATTCGGCCATTGACCGCCGTGGCTATCTGCGTGACGACATACGCAAACGAGATGGCCTGGACGCTCCACTACGATTCTCGTTCCATGAGTCGGGAACTGGCAGAGGATTTTCTGGATAAATTTCAAAATTATATGCAAACGTTGTTGCCGATCGCAGGGGGCTGAAAAAAGTCTCTCAGGAAATATCCTGCTGTAGACGGATCAGTTTGGGAGTGGGAAAACGTTTTCCAAAAAGACGACCGTAACGTTTTTGCAGGGAGTCGTAATCTTCGTGCAGGAAATCGTACAACTCTGTCGGAGGTCGGGTGGCGAGCCAGAAACTGGCCAGTTCTTCCGCCCGTTCGTCGAAATCTTTCTGAGAAGCGGAATGCGCATAGCAACGTCCTTCAAAACGCCGAATATCTCCGTCGAAATTCTCACTGATATGGAGTAATTCATGAACCGTCGTAATCAGTTTTTCCCGAAAAGGGGAGTCGAGAAATCGTGGTACGTAAAAATTCAGAATGTAGAGAATCTCTTCGCCGTCCGGGGAAAAAAGCCGTTGAAGGGTGTAGGTTTTTCCTTTTCGCTGGGTGAGCAGACTTCCCGCCTCAAAACGCATGGGGGTCAGGGAGGCATAAAAACCGTGCCGCACATCTTTACGAGTCTGGCAAAAACCGACCGCCACCTGATTCATTTGAATGTGCTTCAACGCGGCAATGCGCTGCGTCATGTCCACACAAAGAAGACGCATGTGTTCTGTGAAATCAAATCCACGGACAGGTCGGGTCATCATGACGGGAAACCATTTTCAGGGACTCCTCCGCCTGGAAGGAAAGTTCCAGCGGAGGAGGGAAGAATTTTCCAGGGGACGAAATCACGGGCCAATCGGACGTGGATTGGGATCGTCAAAATCCCGTGGCCCACGCAGTGTATAGCCTGTATCGGGAAGCAGGCGTCGTGTTCCCCGTTCGTAGTAACGTCCGGGAGCGCGAGCCGGAACCATGTAGCCGCCATAGCCGATGGGTCGCGGGACGCCATAGATTGCCGCGGGGAGCCGACGTGGATAAACCGGCACGTATTCGCAACATTCCTGGCAGGGGACTGCCGTCGTCGTTGGAACAACGGTTTCCGTAACGACCGTTTCTGCCGGAGCCGCCGTCTCTGTTTTGGAAACCACGACGCTCTGGGACGTGGCATCGGGTGTCGTCACTTGTGTGGGAGCCGCCGGAGGAAGAACGGTTTTAGGAGCTTCCGGGGCAGTCGGGAGAGGTTCTGTCGCGACAACTGCCGGCTCAGGAACGACCACGGTTTTCTCTTCCGTCAAGGGTGCCTGCGGACTGGCAACGGGCGGTGTGAGAAGGTCGTCCGCCACAGCCGGTTCGGAATTCGCTTCCACGACCGGAATTTCCACAGGTGTCTGAGCGGGCATGGTGACTTCCGCGGGAGGTTCGGGAATAGCTGCCGTTTCCGCGGGAGTGGCTGGTTGTTGTGCCACAAAAACCGGAGCCTGCGTTACGGGAGCGGTCGTTTCGGCAGCATCGTTCGCTGGCAGCAGAGGCAATTCCTCCAGAGCGGGAAGGGTATCTTCCGTATCCAACTCTTCCAGCAGCGGAAACAGTTCCGCGTCTTCTGCGTGTAACGTGGCAGCCAAAGGCAAACCACCCATCAACAATCCGACCCATAAAAGGGGAATCCATCGCGTTGTTTTCATGGAAAGGGTTCCTTATGAAGGTGTACTGATTTCCTGGTGTTCCTGTTCTGCCGAAGTTTTGAGTAGGTCACGCCCCTGGACAAAACGATTTCCGCAGAGAGAAACAGGAGTAAATTTTTCTGAAAACAAGAACAGGTACATTCCTGCACTTTCTTTTTTTATCCATCGGTTTCCAATTACACGCAATCTAGCAAATTGTCGGATTTTATGCAATTTTCCGCATGGAGGGATTAAAACTGTACCGGTCATCAGGAATATAACGAAAAACAGGGTGAAATTGAGGAAAATGATTGGATATTTTCGGTTGTGGGGATTGTGTCGGAGCGTTTCCAGAGTCTCCTTTTCGGAAAATGAGGCGTAAAGTGTATCGATTATGGAAATTGCTATTGCATAAAATCATCAGATACGGTATGAAGTAGTTGTGTAGACAACTTTTTACGATAAACCGAGAGAAAAACGTTCATGTTAAGAACGCAGGTCGATAAACAAAGACGCTCTTTCCAGAGACTTAGGACGCTGTTTGGGTTCCTGGGAATTTTTTGGGCAGGGATGGTATGGTCGCAAAACTTGCCGCAAACCCCCTCCTATACCCAGGAAAATCCGGCCAATATCTTGCCGGGAACGTTTCAGCCGGATGGAAATTTTTCCAACGTGCAGATTCTCTCAGATCAGGTGTTGGCGGTTGAGGAAGCGTCGGAAATCCCGGACAGTCCGGGAGGGCTGCTGGAGGACATGCGGAACGATTCGCCGGGAAGTCGGGAAATTTTGTCGGACGGACACTCAAGTCAGGATTTGCCGGGAGATGGTGGTCAGGCGATGACGCCGATTCGGACGCGACCTTTGGGGCAGGGCGTGGAACGATTGTTGGGGAATGGGCAACGGGATGAGGAAAAACTGCCCAGTGCGGAGGATTTGCCGATTTTCTCCTCCCCGATTGGCAGCACGAAAACCGGAGCCGTTTCGTCCGCTACGAAAGGACGGGAATACGAAAATCAGGAAATCGTCGATGTTCAGATTCTGGGAAATTCGCGTAACTCGACGGAAAAGATTCTCCAATACATCTCCACCCGTCCGGGACGTCCGTTTCGGTCAACGGTTCTGGACGACGACATTCGTCGAATGAGCCAATCCCGGCTCTTTGTGCTGGTGGAACCGTACATCCAGAAAAAAGAGAATGGCGTGGCGGTCATTTTTAATGTGAAAGAACGTCCGATCATGAAATACCTGAAATTTCAGGGGAACGAGAAAATTCGGATCGCGACGCTGGAGAAGGAATGCGGTTTGATGGTGGGCAAGCCGGTCAGTCCGTACGATGTGGAGGAAGGTCGCAAGAAACTGGAGATGTATTATCAGGCCAAAGGCTTTGCCAAGGTGACGATCAAAACAGTCCAGGGGGATAAGGCGACCGATCCGGGAGTGATTTTCCAGATTCACGAAGGCCCCAAACTGCGCATCGGCAAAACCGAGTTCATCGGCAATACGATCGTTTCCGGGGGACGCTTGCGAACGGTGATTCAGAGCAAGCCGGGACTTTTCTGGCTCTTTCAGGGAGAGTTGCGGGAGGAGATTCTCGCGGACGACATCAAAAAACTGGAAGATTATTACCGTCGGCTCGGTTTCTTCTATGCCCGCGTCAGCCGTCGGGTGAAACGAACCAGCGAAGAGGGTTGGAACGATGTGACGTTCGTCATCAACGAAGGTCCGCAGGCGAAAATCCGTCAGATTCGGTATCTGGGAAATGACCAGTTCGACGTCGATTTGCTGAAAGAGGATTTGAAAGTCCACGAAGGGAAACCTTTCAACAAAGACCGTCTGGATCAGAGCATTGCCAAAGTCCGCCGACGCTACGGCAAGGAAGGGTACGTTTTCGCGGACATCAACGCGGAAGCTCGCGTCTTGGACGATCCCTCGCAGTGCGATATTGTTTTCTCGATCAAGGAAGGGAAAACCTATCGTGTCGGGCGGGTGAATGTGCTGATTGAGGGGGACTTTCCGCACACCCAGATTTCGACGATTCTGAATCGACTCTCCGTCAAACCGGGCGATTTGGTCAACGTCAACGAGTTGCAGCAATCGGAACGACGGTTGAGAGCGTCGCAACTCTTCGCGATGGATCCCAGTGCGGGACAAATGCCGAAAATCGTTTACACGGCACCGGAACTGGCACAGGAAGCGGAAATTGAAAAACAGATTGGCGGGAAAGCGGAAATTTCGCGTGCGACTCCCACGTCGGGAAGCAGTTCCTCGGCAGGTGCCTCTCCCGGACGTGCCAGTATCGGCGGCGGAGCAGGGCGTGACGCTATTTCCGGCGGGGAACAACCACAAAA
Organism: Planctomycetia bacterium; assembly: GCA_030527185.1. Classification (GTDB taxonomy): domain Bacteria; phylum Planctomycetota; class Planctomycetia; order Pirellulales; family Thermoguttaceae; genus RGIG3701. The sequence continues at coordinate 110,783 of JAUNBF010000002.1, read as the reverse complement.
AGTCTTCAAACAGACGATTGCCACTCTTGATGAGAAAGATATTTCGCTTCAGGAAAACGAAGCGCTTCTCGATATTACGATTTATGGAAAATGGAACGATTCGGCAAACGATACTCCTGGAACCGAGGAAGTGGCGGAGGAAGTCGTTGGCGAAGAAGCCGTGACGTATGAAGTAGCGGAAATTCGCGACCCGGAGACCGGAGAGTATTACCGGACGTTTGAATACCCGGAAGAAACAGACGTCGATCTGCAGGGACGTGTGAGTGTCTGCAACGACGACCCGGCATACAGCGATTCGCCTGTGGTGGTGACGAGCCGCCCGATTCGACGCACGGTTCGGTACGGTGGCGAAGAAGTGGTGGGGAACGTTCCTCTCCAACCGATTCCCGCGGAAGCTCCTGCCACGAGGACTTCTATTCCAACTTCGTCCGCATCCAAACCTGCGTGGGCATCGGAAGATTTGGCGAACTCCGCACCTCCGGCGCAGATTGAAACGATCAATCCACGGACAGGGCAACAACTGGCACCCCCTCCTCAACCCGGTATCAGCAACCCGGACATCACGCCGTATTCGCAGCACATCAGCGACCCTCCGGCACCCGGCTACAGTTTGGGCGACTGGCAGCGTCAGAGTTTGCCGATCACCATCCAGACGGAAGAGACGACGACAGGGCGGTTGATGTTTTCGTTGGGGGTCAGTTCCGACGCGGGGTTGGTGGGTTCCGTGGTGGTGGATGAGCAGAATTTCGATTGGCGACGTTGGCCGAGATCGTGGAGTGAGATTAAAAATGGAACGGCCTGGCGTGGACGTGGGCAACATTTCCGCATGGAGGCGATGCCGGGAACGGAAGTCCAGCGATATGCGGTGAGTTTTGACGAACCGTATCTGTTCAACACGCAAATTGGTCTGGGAACGAGCCTGGCGTACTATCAGCGTATTTATTCCGACTGGAGCGAACGCCGGATGGGTGGCCAGATCAATCTCAGCCGGGCTTTGACGCACGACATGCGAGCGTATTTGGGCTTCCGGGGTTATAATGTCAAGCTGTATGACCCAACGTACCCGATTCCTCCCCGGCTGGCTGAGGCTTTGGGAGATTCCGACCTGTTTGGCTTCAGTTTTCGACTGGTGCAGGATCGCCGTGACAGTTCATTCCTGGCAACGGAAGGATATTACGCTTCGATCGAGTTTGAGCAGGTGATCGGTACCTGGAATTACCCACGTTTCAATGCGCAGTTCAAAAAGTATTGGTTGTTGTACGAGCGTGCCGATATGTCGGGTCGTCATGTGTTGAGTTTCACCTCCTCGTTTGCCTGGACGGGCGACAATACGCCGATTTACGAATCGTATTTTGCGGGTGGTACGACGACGATTCGTGGTTTTGACTTCCGGGGTGCTTCTCCGCGACAGTTGGATGTTCCCGTTGGTGGAAATGTGATGATTCTGGCGTCGCTGGAGTACCTTTTCCCGATTACGGCAGACGACATGATTCGCGGTGTGCTTTTCTGCGATACAGGAACGGTGGAGCCGTCGTTTGACAATTGGACGGACGATTACCGCGTTTCGATTGGTGCCGGTTTGCGTATTTCCATGCCGATGTTGGGTTCCGCGCCGATTGCGCTCGACTTTGCCGTCCCCGTCATGAAAAACGAGGGCGACGAGAAAGAACTCTTCAGTTTCACCATGGGCTTGCAGCGATAAAAGGTTTTACGTCTTGAAATTTTTCCACAATATATCCATTACCAAAGGTCTTCGGTCTGTTTTTTGATCCAGGTGTCCAACGTCAACCCTTCCTGTTTCAGGATATTTTCCGCTTCCCCGTTCGACTCCCGCAGCGTCTCGTTGGCAACATACTCTTCGTCGAAGGCCGTTTTGAGAATCCTGGGCGGGAGGAACCGGGTAGGGATAACCCGGCTGTAATTGTTGTTCCAGGAGGGACCCAGATGAAAATAACGCATGGGGCAGGTGACGTAAAGGTAGTCTTTGGCACGTGTCATGGCAACGTAGAAAAGCCGTAATTCTTCGTCGATTTCGTCCGGCCTTCCGGTCGCCATGTCGGAAGGAATGTTCCCGTCGCTGGCGTGGATGATGAAAACGGACGTCCACTCCAGCCCCTTGGCGGAATGGATGGTGCTGAGGATGAGGTAATCGTCGTCGCGGTCGGGAACACTGGCAAATGCTTCCGACGATTGCGGCGGGTCGAGTACAAAATCGGACAACATTTCCTGCCGGGAGCGAAAACGTTTGGCCACATCGACCAGTTGTTCCAAATCGTTGTAGCGGGAATCGGAATCGTTGGGATATTTCTCGATTAGAAGCGGTTTGTAAAATTGCAACGACTCGTAAAGTTGCTCCTGAAGCGGCACCGTATCGGGAGCCAGCCGTTTCAGCAAATCGACGAACGGAAACCAGACCGTCTGCGTGGCACGTGGCGGCGTCCAGGAACTCCAGACGTTGAAATTGCCTTCCGCGTCGCGGAGATTTTCCATGAGCGTGTTCGCTTTTTTCGGCCCCAGTCCCGGCAGAAGGGTCAGGAGTCGGATTCCCGCGGGAAAATCGTGCGGATTCTCCACAATTCGCAAAAACGCAAGCAAATCCTTCACATGAGCCGCTTCGGTAAATTTCAGTCCGCCATATTTGATATACGGAATCCGCCGCCGCGTCAGTTCCGTTTCCAGCCGTAAACTGTGGTGCGAGGAACGATACAAAACGGCCTGTTCACGGAAAGGTATCCCCTCTTCGTGGTGCTGGAGAATCTGCTCAACAACAAATTGTGACTGCGCGTCCTCATCCTCACACCGCACAAACATCGGAAGAACCCCTTCGTTTCGGGTGGAAAAAAGCTCTTTGCGGTACCGTTCCCGAAGCTGCTCCACAACGCGGTTGGTCGCTTCGAGGATGGACTGGCTGCTGCGGTAATTTTTTTCCAGCGAAAGGATCGTCGTGTTGGGAAAAATCTGGGGAATATCGAGAATATTACGCACCGTCGCGGCACGAAAAGAAAAAATCGACTGCGCATCGTCCCCCACCACCGTCAGCCCTTTCCCATCCGGTGTCAGACCGTGGACAATTTCCGCCTGAATCAGGTTGGTGTCCTGGTACTCATCCACCAGAATCCAGTCGAAACGCTGTCGGATCCGTTCGCCGATTTCGGGATGACGCATCAGGGCTGCCCAATAAAGAAGCAGGTCGTCGTAATCCAGCGTCGCGTCCCGCAGTTTCCGATCGGTATAAGCGTCGAAAAGTTGGGCCAGTTCGTCGTGAAATTCCAATTGTTTCGGATAAAACCGATCCAGAATCTCGTAAAGTTTCTTCTGCGAATTGATACACCGACTGTAAATCGAAACGCACGTCCCTTTTTTCGGAAACCGTTTTTTGTCCACCGGAAAGTTGAGTTCCGATCGCACCAGATTCATCAAATCTTCCTGATCTGCCCGATCCACAATCGAAAAATGGGGGGGAAGTCCGACATTTTTGCCGTAAATCCGCAAAAGTCGCATTCCCACCGCGTGAAACGTTCCGCCCCAGATGGAAGAAAGCGTCCCGGCTTGGGGAGAGGTCGTTTCGAGGAGTTTTTTGGCTCGTTCCACCAGTTCCAACGCTGCCCGCCGCGTGAAGGTCAGGAGGAGAATCCGTTCGGGAGCCGCCCCACGTGCCACCAAACTCGCGACGCGGTGAGCCAACATCGTCGTCTTTCCCGTCCCCGCTCCCGCCACAACCAGCAAAGGCGTTTCACCATGTTCCACGGCACGAAGTTGGGATTCGTTGAGATTTTTGGAGGTGTTTTTCATAAAATCATAACTACAATAATAACCGAAAAGTCGCGATTTTTTATTTCCTATTGGGTAAAATACCGCACGGTCGTCCAAAATTCGCAAAACCGCCCCTTGGCACTCCGTTGAAGACGAATCTGGATATAATTTCGAAAATCCTCGTCCGGTAATAACTCCCGCAAATTTTCGAGTTCCTGAAAAACCATCTCCCGACGTCGCCGCAGTTTTGGCCCATTCAGTCCCAAAACGGCAATGGTTTGCCACGCTTCCTCATCGTTTTCATCGGTCGGAAGAATCTGCCCGTCGGCGGTGTAGAGGAATCGGCTCTCACAGGTTTTATCGGTCGGATTGATGAGGGCTTCAAAGAAAAGATTCCGTTTCTTGACGCCACAGGAAGTATCCTCTTTTTTTCCGCAGCCGTTACAACTGGCAAAAAGATTGTAGTAGTCCAAATCGTGTTGCGGATACAGACTTTTGGGGCGAAAATGCTCGATGTGAGAGACCCCTTTGGCAATTTCTTCCTCGCAGTAACAACAGAGGTATCCCTGCTCCTGGCGCAAGGCGTTGGCCAGGAGAGTTTTCAGGGAGGCAAATTCCTGCCGGCAAAACGTGTCCCAGTTCATCTGCGGATGCTTCCGCAAACATCGTTGAAACGGTTCCGGCGGTCCTTTCTTTTCGATATATTTCATCTTTCACCAGGAAAGCGTCATTCCACCTGTCCCAAACGTACATATTCCGGCAGTTCCCCCACCAGCGGACGGAGGTATTCCAGACATTTTTCGGTGACGTAGAGATTCTCGTCGTCGATAAAATCGTCCGGCATCGGTTTCTCTCCCAGAGCCACTTCCCGCAGAGGTGCCGTTCCCAGCGACCAGGCGTAAGGCAGGTTGGAGTCGCGCAAAATCGTGACCATCACACCGCTGACCCCTTCCATAGCCAGTTCCACCGCACGATTCCCGCACGCCCACGCTTCCTGAATATCTCCCGGCATGGCGCGGTCGGCTGCACACATCTGGAGCGACTCGGTAACTTGAAATTCGCCACGCCAGCCAAAGTGCCGCGAAATCATCTGGTGAAGAATCATGGCGGCGCTGGTGCCTCCCATGGCGCCGAATTCGGTATTGCCGAAACGGTCGTTCGTGGCGGACGCGCTAATCGGACGGCCATCCGTAAAACAGACTCCTTCCCCGCAGACAATACTGACCCAACCATACTTTTCGTGGACTTTTTGGACTTGCGCGAGAAATTTCTCCGTTTCAAAAGGACGTTCCGGCAACAGAATAATGTGTGGAGCGTCATCTTCATTCCGCCTTGCACAGGCCGCCGCGGCAGGAAGCCAACCAGCACTGCGTCCGACGGTCTGGAAAACGACGAACTGATCGACCCGTTTCATATCGCGGGCGAGCGTTCCGGCCTGAAGCACCGACATGGCGACGTAGCGTGCGGCAGAGCCGAATCCCGGTGTGTGGTCGGTGGCGAAAAGGTCGTTGTCGACCGTTTTGGGAATCCCGACGCCGATCAACTCGTACCCTTCTTTTTGGCAATACGCTTCGATTCGGTGAATCGTGTCCATCGTATCGTTCCCGCCGATGAGAAAATAGTAGCGGATGTTGTATTTTCGGAAGAGTTCCAGCACTTTGGGAAAGTCCTCTTCCTGCATTTTGTGGCGGCAGCTTCCCAGAGCGCTCGACGGGGTGGTTTTCAGCGACTCGATCACTTCCGGTCGTTCTTTTCCCAAGTCGAGGATTTCTTCCCGCATGAATCCTTCGATACCATACCGCATTCCATAGATTTTTCCGATTTTTTCGGGGAATCGCTGGCAGGCCTGAATCACGCCGCATAAACTGGAGTTAATCACCGAAGTGGGACCGCCGCTCTGTCCGATAATTGCATTTCCCTGAAGCATATTCTCCTCTTTTTCTGTGTTGGATGACATTTTGTAAAAACTTTGGTAACTTTCTTTTCAGGATACATCAGAACAGAAAAAAAAGCAAGGGCATGAAAAAAAATCTTGGCTGGAAAGGGAAGAAAAAATTTCCCCCCTCTTTACACGTAACATCCGGCACGTTAAAATAGATTGTCCCTGTTGAAATATTTCCGAAAGGTTGGCTCGTTATCGATCGTTTACGATTCCGCCAATGTGGTTTCTGGAAATTTCCAGTGGGATAACAGGAACCACCAGACACTCCCCTGGGAGGTGTTCTTTGATACTTATCGTTGTGCGTTAGTTTCCCCCCGCGGGGTATTTATTAAAGGAATCTGTCCATGCAAAAGCCCAATATTTCGTTTGACCCTTATCGAATATGGTTAGGAATTTCTCCGGCAGAACAACCCCCCAATCATTACCGTTTGCTGGGAATCCCTCTTTTTGAGACGGATCCGCAAGTCATTTCCAATGCTGCCGACCGTCAGATGGCCCATGTGCGGACATTTCAGAGTGGACAATATTCCGAACAGTCGCAGAAAATCCTCAATGAACTTTCGGCTGCGCGGGTGATTCTTTTAGACGCCGCGAAACGAACCGCGTATGATCAGCAGTTGCGCACGACGCTGATGACCGCCGCCATGCCGATGCCGACGATGGCGCCTACGGTTCCGGTAGCTCCTCTTTCTGTGCCTCCCGCAATGGCTCCCACGCCCGCAGGTACGCCAGGAATGGTTCCGCCCATGCCCTCTTCGGGGATGGTTCCTCCGATTTCCACACCCGCGGCTCCCAACCCGATGGTGGGAATGGCACCGCCTGTGGCAACCAACTCACCAACGCGGACGGTTATTCGTAAGAAAAAAACGGATCAAACGTTTACCTACGCGATTTTGGCTCTCCTTTTGTTGGGCGGTTTGGGTGGTTTTCTTCTGATGGGAAAATCGACACCGAAAGAGAAAATGGCGGAAAAAGCCCCGTTTCAGGAAGAAATGGAAGAGTATGAATCGGATTTGCCCGATTTGAGTTTGTCGGATGCGATGTCGACAGCGCTGGAAGAAGAAAATGCCTCTGCCGAAGCCCTTTCCGCAAAGAAAAAGGAAGAGAAACCGGAAGATTCCCAGGAATCGGCGGATATTTTTGACCAGATGAATGAAAATTTTGAGGAAGAGGATTTAGAAGAAGAAAATAAAGCGGAAGCGAAAAAAAATCGTAAAAAGGGGAAGAAATCGAAAAAAGACCAGACGAAAACGGCTGATTCCGAGAAAAAGAACGATTCCTCCAAAGACGCGGAAAAGAAAGAAGAGGAGAGCCAAAAGGAAGCCAAACCGACGGAACCGAAAATCACTCCTGAGGAAATTGTGGCGTTAGGGAAAGGGGTGACGCTGCGTCAGGAACCCAATAAGGCAAAAATGCTGGCATTTTATGAGGCGGACGCGAAAACAGCCTCGGTTATCGAAGAGGGGTTGCAGTGGTTGGGCCGTCGGCAACTTCAGGATGGAAGCTGGAACTTCAATCATACCCTGCTTCGTCCCAATCGTCCGCGCCCCAATTCCAGTCGTTGCGAAAATGTGGGGACGATGGAAAGTTGCCCGAATGCGGCGACTGCTCTGGCGCTGATGGCGTATTTGGGAGATGGAAAGTCGCTTAAAGATCGGGATTATCGCAAGGAAATCATGAATGGCATCACCTACCTCTTGCGAAAAGCGAGACCCGTTTCCGAGCAGATTCTGCGAACGCCGCAAGATTTTCAGTTGGCACTGGCACGGGAAGCCTCTCTGGTGGAAGGGGAACATGCCGACTTCCGTTCTCATGCGTGGGGGACGGTTGCGGTTTGTGAGTTTTTTGCCATGACGAAAGAAACCCCCTATCGTGTGGCGGCTCAGGCATTGGTGGCGCATGTGGAACACCAGCAAAATGAGGATGGTGGATGGCCTGAACGGGAACGGGAGTTGAATGTCAATAACATGCTCGTGCCGAAGAAAGAGTCCCATCGTTCCTCCACCATCGCGACAGTATGGAATTTAATGGCACTACGGGCAGCCAAAGACGCGGGTTTGGAAGTTTCCCGGCGAACTTTGGATAATGCTATCAAATATTTGACCCGTAAAATGGAAGGTTTGGAGCGTGATTACAAAAATCATCCGCAAAAACAGATTCTGGCAACCGATGTGCAGGAATATACGAATCTCTTTTTGGGACTCGAATTGCTGAATGAACCGCCGGAACGACCTCTGGTGAAGCTGATTTTGGAAAAAACCGTGAAAAAACCGATTCCCGGAGATATGCGTTACTCCTTCATGACGACACTCCTGGCACGTGATGTCCAGGGGGAAATCTGGGAAAACTGGAATGAACTGATGAAAAAAGAGTACCTCCAGACCCAAACGGTGGAAAAAGAGGAGCGGGGGAGTTGGTTCTATCCGGTTGGCGATGAGTCCCGATTTGAAGGGGGGCGGTTTTACTGCACCGCCATGACACTTCTGATACTGGAGTCCTATTACCGTTACTCCCCGTTGCGTCCTTTGGATGAAAAAGACCCTGAAGTCAATTTAGGGGAAAGAGACGGAGCGGAAGTGGCAGAAAAAAAGGAGACGGAAATTTCCACAGGAAAAACGGATGCGGAAAAATATGCGGAAGAACTGGAAGAAGCGGAGCCACTCTTCCCCGATGGTTTGTAATGTTGTTTTTCGGATTCTCGCCACAAGCCCCTCCCGAAGCAGGGGCTTTTCTTTTGTTTTCCTGAAATTCCAGGTGGAAGGAGTCTGAATATCCATGAGTCAGACTCGACCACCCGTGAAAATACGGTATACACACCTATAATTATCAATTAATAAGGATACATTTAATAGGGCACTATAACCGCATGGTACTGGGACGGCGTTTGACTTTGGGACGTAACGCTTTTTTGTCCAGTCCCAGAAGGTCGTAGAGTGTCTGCAATTGTTTTTCCAGATTATCATGTAATTTTACGAATTGAAGTTCCTGAGAACTGGAAACCATCATCGGTTCAGGGCTTTCCCCTTCTTTATCTTTCCCTTTTTTGGGATGGGTGACACCGATTTTGTCGTACATGTCACGGATGTCGCGGAGTTTTTTATAGATTTTGGAGTAATTTGCCTTATCCGAGTTGGAGGTAAGCAATTTTGCCACGTCCGTTTTGTTGGGGTCCATGGCGTCGGCAAACGTCTTCGCGACAAATTTGGTTCGCTGGCGCAGGGAACGGATTTGAATGGAATTTTCTTCCGGTGTCAGGGGGGTCTGCATTTCCATTCTGGCCGCACGCATTGTCTGGCGGTTTTCATACCCTTCCAGAACCCCTTTTCGCAAGGTGTAGTTCCGCTGATATTCGTTCGTGAGCGATTCTGCCGCCAGCTTGAAGAGTGTATCCGCCAGCGCCATCGGCTTGGTTTTTCCGAGATGGGCAGGGGTGAGCCGCATTTGAGTCAGAGCCACCGCCGCGATCGTTCGTGTTTCGAGCGAGTAATTCTTGTCCGCCTGAATAATGGCCAGAAGTCTTCCGACACGTTCCCCTTTGGCACCCGGATTTCCGACATATCCCAACCCCTGCAACGCCAATTCCCGCATCCAGATCACTTCCGGCGCATCGTGTCCTTTTTTGGAAGTCGGAGCAAACGCATACGTATCGAACAGGTTTGCCAGGGCATTCTTTTCCGCGTCACTTCCCTGGGAGTCGGCATGACGCACCAATCCTTTCAGAGCCGCGATTTTCAAGTAAAGTTCGGTTTTGGACGACTTCACAAGCGATTCGAGATATTTTCGGGCATCCGGCAAGGGTGTCGGTTTTCTCCCGGAGGCTTGCGTCTGATTCAACTCACCGATGGTCAAAACGGCATTGTAGCGGACTACCTGAGCCAATTCGGGGTCGTCGGCATATTCCCGGAGCGCATCGAACAGCATTCGTACCAACATGGCATAACCCTGTCCATCCTGATCGCTGATCGTTTTGAGGATTTTCTGCAAATCTTCCCGATAATTGGGGATGTAGATATAGCACTCTTCCAGGTTCCAGCGTTGCAGATGAAATTCCAGAAAGAATTTCCGCACATTCTGCCGTTCCTCATCGGAAACAGGCCCTTTCACGAGAATTTCCATGACGGTATTCCGCAACCCGGACGGTTCTTTAGGCGGTTCCTGGCCTGCCAGCCAATGGGTACCTGAAAAAACCATTCCCCAAAAACATCCCCAAAGGAGGAGACTCGAAATCCAATGCTTTTTCATATTTCCTGCACTTCTCAAGAGATTTTCCACAAACTCCTATAGACATATCGTGGTCTAAAGAGTATGATAATAAAGTTCACCCAATCCTGCAAGAGGGAAAATCACAACCGTTTTCCCACAGGACACCTATTCTATAGAGTACACTGTAGAACGCAAAACGTCAAGCACTTCCTCGGCAAGAGGGGCAAAAAGTTGAAAATTTTTTGGAGATTTTATGGAAAATACCGCGCAAAACCCTTCCAAAGAGTTCCTTTCCCTGCTGGCACCCCTGGTTGTTTTCATGATTTTCACCTCCCTGGAACCGACCGCGGGACAATCTGATGAGACGGCCTGGATTCCCTATCGATACTATCCGGTACTCTATACCTGGAAAATCATCATCACCGCAGCCGTCACGCTCCTTTGTTTTTGCCACTGGCGGAAAATCTTTCCCATCCGGTGGACGAAAGCGACTTTCCTGGCACTCTTCGCGGGAATCCTGGGAACCATCCTCTGGGTCGGCGTTTGCAAGTGTGAGTTGGAAAAACGGCTCTTTCCGCAACCCGTTTCCGTCGAAGCTCCCGCCGGGGAAAATATCGTTCAGGGACGCAGTGGCTACAACCCGTTCGACCATCTGGAACCGGGAAATGCCTGGCGATTCTGGATTTTGAGAATGGTGGGATTGGCACTCCTCGTACCGTTGATAGAGGAATTCTTCCTGCGGGGATTCCTGTTGCGGTATGTGGTGCAGAATGACTGGTCGGAAGTCCCTCTCGGAACCACGAATGCCACGGTCTGGATTGCCACGCTGATTTACGCTGCCGCTACCCATCCGGGAGAAGCGGTGGCCGCCATGCTCTGGTTCGGCGGTGTGACCTGGTTTGTACAGAAAACTCGAAATATCTGGGATGCCGTTCTGATTCACATGGTGACAAATTTTTGCCTCGGAATCTACGTCTTGCAAACAGGAGAATGGTGGTTCCTGTAAAAACCTCCACTACCTGAAAAAACAGGAAGCCTTCCGACTTCCTGTTCGTTTTCTGAAAATGAACGATAGCCCACTCAACTCCCCGAACTCAAACTCGCTTCCGGTTTTTTCGCTCGTTCCGAGGCGGCCTGACGCGACATCTGGATGAGCATCATTCCCTGTTGCACTTCTTTGGCATTGAAATTGGGAACTCGTTTTCCATTCGGTCGCAAAACCGTCTCCGAAGCCAACTGAGCCAAAGGCGTTCCACTGTTCATGTGCCAGGCCGCAAACTGGGCTGCCCGTAAATCGACGCGGTGCAGATTTTCGCAAAGCACCTTCACATCCTCTTTGTCGGTCACCTCATTCAACGGAGCCAATTCATACGCGCTGGCCGCATCGGGAACCGGTTTGCCATATTCCAGACAGACCGACTGGTACTTGACCGCCACCACTTTTTCTGGCGGAATATTCATAAAACCACCGCCACCCATACCTCCGCCGCCACCCATGCCGCCGCCAGCATTGGAACCGAACAACTGCTCAATATCATCCGAGCCACTGCCGCCGCCAATCTGCGCCAGAATCGGGCGAGTTCCAAACGCATTGGGAATCTTGACGCTGATAGGCTGGTCGGTTTTGTTTTCGAGGAACAATTTGCCACCTTTCATACCACTCTGAATAATTCCCGCGGCCAACTGTTCTTTTTCGATCGCCTGGAATAAATCGACTTCCACGGCACCTTCCGCAACCTGATTTTCCAGCGACTGAACCTTGGCATTTTTAGCCATCGCACGTACCTGAGCACGATTGGCCGCTTTTTTCTCGGAAACGTTTTCTGTGCCCAACCCGGCGGAAGCCAGAAAACTGCACAAAAGAAACGCCATTACGGCAAAACCGGTCATCCGAAAAGTCTGAGACATTGTTTCCTCCCAAAATAGGCTATCACGATTCTTAATTTTCCTGAAACTTCCACATTTTTTCCACTGGAATGTGACATCCCAACAGACCTCTCTCCATTTTACCCTACCCTTTCCGAAAATTCAATCCTCCAACGCTTTTTTCAGGAAAATTTTTTCAGAAAATACCCCCTTTTTCTGGCAAAATCGGCAAATCTTCCAACACAAACCGCGAGAATCGAAATCAGGAGACTTTTTTCTCCTCACGACAACGCAACGGCGGGTCGCCAGGCAAGGGCAAAGAAACCGACTGACCACTCTCCGCAGCCTGATAAATTCCCAGGATAATCTCCACCGAACGGCGGCCTTCCTCTCCATTGACTTGCGGCTCCGAGCCAGTTTCAATCGCACGAATCATATCGGCAAAAAGTTTCGCGTGCCCGTGATGCCCAATCGCTGCCGGGTCTGCCGCGCCGCCGCCGGAACTGACTTTCTGTTTCATCTTTTCCAGAATTTCCTGATCGCTCTCATCCGGGTTGGCAAAGTCCCAACGAACCAGGTCTTCCTCTTCCAATGTGGCGGAACCTTGCGAACCATGAATTTCGATTTTCTTCAAATAGCCCGGATAAATAGCGGTACTTGCCTCAATGACGCCCAATGCTCCATTCGCGAAACGGAGCGACGCGACGGCCGTATCCTCCACCTCAATCCGCTCGTGGTCCAGGCATCCGAACAAAGCCCGAATTTCCACCACCGGCCCCATCAGCCAGGTGAGCAAATCGACGCTGTGAATCGCCTGATTCATGAGTGCCCCACCGCCATCCAAAGCCCAGGTGCCTCGCCACGCGCCGCTGTCGTAGTATTGCTGCGTCCGAAACCACTTCACATAAGCATCCCCCACCGTCAAACGTCCGAATTTGCCACACTCCAACGCTTTTTTCAACGTCTGGCTGGAATCATGAAAACGACTGTGGAAAACCGTTGCCAGTTTCACACCTGCCGTGCGACACGCTTCGATAATCTGGTCGCAGCGTTCCAGTGTAATTTCCAATGGCTTTTCCACAATGATATGTTTTCCCGCCTTCGCCGCTGCCAGTGCTGGTTCCAGGTGGGCACCACTGGGCGTGCCGATCGTGACAATCTGAATTTCTGGATTGGCCAGCATATCTTCCAATTTCGCGTATGCCTGACAACCCGTCTCTGCCGCCAGTTTTTCCGCAGACGGTGCATAAACATCAAAACATCCCACCAATCGTCCCTCAGGACAATCCGCAATTGCCTTGGCATGAAAACGCGAAATCATGCCACAACCAATAATACCAAAACCGTAACTCATCATCATCTCCCTATGCCGGTGCGACCGGCGGCGAATCGTATAGTGACGTTTTTCTTTTACGCCGCTCGTTGGCGGCTGATCAGTAAATATAGCCGGGAACCACAAGCTGTCCAGGTGATTTCATCACCTCTCCTTCCCGTTTTCCCGTCGTTCCGGGCGGCAAATGCCGCCTTTTCTTACGTTTTTCTTATAGTTTTAGGCATTTTTATCGCCTTCTCCCATCATTAATCATTATTTCATTAATCATTAATTTTAGGGTTTCCACCGTTGTGCCCATTGGTTGAGGACGAGTAGTGCCCAGAGGATGCCACCATGGTTTCCTTTTTGGGCAAGGTGTTCGTCGAAGAGTTGTTGGGCGACAGACAGGTCTACCCAGGAGGCAATGGGGCTGTTGGGGCTGAGGACTTCTTCGCGGAAAATCCCACTCAACGGCCCACGCAGCCAAATATCGGTGGGAAGTTCAAAACCCTGCTTGGGACGCCCTTTCAGACGAACAGGAAATTGCGGTTCGTAAATCTTTCGCAATATCCATTTCCCCAGGCCATTGCGAATTTTGTATTCGGAGGGGAGTTGTGCCGCCAGTTCCATCACTTTCGTATCGAGGAACGGCGAACGGACTTCCAGCCCACACGACATGGTGGTACGATCCACTTTCACCATCGCTTCCGGCAGCCCGACGCGAATTTCCGCCATCTGCATTCCCGCCAGCGTATCTCCTTCCGGGGCAGCTTGAAAGGCGGCGACAATCTGCTCCCCAATATCCGACGGCACAAATCCCGGCGTTTCCATCAGAGGCCGCAACAGGCGTTCTCGCAGAGGATTCCGGCAAAACGAAACGGTGTTGGCATACGCTTCGGCAGCCGACATCCCCAGATTCGTAAAAACGGTCTTGAATCGCAGATACCGTGGCAAACAATCCAGTTTCGGCCAAATCGTCCCCAATGGCGAAAAAATGCCACGTCGCAGGAAAGTCGGGAAAAACCGCCGGATGGCGTCCTCTTTCATATCGTGAATCTGGCGGGCATAACCGGCAAAACATTCATCCCCACCATCTCCCGAAAGTACCGTGGAAACATGCCGCGCGGCCAGCCGAGCCACCAAAAGCGAGGGGAGACTGGAGGGATCGGAATATGGCTCGTCGAAACATTCCACCAGATTCTTCAATTCCTCCACCGCGTCCGGCTCCACGATTTCCTGAAACATATCCGCACCGAAACGATCCGCAATCGCTTCCGCAAAGTCCAACTCATTGAACTGGGATTCCTTGAATCCAACGGTAAATGTGGGAATCGACTCACAACCAAAACGGGTTTGCAACGCCACCACAATACTGGAATCCAGCCCGCCGCTTAAAAAAGCACCACAGTCCAGGTGGTTCCTTTTCATGATCGTGACTGTTTCCATCAACTGGTTTTGAATCCGCTCCTCCCAATCCTCTTCGGGAAGATTTTCCACGGTCTGAATCTGAAATTGCCAATACCGAACTGCCCGTTCCCGTTGCGACGAGGCCATCGGACGATACGTCACCCAACTTCCTGAGGGAACCTTGAAAATATCCTTGTAAATCGTCCGTTCGCCGGGAATCGCTCCCATGATGAAGTAATCTTCAATGGCGGTCAGGTGTATTTCTCGCGGAACCCGTTCGTGAGCCAAAATGGCCTTCAATTCCGACGCGAAAAGCAACTTTTCCTCATCCTGATACCAATACAACGGCTTCTGTCCAATCGGGTCGCGAGCCAGAAGAAGTTCCCGCGTCGTTTCGTTCCAGATTGCCAACGAAAATTTCCCCCGCAGCATCGGAAACATCTTTTCCAGACCAAAAACCTCGTACAATCGGGCAATCAACTCGGAATCCCCTTCCGTTTCGCACTCCCGATCCGCATCCTCCAGTTTTTCCCGCAATTCCTCCGCGTTATAAATTTCCCCGTCCAGCAAAATGACCAGTTTTCCTGCCGATGTGGAAAATTCGATCGAAAACGTCTCCTCCCCGGACATCAAAAAACGGGTTCCCAAACCAACGTTTTGCCGAAGAAACAGTTTTTCTCCTCCTGAACCCCGATGAGCCTGTAAATCGTTCATGCGGCAGAGTTGAGACTGCGCAACGGGCGATTCGGTGTCACGATAAAGGATTCCCGTAATGGCACTCATGATTTGGATGAACCTCTAAAATATCCTTCAAAATTTCCCAATAAAATTATATCGGGGACTTTTCCAACCCGAATTTTCCCGCATTTTCCCGACGATCCTGAACCACCCGCGCAGGAACCCCCACCGCAATGGCATAATCGGGAATCGGCTCCAAAACCAACGCCCCCGCCCCAATGACACAATGCTCCCCGACATCCGCCAGCACAATGGCTCGTTCGCCAATCCAGGTATCCTTTCCAATGTGAATCCGAGGATATTCGCCCGGCTGCTCCCGAATCGGAATGTCCAGCCGTCGGATACCGTGCTGACGTGTTCCGTTGGCAATGGAAACGCCACTGGCCAACAGCACGTCGTCTCCCAACGTCACGTCTCCCAAAATACAATACGGTCCAACATAAACCCGCTCCCCGATTTCGACCGTGGCGTGGGAAAAAATCGTTCCGAAACCAATACACGCGTCTTTCCCGCACGAACCGAGAACCTGACGAAAAAAGGCCAGCCGGCAATATTCCCCCACTATCCCCGGCAGCAGGCTCAGTCCCTGGGTGGTATCGGCAAAAGCTCGATTTTGGGAGAGAAAAAGCCTTGCCAATCCATACAATCCCCACACGGGAAGGATGAACACCGTCGATATTTTACGTGCAATCCATTTCATCCAACATCCCTCCGGGAAACGTCACGGAGACGCTTCCGCGGCCAGGTCTTTCATTTCCATCACCAGAACGTACACATCCAAATCTTCCGGTGTCCGACGTTCCTTGTCATCGTCGGAAGAAGGAGCCGGATTTTTAGGCACGATCAGAACATCGACCGATTCCCGTTTTTCCGTCTCTTTGTCCAACGCAAAGCGTTCCAGCCAAATCCCCTCCGATTCTTTGGAGCGACGGCTCTTTTCCATCGACTCATGCTGAATCAGGCCGGAATTCTTGCTGCGGAAGTTGCCGATGAGGGTGCCCACGCGAGCATGGCAGCGGACATGAAAATAGGTCACTTTCAAACCGTCGGGATTCCTTTTCTCTCCTTCGGGAAGAGGGTCTTGACCTTTGTAAAAAGAGACCACCTCACTACCGGACGGGAATGGAAAACGTGTTCGCAGCGAATCGGGCAGACGGAGTTCATCCTCGTGAGGTTCCTCCGTCGCTCGCTGTAAAATCGCCGCCTGTTCCCATCGCGAAAGCCAACGGCAAACCTCGTCATACGTGATTCGCATCCACGCTTCGGCTGTTTTTTGGCGTTGTTCCCGCTTTTCGGCAATAGGACTGCTCTTCTTTTTCGGGTCCTTCTTCTTCCGATCCGATTTCTCCTTATCGTCTACAGGTTCCCGACGCTCCATCGATTTGACGACCATGAGAAAACCAGGTTCCGTGGACATCTTGTCCAATATCCCCACTTTCTGATACGCCTCCGGCCCCCGTTCCCAACCTTCCAACAGTAGTGCGTAAAACTCTTTCCGAATCTCGTATTGAGGAATGAGCAGGTACATCTGCAACGGACGCATATCTTTCGCGGAAGCGGAACTTTTACGACGACTTCGGATTCCTTCCTCCTGAAAAACAGGTTCCAAAAATTCCAACATCTGTCCACGCAACAGTTTTCGCATACTTTCCGACCAGATTTCCGCTCGCATCTTCTCCGCTTTCTCCGGCTGCATCATCCAGTAGGAGAACAAAACAGGGGTGTCTTTCGACGTGGAACTGGAAGTTCGGCTTTTCGTCTGGCTGCTTTTTTCACGGCTCAACTGTCCCAATAACGAACTGGCGGCAGGAGGGGTGACGATTTGACCGGCCGCTTTTTCTTTGGCTACACGTTCTTTTTCTTCGTCCAGGGCAATGAAATACGACTCCAGGTCTTTTTCATCACCCAGCAAAAACCACGTCCGCAACAGAGCCTCGTAATTTTCCGTTAGGCTATCTTCCACTTTTTGAAGCGTTCCCTCATCCAGAATATTTTGTTTGTAAAGATATATCTGTGCTTCCAGATTACGCGGGTCTTTGCCAATAATAAAATCGAGCAGCTTGACAACAAACTCCTTTTTGTCATTCTCTTTCAAAAAGGAGGGATCCATATCCGAACTGGTCAAAAACTGAGCAATCCAGATACGGAACGTTTCCGACGAATGAGGGGCGTACTGTTCCAGAAGAAGTTTGCGCATTTCCTCCGGCGTATAGTCGGGAAATTGTCCGTCGCCACGTAAATAATGGATTCTCAGCCAGATACCCTCCGCATTTTGAACGACCGTATCACGACGTCCCCGCGACGATTCCTCTCCCAAGGCCGGACGAATTTTTTCCGTGTGCAACATCATTTCAAACAACATCGCTTCCTGTTCCGGTGTGCAGGTATAACCTGGTGAAAGGAAATATTTCAGAATCGCTTCGACGACAACCTGATCATCATCCGTGAGAATTTCCCGTCGAAAGAGTTTGGTAATGGCTTCCATCGCTTCCGAACTTCCGTTGGCAAAAAGAACCTCGACCGCCAGTGCCAGGTCTTGCGGAGACATCTGCACCAGTTCCACTTCCATCGGATTCTTTTCGGATTCCCCTGCCATCACCATTTCTTCGGTCACTTCCTCACCGGTGGTTCTCTGCGGGATTTCTTCCAAAAGTGGCAGACGTACTCGCTCCATCATGGCCAGAAGAATTTTCACCCCATCGGCAGCTTTTTCCGTTCCTGCCAGGGGACGTCCCAACATCGCCATGGCTCGATCCAGATCGGGAAATTGCGTTTTCTTGGCAAGGAGATAGTCCTCCTGCGTCCAGTCCGCGAAATTCTCGGGAAGGAGCCGCTCTTCCATCTCTTCTTCCGGTTCCGGGGGGGGCGTTTCTTCCTTTTTCGGTTTGCTGGCCGTTGTCCTTCTTTTCCCTTTTTTGGAGGAGGCCTTTTTTTTATTCGTCTCCGAGTCCTCTTCCTCCTCTTCCATATTCATTTTCTTTTTCAGGTTCTTCTTCACCCGTTTTCCACCGTCGCTCTCTTTTACGGAGGTGGAATCGGAACTTCCTCCTGAGGAACCGCCGCAACCTGATAGCAACCACAACGGAGAGAGAATACAAAGTACCCCGATACTTAAAAATAGACGACGCATAATAACCCCTGTTGAATATCCTGGCAATTCCTCAAACGAAAAATTTCCGTCTGATTTCTTACAAATAAAGGACTACAAAAAATGCCACTGGAAACCTCTCCCATGGAAGAGATTCGGGAAGCCGTTGCGGCAGGGACGACAGGTTTTTTAAGGAACCCGATTTCCCTGAAAAAACGCAAATGTTATTCGCTTCCTTTTTATAGTATAACATCTGGATTTTCAACGACAAGATAGTCTCAGAAAATTTTTTGGAAAATTTTGAGAATTTTTCCCGGTTTTCCTCCTCAAAAAGACCTCCGAGCCACAAAATAGACCGTCGAGTGGCTCGGAAGGGGATTTTGGGGGAGGTTTCTAACGATAAAGAGGATTATTTCCCGTCGCATCCAACGGAGCGGTCGCGTAGGGATTGTCAGGATAGGAGGGGTTGATATTGCCAGGGGCAAACAACACCGACGGAGTGGCGGGCGCAGGCGCCGCGGCAGGCATCGTCCCGGAAACGGGAAGAACGTTGTCGGAAGTGGAGGGTGAGGCCGGAATCCCAGAAAGGGTATTGGGCAATTCCGACATGGTATTTCCCAAATGCGGCTGATTTCCCATCTGCGGCGCGGGGGTCGCGGCCATGGCAGGCATTGTGGGGGCGGAATCAAGCGTCGCGGGCAAACCACCCTCCAAAGTAGCTGGTAATTCCCCGGAAGGTTGCCCCAAAGATGGAGGAAGGGTATTTTCCACCGTGGTGTTCCAGTCGGGAATCCCCGTCGCGGGACGTGTTTCCAACGTCTCCGGCAGTTGGAGCGTTTCCGCCTCAGGAGGGAGCGACGGTGTGGCCGCAGAAGGTGTTTGCGCCAGCGAGGCCGGGGAAGGATTCTCCGACGGAGCGGTTTCCGTGGCCCACGCGGGGAGGCTTCCTCCCTCAATTTGGCTCAATTTCCCCACTTCCCCAGGATCAGGTTTCAAACTGGGGTCTTCTTTCGTCAAGGCGGCCAGGGCACTGTTCCCCGATTCTCTCTGGTGTGCCAATTTCGAGGTCGCTTCGGGATTCGCTTTTTCTGCCGGTTTGGGAACATGATCCCCCTTTTTGGCCGAAGGAAGTCGCACGGAAGGCAAACTCCAGTCGGTCGTTGTCTTGTTGGTGGAACCCATTTTACAACCTGAACCAAAGGGAACCAACATCAGAATCGAAATCCAAAGGTAAAAAAAACGTTTCATAAAAACTTTCGAAACTATCAAACAGGATGGGGTTGACCAATTCTCCATCTCTCCTTATAGCCACGAGAAGTATTTTCGTCAAGAGCAGTTTGGAACCTTTCTCCAAAAGCTATCCCTCAAAAAACATTTTTTGAACCTCCACCCCATCCATGGCGGAAAGTTTGAAAAAAAGTTCCTCGCACGCTTCCACCGCCCCGTACATTTCCAGAAGAATCACGCCATCCAACGCGCAAACCCCTTCCGAAACCCGGTGCAGCCCGATTCGCGTACGAATGTGACAGCCGTATTCTGTCAGCAATTCCTGTACCCGGCACGCTTTCTCCAGACGATTTTTCGTGTGAATTCCAAGAATATAATGCGTTTCCATCGACTTTCCTCCCTCTTTTCATAAAAAGGATGTTTTTATTCCATTTTAGGAGAGAGGAAAAGGAAAATAGAATGAAAACTTACTCCTCAAAAAAAAGAGATTGAAAATCAGGCTGAGAAAACGCTTCCCGCAACGCTTCTTCAATTTGGGAAGCACACTTTTCGTACGCGACAACCGAACAGCCATAGGGGTCGTGAATTCCGCCATTTTCCGCATCCAGAATCCGTAATCGATCCGTAGCTTCCGGCCATTGTTCCAAAAGATACGCCGCGTGAGAAGGAGTCATCCCATAAATCCGGTCGGCATGAGTCACCAACAACGAAGAAATCCGGCGAGACAAATGCGCCGACAAATCCAAACCACGCCGAGCCATCACCTGTCGGGCATTGGCACTGGCTGGCTCCGCGTCGTTCGCGGAAAGTCCGGCAGAAAAAAGACGGATACCCTGTTTTTCCAGTGTTTCAAGAGAAAGTCCCCGTTTTTTTGCCAGTATCTGCCGTGCCAGAGCTTCCGCCATCGGACTACGGCACGTATTCCCCGTACAGACAAACAAAATCCATGGCTGGATCAGACGCCGCAAGCGACAGGCAGAAATCGCACCTTCCCGAAGAATTTTGTAACGATTACCAGAAAAAAAACGGACAACTGTGGAGGGTTCCTGGAGTGCGGAAATACCGCCGTCGAAAATCCAGTCCACACTTTCCCCCAACGCCCGAACGACATCTCCCCCCGACGTGGAGTCGACTTCCCCGGAAAGATTGGCACTGGTCAACGCTACGGGAAAATCGGCCTCCCGCAACACGCGTTGTGTCCAGGAATGGGCTGGAATTCGCACGCCGACGATATTTTCAGGAGCGACAAACGGAAGGACTTTCGGAGAAAGCTGGTGAATGGTGCTCTCCTCATCCGCACACGAAAGCACCGCCGTCAACGGACCGGGAAAACAACGTCTGGTCAACCGTTGTGGAAGCGCTTCCATCCGGGGAACGTAGGCTTCCAAACGCTCCAGACTGGAAAAAGCGAGGGTAAACGGATTTTGCGAAGGACGTTTTTTAGCGGCTATCAATCCCTCCATAGCTTCCGGCGAGTCGGCGCGAACCGCAACTCCATAAACCGTTTCCGTCGGCAAAACCACCCGCTTCCCCGCTCGCAGTGCATCCACCGCCAGCGCTACCAAGGCTTCTTCCTGAGGGCAATTTTCCAATAAGACAACTTTTGCTGTCATGATCTGATCCTGAAAAACCTTTAGGAATCGTGCTTGGGTGGTTCAAACTTGGGCGCCATCGACTCCATCCGATCCACATCGTCGGAATCGAGACTGGCATCGGTACGGCGTTGCGTGGAAGAAGGGGTTGGCTCCGACATATCGGTCACTTCCGACATGACCGAATGCACCTCACGCTGAAAGGCATCGTAACTCCGTTTCAGCTGAGCCACCGTTTTGCCGAACTGTTTCCCCACCTGAGGAAGCTGCTTGCCAAACAGGAGGACTGCCAAAAGTCCAAAAACGAATATTTCACCAAAACTGAACATGGTTACTTGGTGTCGTTGGAATTTTTCGTTTCATCCTGAACGTCGGATTTCACATCTTCTTCAATTTCACGCATCCCTTTTTTGAATTCGACCACGCTCTGCCCAAAGGAACGGGCAATCGAAGGGAGACGAGTTCCGAAAAGCAACACGGCAATCACACCAATAATCAGCAACTCTTGAACGCCGATACCCATAAAACCGAAGGGAAGGTTAAACATAAACATTTCCTTTCAAAAAGATTTTTTACCATTCACAGGAATCCTGAATATTCCTCGAAACCGTTCACCGGAAAATTTCGACGAAACCATTTCGGAAACATTTCTCCAGGGACAGTCAAAAATCCATTCTAACCAATCGTTGCAAGGATGTCAAGTGGTCAGGGAGAATTTGTCTCAATCAGAGAACTCTTGTTTATACGGATTTTATACTTCTTTCTCTTTGAATTTCCAGAAAATGAAAGGGAATTTCCAGAAAATGAAAGGAAAATCCCTCTTTTTTGGGGGGATGCCCTTTTTATTTTTCAAATCCATCTTTTTCATCTCGGGCGGTAATCCTGATTTCCGGTATCTGCCGAGAAAATGGTGGGAATGGAAATATCCGCGTCCTCTGCGGATCATTTTTAACGGTGGAAGTGTGGAAAATACGGTATTTGCCTTGACGGTGAAATTACTGGATTTATCTAAAAATCCTTCTTGAAAACAGGTTTTCCTGTACTTCTTTTTTAATCCACGGATTACGCGGAAGACACAGATGATTCTACTTTCTCGGTGGAAATCCTCCTATACCGCCAAATTCTCAGCCGATATTTTCAAAATGCAAAATGTAGCAAACAAATTCTGGAAATGCTCTAAATCGGGGAGTTGGGGAGTGAATCCGAAAATTTCAAGTGGGTGAAGTATAGAAAATATCGGTGGCAGGAGCCATTTTGTCCAAACCTGCCTTCCCAAAAATGTCGATGATGCTAAAATGAACCGAGAACTTTGTTAAAAAAGTAAATAGTAGTATGCCACGTGTACCAGTTTGTTAAGGATTGTTTGATGAAAGGGCGACGATGAGGCAACGTATGATAGGTGGTAAAGTGTTGGAACGGCACCTTGGCGAGTCGGAATTGGCGGATTGCGTGTGCCGATTGGGGAGGGAAATGGCTGCCGATTTGGCTGGGAAAAAGCCGCTTTTCGTGGGGATTCTCAAGGGGGCGGCGATTTTTTTCAGCGACCTGGTGCGGGCTTGTGATTTTCCCTTGGAAATGGCGTTCATGCAGGTTTCGTCGTATCAGGGAACGGAATCTTCGGGAACGGTTTCCGTGGTGTTTGACGGCACACCTTCGGTACAGGGGCGGACGGTTGTGGTGGTGGACGATGTTTTGGACACCGGAACGACGATGGCTTTTTTACGCCGATATTTCCAGGAAAAAGGGGCTGCGGAAGTGCGGACGGCGGCAATGTTCCTCAAACCGGACGTTTTTCGGGGAGATTTTACGCCGGAGTACGTCGGGATGGAAATCGGGAAAGCATTTATTGTCGGATATGGTCTCGACTACGAAGGCGAGGGGCGGCACTGGAAAGAGATTTATCGCATGATTCCTGAAGAAATGGAACGATGAAAAAAGCGATTTTACGCGCGGCAATGCGGCAAAAACGGCAAAACGTGGCCTCTCACGCACGTTTGAGTCAAAAGGCGATGGAGCGATTCCTCCAAACGTCGCTTTATCGGAACGCGGAGACGGTTCTGATCTATCTCGATTTGGCATCGGAACTGAAAACGACACTTCTTTTACAGACTCTGTTGGCCGATTCCCAAAAACGGTGCGTGGTTCCTTACTGCTTACCAAATAAGGAGTTAGGACTTTTTCATCTGCAATCAGAGACGGAATTGGAGCGGGGAAAGTATGGTATTTTGGAACCGTCCGAAACGTGGCGGAACGTGGCGTCCCGGCGAGTGGAGCCAAATCGGTTGGACTTGGTGCTGGTGCCCGGTTTGGCTTGGGACTTTTGGGGTGGCCGGCTGGGGCAGGGGGGAGGATATTACGACCGCTTTTTGCCGAAACTTTCTCCTCGAACGCGAACGGTGGGAGCCGGATTCGATTGCCAGATTCTCGATGCGGTGCCCCTGGAGCCGGAGGATTACGCGGTCGATTTTCTCGTGACGGAAAGTCGGTGGATACGATGTCTGCCGATGGTGGTGGGGGTGGTGGGGGGAATTGCCTGTGGAAAATCGTTGGTTTCCGAGTTTCTGGCACAGCAAGGAGCCGCCCTCTTTCCCGCCGACCAGGTGGGGCATCAGGCGTTGGAAGACCCCGAAATTCGAGAAAAAATCGTGGCTCGCTGGGGGGTGTCTGTGTTGGATACCGATACATCTGTCAGCCGCCCCAAATTGGCGCAAGTGGTTTTCTCAGAAGGAGATGGGGAAGATCTGGCATTTCTCGATCGGCTCATCCATCCCTGGATTGAGGAGCGATGGAAACGTTTTCGCCAGCAATGCGTCCACCAGCGACGTCCGTGGATCGTTCTCGACGCGGCTCTTTTGCTGGAAGCGGGCTGGCAGGGATTTTGCGATGAGATACTTTTCGTGGAGACGCCGCGGGAAAGGCAATGGGCGTTTGCGCGGGGACGTGGTTGGACGGAAGACGAGCTTTTGCAACGGGAAAAACGGCAATTTTCGCTGGAACGCAAACGTGCCGCCGCCACGGTGGTGGTGAAAAATGACACCACTCCAGAAGCACTCCGCCAGCAGTTGGAACGTTGGTTGGCGGAGCGGTTTCCTGAAAGGGATTTTTATAAAGGTTTTGTTGAGGAAGTACGTCGCCAGAGGTAAATCCAGAAAAGGATGGCAAAACAGAAAAGGGCAATGCTGATATTTTGGGAAATGCTCATTCCGGTATGGAGAAAATCGGTTTCGTCCGTCCGAATCATCTCCAGAATAAACCGTGTGATGGGATAGAGCGTAATGAGCCACGCAAAAACCTCCCCGTCCCGCCGCATTCCAACCCCTTGGGGATTTCGCCGCCAGAAAGAGTAAATCAGAAGCAGCACAAAAAGGCAAAACGCGTTGGCACTGCTGTACAATTGCGTCGGATAGACTGGCAAACTGACGGGACCAGGGGCGCAGACGGTACACCAGCGACGCTCGATTTCCTGACCCTGGCGGGAGAGCGTCATCACGATACATCCTGTCCAACGGGTTTGCGTCACCAGTTCGTACAACATACTGTTCAATTCCAACGGCACATCTCCCTGGAGTGTCACGACGACATCCCCTGCCCGGACATCTTTTTTCGCCGCGATACTTTCCGGCTGCACCTCCGCCACGACAATTTCCGCAGAGCCGTTTCGCCCAATTTGGTAATCGAAACGCATTCCGTAGTAAAAATCGTGCGGATTGGGAACCAGCTTTCCCTCGTACACCTGACGTTGATAGGGGGGACTGCCAGCCGGAAAATGGACGCCCCATGCCGCGTGTTCTGCTGGGCAGACGCCGCCGAAACAACAGCCGTTGAGAAAACAGCCAATTCGCCCCAACGCCAGCCCCAAAACCATGCTTGGAGCCAGCAAATCCAACATCCGCAACACCGACAAATGACGACTCCATAGGTAATAGAGACCCCCCACCAACCCGCCGAAAAACGAGCCGTAAACAACCAGCCCTCCTTCCGGGAAATTGAGGATGTTCCAGACCAGTTGAAGAAAATTCGGCGAATAAATTTCGTTCCAGTATTCCACCACATAAAAGAGCCGTGCCCCAATCAGTCCGGGAATGACGAGCCAGAAGCAGATTTCAAAGACATTTTCCGGTCGAAAACCGAACTTTTTCGCCCGTTTCATCGCCAGTCCGCCCGACAGAAGAACCGCCAGAAGCATCATCACGCCGTATCCCTGCACCGGAATCCCCGCCGGACGCCCCACCATGGGCAGCCCCCAGCACAGAGCCACGCCTGTCGCCAGACTCAGCAACAGCGTCGTGCTGTTTTCCCGTGTCCAGGTATGGTTTTTCCGCCAGAAAACCCACGTACTGATACCGATCCCCAGCAACCAGCCCAAGAATAACAGGCCAAATGTCGGAAGGCCGAAAATTTCGTAGGGAATGTAAAAAAGGGTCTGTCGCATGGGAATTCTGCTTTCTTGATTAAATTTCCGTTTCGGATTCGACCAGAAGATTGTCGATCAGCCGCGTTTCATCCACCCGCACTGCCAAAAGGAACGCCACGGGAAAAACGATTTTTTCCGACTGCGGCAAAAGCGTTTCGGGATGAACGATTGCCACATAATCAACCTGATGATTCGGGTGGGACTCCAAAATCTTCCGCATTTCCGCTTCCAGAACCGAAACTTCCCGAATGCCCTGACGCAAATGTTGTTTTGCCTGGTGCAAACTCTGCGACAGAGCCAATGCCCGTTGGCGTGCTTCGGGCGACAGGTACCGATTTCGCGAACTCATTGCCAGACCATCCGCCTCCCGCACAATCGGACACATCCCGATCTCCACCGGAACGTTCAAGTCTCGTACCATCTGCCGAATGACCTGAACCTGCTGAAAATCTTTCTGGCCGAAAAAAGCAACGTCGCACTCCGTCAACAGGAACAACTTCAAAACCACCGTCGCCACACCGCGAAAATGCCCCGGACGGCAACTTCCTTCCAATGGTTTGGCCGCTCCGCCCACCTCGATGAACGTCTCGAATCCGGCGGGATACATCTCCGTTGCGGAAGGGGCCAAAACAACCATTTCCCGGTCGCCCGCCACCGATTCCAACGCGGCCAAATCTTTTTCCAGCGTTCGGGGATATTTCGCAAAGTCTTCCTGCGGGCCGAATTGCGTCGGATTGACGAAAATGGAAACCACCGTTCTATCCGTTTTTTCCAGCGATTTTTCTACCAAACTCAAATGCCCGGCATGGAGTGCTCCCATCGTCGGAACCAGACCGATACTCTTTCCCGCCGTTCGCGTTTCCCGAACCCAGTTTTTCAAATCTTGAAGATGATGGAATACTTTTACAGCCATTTTTTTCAAATTCTTTATTTCTTAATTTTCAACAACTTGGGACAACAATTCCCGAAGCGACTTTTTTTCTACCGGATGAATCCACTCTCCGGCAATTTCCACCGCTGGCTCCAGCACAAACCGACGTTGACACATCCGTGGGTGCGGCAAAATCAACGTTGGTGGCTGATGACGACACTCTCCGTCGAACAACAACAAGTCCAAATCGACGTTTCGCGAACGGGTTCCGGGAAGACGTTTCCTGCCCAAATCCTTTTCCTGTTGGAGCAAAAAGGCCAACACCTCTTCCGGGGACGTTTTTTCAGGCACTTTCCAGCGAAATACCACGTTGAGAAAGTCTCGTGCGCCCGGTTCGCAATCGACTGGCGGCGTCCAGTATCCGCGACTCGTCTGAAAATCGAAAATCCACGTCTGGCGACGCAAAATTCCCACCACCTGAGCCAACCACGCTTCCGAATCCCCCTGATTGCTCCCGAAAGCGACGAGAACATCGTGCTGGATCGGCTGTTTAATGCTCATGGCCGTCGTGTTCATGGGGTGGCTCTTCCTGAACCTCGGTTTCGGAAGGAGGGACGAAAATGTCGCCGTAATCGAGGTGAATTTGCTGATAAACCGAGTCGGGAATGATGTAATACCAACTGGCAAAGCGGTCGTTGAGTTCCTGAACCCGTTTTTGGGCTTCCTCCAACGCCTTCTGATTTTTCTCTTCCAACGCCTTGTTGGTTGTCTCGATAGCCACTTTTTGTGCCGCGTATTGCGATTTCACATCTTCGCTGGCATCGGCGGCAGGCTCCTGCGGAAGGGGTTGGAGTGTCTCCTTTTCCACCGTGTCAGGCTCCCAATCGGCCATGATGAAAAGGTACCGATTCAGATTGGCGGTCTCACTCTCCGGCGTCGCTTCCGTGAATGCCTGTTTTCCCGCAATGTTCCCAAAACGAAGGATATACGCCACGCCATTTTTGCAAACGACCCGCATTTCCCCTTCGTTGGAGAGGAGTACTCGCTGTGTTTTGCCCTCCTCAATGGGAAATTCAATCAGGTGAAACCCTTTCGTTTTCAGCGACTCCACCGCGTCTTGTGAAAAAGCCAGATTCCCCGGCACTTTCAAATCAGCCGTCAGTCCATCCGGTTTTTTGGCGACGTCCACAATCCGCATTTCCGCCAGCGCGTTGCGGCATTCGTTCAATTTCGTGCGGTTCAAAACCTTCCCTTCCGGCATGGGTCGCTCTACCATGGCACCGTTTGCCAGAGGAACCTGGTTGCTTTCAAGCGTCCAGTCCGGCGTCTGCATATCGGCATAATCGAGCCGAACGTTTCCCCGAATGTTCGTTGTTCCGGCAGCCAAATCGAGCGAATAGTCGTAAATATCCAGCCCGGTAATGTCCCACGGCTGCAATTTCATCAGGTCTTTCTCAATCCAGTCGGCAAAATCGGCGGAAAGATTCTCCGTTTTCAGTTCCACAATGTAAACCGGGTCTTGTCCCAGACGACGCACATACCGTTTTCCCGATCCGGCATCCACCTCTTTGCCGATGATGAGGTTCAGCAAGATCTCCCCCTGAGCGTTTTTCAGCACCACCTTTTCCCCAACGCCCGAATCACCCATCCGCACTTTCGTCGGGTCTGGCTCCAGAACGCCGTAATCCGCATGGGAGGAAGCGTTTCGGCTCACCACCCGGATCACCCGTAAACCCATCAGCGAAGTCGCGGCCTGGACCACCTGATTTTCCGCGTCGGCAGGATAATGATCATGCGACGGCAGAGACCACTGATGATTCACCTGACGCACCTCAAACGGAACCAATTCCCCCGTCTTTTCGTCGTAGCGAACAATCTCCATCGACGTGACCTGCAAGGCATCTGTCAATTCCGGGAACAGTTCCTGCCCCACCATATCCTCGACCTGAAACGTCTGTTGGGAACTTTTCGTCGTCTGGTAAGCCACAAATCCCAAAAGAATCGCCAGGGTAACAAATATCGTTGTTTTTGTCTTTTCGTTCATAATCTTTTTCAACCCCCCGCTACCATCACCACCCATCACCAATCACCAATTATCAATTATCAATTATCAATTTTTTCCGCAGCCGTCGTTGGGAGACACCTTCGCGTTGTTTCCATTTTCGTCGCAAAAAGACGCCAATCGCCACCAGTAACGGCAAAATGGGAGGCAAAATGACCGCCAGCCATTTGCAACGATTCTGTGCCTGGACGATTTTGGCTTGCAACTCGGTTTCCAGGAGTTCGATTTTCTGCTGCATTTCGGTTCTGGCACGCTCTTCTTCGACCATCATCCGTTTCAGACGGTCTTCCACAAAAAGCGACAATTGCGTATCGGCCACCGATTTGTTGATTTTGCCACGTTCCAATTCGGAGGCCAGACGGACTTTTTCCTGTTCGATTTTGTCCTGTTCCTCTTTGACCATCTGCTGGAAAGCGTCCTGCAATTTTTTCCGTTCGCGGGCATTTTCCTCCTGAGCCTGGGCGGTAATTTTATCAATGGCGACCAGTTTCCGATGCACGGGTTGATGTTCCCGAATGGCAAAAAACCGCGTCTCATCGCAAAGACGGTCCAGCACATTCAGCGTGTACGTCACATTGTCAAAATCGACGTCTTCCGAGACCGCTTCGGCACGGAATTGGAAGAAAATGTCGAACAGCATGTCGATGTCCGCCGTGACAATCGCGTGAATATCCGGGTGATCGGGGCGGGGATTCTTTTTCTGGATTTCCGCCGCCATGGCATACCGTTTTTTGTCAATTTCAAACGCCACGTCGGGATTGAGATTGCCCAGCGAAGACCCCATGGCCGGGATTCGCAACAGGTCGTCGTAACGTGCCACCCCCGTATTGGCCGAAGCCACCACGAGTGGTACAAAAGCGTCTTTTGCCGAATCTTCCGCAGGTGCCAGATAACCGCCAAACGGAATGATCAGCCGCCGCATTCCTCGCGTCACCGGATTCAGCCGCGAAAAAGGCTTCGGATTCAGGCTGTTGCGGTCGATAATCACAAACTGCGACGGCAACATCGCCAAACGTGGAATCGGCGTGTATTGCTGCGAAACGATGTTTTTCTCGGAAAATTGCATTCCCAGCAACGTCCACAAAGGACGAATATCCCCCTTGGGCAAGTTTTCCTGCTGCAAAAGGAACGGATTGCGGGTATTTTGCGGTGGGCGGCGAACGCCACTGGTGGAGGTGATGTCGCCATAAATCGGCATCGGGTCTTCAAAAATTGCGGTCGGAAGTCCATCCGAAACGGCCTGGATGAAGTTTTTCATCTCCTCCGGCGGAAGTGTCGAAGGCTGCACCGCCAGAAGCGCATCGAGCGACGAAATGTCGATTTTTTCCCTGGCACTCACCGGAATGACCTCACACGAACGCTGCAATTCCGTGACAATCGGACTGGGAGGGGTGATTTGCATCGTCGCGGAACTGAACCCACCCATCAAATGAGCGTCCGTGGCAAGGATTCCAATCCGTTTTCGTTTGGCTGCCGTCACACTCAACAGCGACCGCACCAACTCATACTCCACCGAAAGTCCCCGCGTCAAAAACGGCGTCACATCCCGATTCAGCCCACACGTCATCGCCACGCCGAGATAGACGTAGGCCGTTTCCATGTTCCCGCGCGAAACCACATTCACACGCTGCGGCAAAATGCCAAAATCCTTTTCCGCCTGGAGTGCCGCTTCGGTGAAACGTTCCAGATGGTAAATCCGAACGCGAACTTTTCCACCGGAATACGTCTGAATCTGGTGAAGCATCGCTTCGAGATTGTACTTTACCTGCACATATTCCTCAGGCACCTGTGGACTGATGTAAGCGCTGATTTCCACCGGATGTTTCGCCTCCAGCGACTTCAAAAGTGAAATCGTGTCCGGGCAGAGCGAGTTCAGCCGTTCGCTGGTGCAGTCTTCCTGCCAGTCGTGCTGGCTGCAAAGGAGCGTCAGGCTCGACACAATCGCCAGCAGCGCTACGGCTCGGACGAGATAGTGCCAAGCCAGTTTCCGCCCTCGCGTTCCGTCGTACCAATGCCGCCGCCCAATCAGAATCATGCAGGCGTAGAGCATCACCACCGCAATTGCCACAAAATAAAAAATCGACGCAAACGACAATATCCCACGCCCAAACGGAGCGAAACGGTCACGAATGCTCCAGTATTGCACCATCTGCGCCAAGGGAGAATGGAAAATCGTGTCCGCGTAAACCGCAAAGACCAACGGGGCGTTCAAAATCGCGCCCAGCAAATACGCAATGGTCAGATTGGCTGTCAAAAACGATGCGACCATCCCAATCGCCAACATCGCCAGGCCGATGAAAAAATAGCCAGCGTAGGTGCACAGAAACAGCCCCACATCAGGATTCCCCAGCCAACGCAGGACGGCAAAATTGCACATCGCGGAAAAAACCAGTGCCGAGAAATAAATCGCTGCCGAGGCCAGGTATTTCCCCAAAACAACATCCCAATCGTGCGCAGGAAGCGTCAGGATCAATTCGTCCGTCCCCTGCCGACGTTCGTCTGCCCAGACGCTCATCGTGATGGCCGGGATGAAGACCAGCATGACGAAGGGAAACAACGGTGTCAGCTGATCCAGATTAGCCAGGTTCGTCACGAAAAAAGCATTGTTCCAGAACGCGGCAAAGGTACTCAAAAGAACGAAGACGCAGATGAAGACATAGCCGGTCGGATTGGAAAAGTAACTGTAAAAATTACGGAAAAAAATAGCTTTTATCACTTGAGTATTCATGAGTTTTCTCCGTGAATCGGGATTCGCAAAGGGAGGTGCCGAAAGGGACGCGGGAATTTCAGGAAACCGTGGTCAGACGGCGGAATTGGGAGTCGAGTGTTTCGCCATTTTCCAGAAGCTGCTCCACCGACCCGTCGTACACCAGGCGTCCTTCCGAAATGAACAAAATCCGACTGGCCATCGCCTCCACCTCCTGTAAAATGTGCGTGGAGAGGAGAATCGTTCGATTTTCGCTCAGCCGTCTGATCGTTTTGCGGACTTCATGAATCTGATTGGGATCCAAACCGGTCGTCGGCTCGTCCAGAATCAGCACTTCCGGCTCGTGGAGCAAAACCTGCGCCATTCCCACACGCTGGCGGTATCCACGAGACAATTTCCCGATCGGCTTTTCCAGGACACTTCCCAGGTCGCACAATTCGATGACCTGTTCCATCCTCCTTTTTCGCTGCGACGGCGGAACTTCCCGTGCCTCGGCAAAAAAAGTGAGCAGTCCGCGTGGCGTCATGTCGGCATATAAGGGACCGTTTTCCGGGAGATAACCGAGATGTTTGGCACCCTCCAGCCGCTGCGTCGCCATGTCAAACCCGGCAATTCGGGCATGGCCGCGTGTCGGAGCCAGATACCCGGTGAGGATTTTCATCGTGGTACTTTTTCCTGCCCCATTCGGTCCCAGGAAAGCAACCACTTCCCCCCGTCGAATCTGGAAACTCACCTCCTCGACGGCCGTAAAATCACTGTAGTATTTGCTGATTCCATCCGCTTCAATCAATATTTCCGTATCTGTCATGGAATTTCCCATTTCCGCAATCGTGATTTGGAGTTCTTTTCCAGTTCATTTTAAAATAACAGAAACATTATACCAAACTGGAAAAATATTGCAATCGACCGGAGAATATTTTATGTTTTTTTCAAGAAATTTCTCTTTTGAGCGACAAAGCTCCAAGCGGATTTACGGGTAGATTTTCCTTGCAAAAATGGAATTCCGGCAGGCCTTCAGTCAGGAAGAACGATTTTAGCTCCAATCGTCAATTCGTCGGGAGAGGCCAGAATTTCTTTGTTGTGTTCGTAAATTTCCTCGGCTCGGTCAGGATCACGCAGATAACGTCGTGCCAACATCTCCAACGTATCCCCATCCATAATGATATGCGTCCGTGGCCCGGAAAGCGAACGCCCATTGATACCTGGCTCCGCGGGAATAGGCAAATCCCGCTTCATGGAAATACGGTGCGTCGTCGTCCGAAAAGTGCCACTGGGAATCATCGGGCTGGCATGATCCATCAGCGAATCCCATTTCTCCTCGGCGGTGGAAGGAAGCGATTCCGAGGGCACCCATTTTTCTTTCGTTTCCGACGTTTCTTTCGCTAAAATTTCCGATTGCGGATAGGCTCCCACCACCGCCGCCGACAAACTGGTCGTCTCCGTATCCGCTTCCCGTGGCAAGTCCACCAACTCCAACCCTGGGGCAATATCCTCCCGCAACGGTATCTCCACTTCCGGTACCGTCGGCTGATTCCACTCTTCCGTACAGACCGGGGTATGGCTCCAGAACCGCTCCGGTGCCACAAACGCAATCCCCGTCAACAACAACGCAAACAGAAGGAAAGAATATTTTCGGAGTTTGGACATGGATAACCTCAAACCGTTTACAATCGTACCTTTTTACTAAATTAAAGAGTCGGAAATAGAATCCTTTCCACGACCCAGGAGAAAAGCTTTTCCCAAAAGCAATCCTCTCCTTATTTCTATTATACCCCATAAAACCAGTTTTGTCATAAAAATTTTGAAATTTCAGGAAATATTTTCTCACCCCCCCGGTTGCCAAAATTGAAAAATCGGGTATAGTAAGAGACCAATTGAGTGGTGAGAGATTCTCCCCCTCTTTTTCGGGGCGTAGCTCAGCCTGGCTAGAGCGCTGCGTTCGGGACGCAGAGGTCGCACGTTCAAATCGTGTCGCCCCGACTTGCTCTAAATCACGGTAAATCAACCGTTTACAATCTTTTTCGGGGGTTGTTTGGTACTGTCTGGTTTTCAATTCTGTAAAAAGAAATTTCTGTTTCCACGAATACCAATCGATAACGATTATCCGATAGTCAGCCTCCGTTGTGTCCACCAGATGTATTGTACACGATCCAGACAATCCCGGCCTCCTGTTGTATTTTGCGGAGATTTCGTCGGGGTAAATGGTTTTGGTGGAGAGGTGATACTTTCAGGTTCAAGAAAATATTCGTCTTGCGTTTTGAGAAAACATCGGTTATACTCCCTGAGGATGATATAGCGTTCTGTTTCCTGGATTCCCTCCTTGGGTTGAGGGGAGAATTTCCGGGGATTTTGAGAGAAGCGGATAGATTCGATATTTTAAGGAGGAAAACGGTGGAATATAAACATTTTTGGAAAAAGGCAATCCTTTTCCTTATCTGTATGGGGATGATTTCCGGGATGGTCTGGGGACAGACCGCCAAAACGCCTGCGGCTCCCGCCACGCGGACGGTCATGAAAGTGATGGCGATTGTGAACGGTGAAGAAATCGACCGCCAGCAGTTGGCTCAAGCCTGCCTGAAAGATTATGGGAGTGAGGTTCTGGAGCGGATTATCAGCCGGTATATTATTGAAGAAGCTTGCAAAAAGGCGAATTTGGAAGTGACGCAGGAGGAACTGCGACAGGAAGTGGAAGAAACCGCCAAACGTTTTGGAATTCCCACCGACCAGTACCTTCGTCTTCTGGAGACGGAACGCGGAATTCCCGCCCGGCAGTATATTTCGGATATTGTGTGGCCATCGGTAGCGGTACGGAAACTGGCTGGAAAAGCAACGGCTCCGACGGAAGAGGAGATTCAAATCGAATACGAACGTCGTTATGGGGAAGCGGTAAAAGCACGCTTGATTGCCTGCAAAACGAAGGAGGATGCGGAGAAGATTCGGGAAGAGGCCGTGAAAAATGAAGAGGAATTTGGGTCCCTTGCGCAAAAATATTCGGTTGATCCCTATTCTGCCAGTTTGGGAGGGGTAGTGCCGCCGATTCGCCGTCATTTGAATGGGGAAGAATTTGAAAAAATCGTCTTTGCACTGAAACCGGGCGAAATCTCTCCCCCCATTCCAGTTGCGGAGCAGTACATTCTGATTCTTTGTGAGGAACGGATTCCGGCGGATAAAAATTTGACCCTGGAGGCGGTCAAGGGGGAATTGGAAGCGATTTTGGTGCAGAGCAAAACTGCGGAGGTGGGGAGGAAGCTGTCGCAGAAGTTGTTGGAAGAGTCCAAAGTGGAATTGTTTCTGGGCGACCCGACGAAAAGCGCGGCACGACCGGGCGTAGCGGGCATTGTGGATGGGAAAGTCATCAGCACCGCCGTTTTGGGGGAAGAGTGCATTGCCCGCCATGGCAAAGAAGCGTTGAAAGGGCTGATCAATCGTAAAATCATTGAGCAGGCATGTAAAAAAGCCAAAATCGAAATTTCCGAAAAGGAAATCGACGAGGAAATTGCTCGTCTGGCGTTGGAATCACTTCCTCCCAAGGCGGATGGAAAACCGGACGTGGAACAGTGGATGGAGCGGATTCTCCGGCAGTTCAACGCCACGGCGGAACGTTATCGGGAAGACGTGATTCGTCCGTCGCTTGAACTTCAGAAACTGGCGGCGGGGAAGTATGAAGTGACCGAAGAAGATTTGCAGCGTGGTTACGAATCGAATTTTGGTGTGAAAGTTCGCTGTCGGGCAATTGTACTCAACGATATGCGAACGGCGCAGCGGGTCTGGGCACAGGCTCGTGAAGGTGGGTCGGAGGAGAGTTTTATCGAACTGGCGAAAAAATTCTCCGTCGAAGCCAGCAGTCGTGCCAATGGTGGGGAGGTACCGCCGATTGCCAAGTATGGTGGTCAGCCGGAACTGGAAAAGGAAGCGTTCAAACTGGAGGTGGGAGAGTTATCGGGAATCATCCACGTGGAAAATGTTTTTATCATTCTCCTCTGCACCGGCCATACGGAACCGATTGGTGTCACGTTTGAGGAAGTGAAAGACCTTGTTCGGAAAGATATTGAACTGAAGAAAATGCAGGTTGCCATTGGGGAAACGTTTCAGGAACTTTCCGACAATGCCACCGTTGAAAATTATCTCGAAGGAAGCATGAGCAGCCCGCAACAGAAAAAAGCGGCGGCGGAAAAAATGGATAATTGATAATTCTGATGGAAACCGTGAACTCAGAACGTCATTCAAGTTCACGGTTTTTGTCCATCTCACTTCCAGAAATGGGTCTTCCTTTTATATCCAGTTGGAACAATCGTAATGATCAATTAAAAAAACTCTGGTGGAAGTAAAAAATGGGATTGCCCTCTCTCCCCCTCTTTTGTTTTCCGGCATTTTCGCGTATAATGTTGTGAGTCGAGAATCGTTTGAAAAGTTTTCAGGAAGCAAAGGAAAATTCCATGAGTCAATCCCCCAACGTCATTCTTACCGGTTTTTCCGATGAAGGCGTCAGCCAGCAGGCAGAAAAGTCGATTAAGGAACAGTTCACCACCTACGCGGCACTCGGATTGCAATATTATAGCATCCGTTTTGTCGATACTGGTAATGGAACCAAGAATGTGATGAATTTGACGATGGAAGAAATTCGGACGATTCGGAATCTTCAGAATGATTTTGGGTTGAACGTTTCTTCTATTGGGTCGCCGATTGGAAAGGTAAAATTGCTGGACGTGGAGGATGGCACGAAAAATCGTTACGTCCCTTTCCCGCAGTACATGGAAGAGGTCAACCGGGCTTGTGAAATCACCCACGCGTTGGAAAGTAAACTGATTCGCGGCTTTTCGTTTTACCATCCGCACGGTACCAATCCCCAGGACTACATGTCGCAGGCGGTCGATTATCTTTCGGCCATTGCGGAAACGTGCCATCGGTCGGATTTGACGTTTGGCCTGGAGGTGGAACCGAATCTGGTCGGTGAAAATGGCTGGCTATTGGCGGAATTGTATGAAAAAATCAATCATCCGTCGATTGTGCTGGTTTTCGATGCGGGAAATCTGGTGGTGCAAGGGTACAATTCGTTGGAAATTCTCGATCAGTTCCGCGCGTCGCTTCCCGGTCTGGGTTGGTTCCACGTCAAGGATTATCGCCATCCACGTCCCATGAAAAAAGGAGACCCGGTGGATGAGGATCAACTGAAAAATTTTGTGCCTGTCGATCGTGGACAGGGTGGGCACGAAGCGATTTTCCGGGATTTGAAAAAAGCGCTGCCGGCTCTGGAGGCGAAACTCAAGGCACGCGGAATTCCCGGCTTTTTCGTCGATCTGGAACCGCACGTCAAAGGTGGCGGACAGTTCGGCGGCTACAGTGGGCCGGATGGTGTGGGAGTGGCGCTTCGGGCACTGTGCCGACTGTTGGATTATGTTGGCATTGCGTATCATTTACGCGATTTTGAGGATATTCTGGCCGATCGTGGATTTTAGGGACGATGTTTCAAGAAAGGAAAAAAGCGCAGGAGCGACGGGAATGTTGCTCTTGCGCTTCCGATAAAATTTTGGTCGGATGTTGCGTCGCTATTTTCTGAGCGATCCGTACTGGGATCATACTCCGGCACGAGTTCGTACAATGATTTGGCACGACGGGTCGGAATCAATGTAAAGCGGACTGGTGGAAATGGCTGTCACGGTAAAGGTATAGGTCGTCGCCGGGTCCAGATTGGGAACGGTGTAAGTGGTCGAGGGGACGCCTGTAATGGTTTGCGGTTCCGTGGTGGGCGTCCAGTACGTGATGGTATAGTTGCCCGCGTTGGCAATCGGTGTCCATTGCAGTTTCACCTCCGTCGAACTCTGCGGAACCGCGTTGGTAAAGCGTGGCCGAGGCAATTTCGTCGCTGGTGTGGGGTCTGCGGAGGTCGAAACGGTCAAGATGTTCGGATTCCAACCGGAACTGGCGGAAATGCCTGGAATTCCCACCGCCATGACGCGGAAATGGTACGTTGTACTCGGTGTCAAACCGGTGGCCGTTGCCTGATTGCCGGAAACGGTCGCTTCGTACCAGGTATTCTGATCCTGACTGTACTGGACGCGATAACTTCCCACCGCTTCCAGTGGATTGACGTAATCGACCCAATTCACCGTAATCGAATGTGGCGTGACATTTCCATTGGCCGCGTTGAGCGTCGTTTCGGAAACCCAAGTCGGTGCTTCCAACTGAATCCACGTTTTGGCGGAAGTGTACGCGGGTTCCGAATCTCGGTAATTTCCCTCTCCCACGGCAATGACACGAATATCGTAGGTCGTATCGGGACTCAAACCGGAGATGTTGGCGGAAGTTCCCGAAACGCTCACACCTGTCGTGACCCAGTCATTCCCCTGAAGCCACTCCACTCGATACCCGGACGCGTTTTCCACACTCTCCCACGTGACGGAAATGGTCGTCGTTCCCGTGCCGACCGCCGACGCATTCCTCGGCATGGCCAATTGTTCGGACGTACTTCCCGCATACTCCACCGCTCCAATATCGACACGATTATTCTGAATTCGGTTTTGTGCCAGAACATCCCACAGATTATCCTCTTCCACCCACGCATTATTCCCCGCGTCCACCACCGCCGGGTTGTTTTGCAGATGATAATCTTTCAAACCGGTGGCAGGATTGATAAACGTCCCATTTTGGTAATAGGCAAAAATCTGATCCAGCGTCGGAGCACTTGCACTCTCCAATGCCAGGTTATTTTCGCCTAAAATCGTTCCGCGATGGGTTGCCAATTCCGCGTAAAGCGTATTGTACAACGTTGCCACCCCCCGTTCCAATTTCAGCGTATCCAGAACGGTACAATTCCGCAACTCGACATCGGCATAGGAAGAAAGAATCCCTGCCATTTCACTCGACGCGACGCATTCCGGGAAACTCCCCAACGTCGCGGTGGCCTGATTGCCGTGGATAAACGTGTCGGTCAACTTGGCTTCCGCGTATTCGTTCGCGATTCCGAAAAATCGAGCCGTCGTGTCTCCGTAGTAGGAACGTGCCGTAACCACATTGTCTGCAAGCAGCACATCCTGCATTTCCAGCGTCGGCGTTTCCCCGCCACAAAGCGTGGTATCCGTCTGGCTGGCATAATATTTCGCGCATTTTCCCGCGTTCCAGACGCCGTAAACGGTGATTTCGTTGTCCTGGCGATTGCTCCGCGTATGGAATTCGTTGTCCGTAATCTCGACCCCCTCCAACGTTAATTCCCCCATGTTTTTGAGAATGGCAAACGATGCGGCATCGGAACAATACGGTTCGACGCACTCTTCCACGCGAATCTCCGTAAAATCACTCTGAAGCACCTCCAGCGTTCCGAAATTCTCAATCAACGATTCAAAACCACTGTAGAAAAATCCGGTGAAAGTGCAATTTTCAATCACCGTATCGCGTTGGTTTTCCACCATCACATTCACAAAATCGAGATTCAGGAAATGCTGGTCGTGGCAGGCAATGTTCAACGTCACGTCACCGATATTCGACGCGTCCACCATCACGACGTGATTCGTTTGCAAGTCGCCTCGCAAAGTGAGGTTGATCACATCGTTCTGGGGAAGCATATCCGAAAAGATGATTCGCGAAATGCTGACATCCTCATTGGCCATCGAAACCGCTTCCCGGAGGGAAATATACCCATCGTCCGGGTCCACCACATCTTCCAACGTCGTCACCACCACCGCGTTTGCGCACGGGTCCTCCATTCCCGTTGCCGACAAAAGATGGCGTTCTTCCAGATTTTCCATTCCCAACGTCCTTCTGCAACCCAACATTTTTGCTTCCTTTCTGAAAAATTTTTCCAAATCCACCAACCGTTGCCCGCAATGTAACACGTTGGAGGCCTCTTTTCCAGACTGAACAAGATGTGAACGCGGAGAAAATTTTGAAAATAAATATTAAACAATAACGATTGCGAAAGAGAGTAAAAGATAGAGCGAATGCTGTAGAAAACGGTTCCATGTCTGTAAAAGCGACACAACGACGGACGAAAGTCCTGGGAAGCCTGTTTCCAGGAACGTTTTCACCAAATAAGTCTTTCGGCCTGTCGCCGCGTCGTTCACGAAAAGCGAAGAGGGGCTTTATTATATTCCTTCCATTTTAAATTTCAGGAAAACGAAAAGAAAGCCCCTACCTTTGGGAGGGGTACGCCCGATAGGGCGGGGGGTGGGTTGGTGAAATGGCGGAACGACGTTCTATTGGGCAAATTACGATAGAACGCCCCATTCCCGTCCCACCCCGTCGTCAAGGAAAAACGGTGTCTTCCTCCCGCCTAACGGCTGCCACCTCTCACCAAGGGAGGGACTTTCGGGCGGAAAATCGGAAATTTCAAGGAACACTGGTATACTTTTTTAATCCTCATCCTCTTCCACCGAAAAAACCTGGCCGGAAGGTTCCCGAAACGTCTCTTCGGTCAAATCGAAATCGTCTTCCCCGGCTTCCTCCCACGTATCCTCCATCTCCACAGGCATTTCGGTTTGCGTCTGAGTCGTTTCGTCCCCAAGCCCTTCTTTTGGAAGGATTTCGGCATCTTCCTGCTGTAGTTGAGCCATTTCCGTCTGAACTTTTCGGGCATAATGTTCCTGAGCTTCGTAGAAAAGCTCCAGTTCCCGTTGTTTTTCCAGACTTTTTTCCGTCAAACGCTCTTCCCGCAAGGTTGCCAGCCGGGAATCGACCTCATCGCGGGTATCGTTCATTTCCCGTTTGCGGAAGTAAAGTTTGATGGGAACCTCGCCAAAATCGAGTTGATCGCGCAGCACGCTGAGCAGATAACGTCGATACGTCGGCGGAAACATGTCGGGATTGTTGCAAAATAGCACCATCGTCGGCGGCAAAATTCCCACCTGCGTGGCATAATAAATTTTCGGGCGGCTCGTCCGGTAGAGCGGTGGCGGATTGTACGTCAGAGCAGCTCGCACCAGTTTGTTCAACCGCGACGTGGAAATCCGGCTCTGCGCCTGTCGGAAGAGCATCTGCGCGTGATTGAGCAAAATCTTCACATTTTTCCCGGTCTGGCCGGTGATAAACGCAATCGGAACGTGCCACATATTGGGAAACGTTTCCCGCAGGTAGTCCGCCCAGACATCCGTTTTCATGTGGTCTTTCATCAAGTCCCACTTGTTCACCACGAAAATGCACGGCTTGTTCTGCTCGGCAATGTAACCGACCAACTGCTTGTCAACTTTGCTGATCTGGGCGGAGCAGTCGAAAAACATCAGCGTCACATCGGCGTAACGGATACTTCGCTGTGCCCGATGGGTGCCGTAATAATCGATGTTCGTCCGCACGCTCACCCGACGGCGAAAACCAGGTGTATCGACCGCAATGAACGGCTTGCCATCCAATTCAAACCGAACGTTCACACTGTCCCGCGTCGTGCCTGCCACGTCTGAAACAATCATCCGGGGAAAGTGTACCAACGTATTGACAAACGTGCTTTTTCCCGTATTGCGACGTCCCACGATGGCGACCTTCATCACCTCTTTATCCCGCGACTCGTCCTGTTCGCCATGGCGGGATTCCGTCGGCAGATTTTCCCGCAAAATTTCCAGCAAATCGGACTTTCCCCGATTCTCTTTCGCGCTGACCGCCACCAAATCCCAGCCAAACTGGTGGAAATCGTAGGTGTGATTCAGCAACCCGCCATGATCGGTCTTGTTCACCACGCAAATGATCGGAATCGGCAACCGCCGCAATCGTCCAGCCACATGCTCATCCAGCGAGACGATTCCCTCCTTGGCATCCGTCACAAAAAGAATCACATCGGCCTGCTCAATGGCAGTCTGAATCTGATTTTCGACATCGTCCGTCAAATTATCGCTGTCGATAATCCCCATTCCGCCCGTATCGACAAGCTGAAACTGCACCCCGTCCAGATCGACTTCCGTACTCAACCAATCCCGCGTGACGCCAGCGGTGGGATCGACAATCGACAAACGCCGTCCTGCCAGCCAATTGAACAGACTGGATTTTCCCACATTGGGTCGGCCTACAATCACTACTCGGGGAATTGCCATCGTTTTTCCTTTCCGTCGGACGCACTTTTCCATAATTCAAGCGTATTATACCGTTTCACCTCAAAGAATCAACACCCGGGCGGGAAAATTTTTCTTATTTCTCCACCCCGAAGCTGGTTTTTCTTCCTGAATTTTGACAAATTTTAATATTTTTCAGATTGCCTGCTTGTTTTTCACCTTTTTATATGGTAAAATAAAATGACTGGGCACTTTACAAAACCTTTGCAAAATTTTCGGGGAGAAGACAATGGCACTTCCGTTCGCGCAATGGCAATCCATGGCAATACCGTGGGAAATCGTCCTGATTGGACTGGTTTTTATTGTCGTTTTCAGCATTCTCATTTTTTTCATCAACTGTTACAAACGGTGTCCGAGCAACCGGATTCTGGTCATTTACGGCAAGACCGGAAAAGGGGAAAAAGCGGCCAAATGCGTGGCTGGTGGGGCACATTTCGTCTATCCAGTCATTCAGGATTGTGCGTGGCTTTCGCTGGAGCCGATGCAGATTGAGATTCCTCTGCGGGGAGCGCTTTCGTATGAAAACATCCGCGTCAATGTGCCGAGCGTCTTCACCGTCGCGATTGGCACGTCGGAAGATTTGATGCTCAATGCCTCGATGCGTCTTTTGGGTCTGGCTCCCGCAGGAATCAAAAAACAGGCGGAAGACATCATTTTCGGGCAATTGCGTCAGGTGATTGCGTCGATGCCGATTGAAGACATCAACCGCGACCGGGACAAGTTTTTGTTGAACATTCAGCATTCGCTGGAACCGGAGTTGCGAAAAATCGGGTTGGTGCTGATCAACGTCAACATCACCGACATCACCGATGAATCGGGCTATATCGAAGCGATTGGTCAAAAGGCGGCCAGCGAAGCGATTCAGAAAGCTCGCGGCGATGTGGCGGAAAATGAGAAGATGGGGGCGATCAACGTTGCCAACGCGGAACAGGAGAAGGAAATCCGCGTCGCACAGTCGAAACGGGATATGAATATCGGGACCCACGAAGCGTTTCGAGATCAGCAAATCAAGCTGGCCAACCTCACCAAGGAACAGGAGGTGGGAGAGCAAACAGCCCAATTCCATCAGGAAACGGAAGTCAAGGAAGCGGAGCGGGAAATGCGAATCCGCAAGGCGGAAGCGGACGCGAAGGCAATTGAGGGAGAAAACCGTTCCAAAGCAGTGATTGCGGCGTCGAAAGCCCAACTGATGATTAAGGAAGCGGAAGCGTTTCAGGCAGGCGGTACGGAAAAGGCCATTGCGGAAGCGGCCGTTCTGGAAGCGGAACACCGGGCACGTGCCAAGGCGGCGGAAGCGGAGGCGATTCGGATTGAGGCACAGCGTCGTGCGGAACTGGAAGCTCCGGCCAAAGCGGAAAAAGCCAAAATCATCGTCGAAGCGGAGGCGGAAGCGGAAAAACGCAAAGTCGAAGCAACCGGTATGGCGGCGGAAATTTTTGCGGAGTTGGAAGCCAAAGCTCGTGGAGAATACGAAATTCTGGCGAAAAAAGGGGATGGTTTGCGAAAAATCATCGATGCCTGTGGCAGTGCGGACGCGGCGTTCAAGCTGATGATGCTGGAACATTTCGACAATTTGGTGGAAGCCTCGGCACGGGCAATTTCCAACATCAAATTCGACAAAGTGGTTGTCTGGGATGGTCATCAGGAACAGGGAACCGCCACTTCCAACTGGCTGACCGGCATGGCGAAAACGTTGCCGCCGATGTTGGAGGTGATGAAGGAAATTGCGGGAGTGGACTTGATGGAGACGTTGCGACCGGCATTGGAAAAGCCGATTTCAGAAGAAACACTGAAAAAAACGGACACGTTGGAGGAATCCTCTCCC
The DNA here is from genome assembly GCA_030527185.1 of Planctomycetia bacterium. Lineage (GTDB taxonomy): Bacteria > Planctomycetota > Planctomycetia > Pirellulales > Thermoguttaceae > RGIG3701. The sequence continues at coordinate 67,748 of JAUNBF010000002.1, read as the reverse complement.
AAAACCGAGGAGGAACCGCCTGCGTAGTTTCGGTAAAAACGGTTTGTGGTTTACGCCTTTCTTCATGGCTCCTTATGAGGAAAGGCGTTTCCCCTTCCACCCTCCGTTGACACCGTATTCCTCCAAAGAAAAGGAAGGAAAGGCTCTTCATGGACATGTATTTGTTTAACACATTCCAAGTACTTTGTTTTATAAATATCCAACACCATCATCCATAAAAAAAGCGGGCAGGGGCACTCATGATTATCAATTTGACAAAACATGAACCTTTCGTATTTGTTTTTCCGCTTAATTTCTGGAACAGTTCGATTTCTTTGGGTTCCCTTTTGCTTTCGTTCCAGCCCCAGGGATATTGCGTTTGGAGTTTTCCTGCCAGTTTTTGAGGGGGAGTCGAAGAAATTCAAAATTTGGATGTCCCCCTTACAAATGTTGCGTGGAATATTATAATGGGGAAATTGTATTCCCGTTCGATCGTTTGGACAGACTATTCTTGTTTGAGAAATGACATTACCCGAAAAAATAACCGTCATTGGAGCTGGCCTGTTGGGTGCCTCGCTGGGAGAGGGGCTGCTGCGGCGTGGGTTGGTGCGGGAAGTGGTGGGTTATGGTCGAAGTCGGGCGAATCTGGAAGTGGCGCTGCGGCGAGGTTGTCTCACGGAAATTGCGGACGATTTGGTGGCTGCGGTGCGGGATGTTTCTTTGGTGGTGGTCTGCACGCCGGTGGGGAAGATTGTGGAATTGGTTCACCAGTGCGTGGCTACGGGAAGTCGCGGAACGGTCTTTACCGATGTGGGGAGTACGAAGGAAGAAATCGTGGCGGCATTGCGGGATTTACCGAAGGGGAACGTTTTTGTGGGGGGACATCCGATTGCGGGAAAAGAGGTGACGGGGGCAGCGGCGGCGGATGGTGATTTATTTGTCGGACGACCGGTGGTTTTGACGCCGACGGAAACGACGCCGCAAGAAGCGCTGGCGGTGGTGCGGGCACTTTGGGAAGGGGTCGAATCGGAGGTGGTTTGTCTTTCGGCGGAGGAACATGACGCGATTTTGGCGAAAACGAGCCATCTTCCGCATTTGTTGTCGTGTGCGTTGTCGGCTGTCACGCCGCCGTCGCTGGATGCGCTGGCAGGGACGGGCTTTGCGTCGATGACACGTCTGGCTCGTGGGAGTGAAGAAATCTGGAGAGACATTCTGATCCAAAATCGTCAGCATGTTCTCTCCGCGTTGGAATTGTTGACGGGAAAACTTCAGGAGCTTCGCCAAACGCTCAGCGACGGCGATGTGGCTGGGTTGGAAGCCTTTTTACACCTTGCAAAGAAGAATCGAGATGCTCTGGGAAATTGATATTTATCCGAAATTGGGTCAAACCGACGCGCGGGCTGTGGAGGTTTTGACGGAGGCACGCGCTTTGGGAATTGGGAACGACGCGACGGAAGTGCGGAGTTGCCATGGCTATCTGTTGCAGGGTGATTTGACGCGGCAGCAGGCGGAGCGGGTGGCACGGGAACTGCTGGCGGATCTGGTGGTGGAGAGGCCGGTCGTCTTTCCGGTGGCGGAGGCCGCGGAGGGGGAAGCGGGAGAAACGCTGGTACAGGTTTTGCCCAAGCCGGGGGTGATGGACCCGGTGGCGAACAGTGCGCTAAAGGCGATTCAGGAAATGGAAATTCCGGTGGAGGCTGTTCGGACGTTTCGGAAATTTTACCTTCGCGGGCTGGACGAAGGGCAACGGGAAAAGTTGTGCTGGAAAATCCTGGCGAATGACGCGATTGAGCAGGTGGTGGTCGGGCCATTCACGTTTGAACATTTGGAAGTGGGGTCTCCCTACGTGTTTCAACGGGTGACGGTTCCGATTCGGGAAATGTCGGATGAGGAACTGAAAAAACTGGCTATCCAGGGGCAATTGTATCTGTCGTTGGTGGAAATGCAGACGATTCAGAAGCATTTTCAGGATTTGGGGCGTGATCCGACGGATGTGGAGTTGGAAACGATTGCTCAGACGTGGAGTGAACACTGCTCGCACAAGACGCTTGCCGGACGGATTGCGTATCGGGATGAGCGGCAGGAGCGGACGTTTCAGAATATGCTGAAAGAGACGATTTTTGCCTCGACGCAGACGATTCGGAAAAACTGGGGCGAAAAAGACTGGTGCGTGAGTGTTTTCGCGGACAATGCGGGGGTGGTCACGTTTGACGACGCCTACAATATCTGCTTCAAGGTGGAGACGCACAACCACCCGTCGGCACTGGAACCGTATGGCGGTGCGAATACCGGAATCGGTGGCGTGATTCGTGACCCGATGGGGACGGGAATGGGAGCGAAACCGGTCTGTAATACGGATGTTTTTTGCTTCGCACCGCCGGAAATGTCGTTGGAAAGTCTGCCGGTAGGGGTTTTACATCCCAAACGGGTGATGCGTGGTGTGGTTTCGGGAGTGCGTGACTATGGCAACCGGATGGGGATTCCGACAGTCAACGGAGCGGTCTATTTCGATGAGCGGTATCTGGGCAATCCGTTGGTTTACTGCGGAAACGTCGGTCTGATTCCGGTGGACAAGTCGTTTAAGAAGACACATCCGAACGATCTGATTGTGGCGATGGGGGGTCGAACCGGGCGGGACGGGATTCATGGAGCGACGTTCAGTTCGGCAGAATTGACACACGAGAGCGAAACGCTTTCAGGAGGGGCGGTGCAGATTGGAAATGCCATTACGGAAAAGATGGTGCTGGACATTTTGCTGGAGGCACGGGATCGCGGTTTGTACACGGCTGTGACCGATTGCGGTGCGGGGGGATTTTCCAGTGCTGTCGGCGAAATGGGGGAGGAAATTGGTGCGGAAGTCTGGCTCGACAAGATTCCGTTGAAGTATGAGGGGCTGTCGTATTCGGAGATGTGGATTTCCGAGGCACAGGAGCGGATGGTGTTCAGCGTTCCTGAGGAAAAGTGGCCGGAACTCCAGGCTCTGTGCGATTCGGAAGGTGTGGAAGCGGTCGTCATCGGGCGATTTGTTCCGACAGGCCGTTTGCAATTGCAATACCAGGGGACGCAAGTAGCCGACATCACGATGGATTTCATGCACCACGGTCGTCCACCGGTCGTTCGGGAAGCGGTTTATACGCCGCCGACGGAAGTGCCGATGGAGGTGCCAGTGAAGGAGGATTACACGGACGACTTGGAGAAGATTCTCGGTTCGTACAACGTGGCGAGCAAGCATTGGGTCGTTCGTCAGTACGATCATGAGGTGCAGGGGGGAAGTGCGGTCAAGCCGTTGGTCGGTGTGAATAACGATGGGCCGGGGGATGCGTCGGTGGTGCGTCCTCGTGTGGATACGATGCAGGGAATCGTCCTTTCGTGCGGCATGAATCCCTATTACGGCGATTACGACACGTACTGGATGGCGGCCAGTGCGATTGACGAAGCGCTTCGCAATGCGGTGGCGGTGGGAGCCGATCCGGGGAAGATTGCCATTTTGGACAATTTCTGCTGGGGAAATACCGACAGGCCGGAAACGTTGGGGTCGTTGGTTCGCAGCGCGATTGCGTGTCACGATATGGCGATTGCGTTGGAGACGCCGTTTGTCAGTGGAAAGGACAGTCTGAACAACGAATTTCGTCCGGCGGGGCAAGAGCCAATCAGCATTCCACCCTCCCTGCTGATCAGTGCCATGGGGCAGGTGGCGGATGTTCGGGCGTGTGTGACGATGGATTTGAAAGAGGCGGGAAACGTGTTGTATCTGGCAGGCACGACGCGGGAAGAACTGGGCGGGTCGCACTTCGGCCTGATTCATGGGAAGAAGGGGGGAGCGGTGCCGAAAGTCGATTTTGCCACCACGAAAGCGACGCTGGCGGGGATCCATCGGGCGATTCAGGCCGGGGCGGTACGTGCCTGCCACGATTTGAGCGAAGGTGGCCTGGCGGTCGCGGCAGCGGAAATGGCATTTGCGGGAGAATTGGGCGTGACACTGGAATTGGGGAAGGTGCCGTATGAAGGGGAATCGAAGCCGGAAACGGACGCGATTTTGCTTTTCAGCGAATCGAACACCCGTTTTCTGTGCGAAGTTGCCCCGGAAAAGGAAGCGGATTTTCTCAAGGCGTTGGAAGGAGTGCCGACCGCGAAAGTGGGAGCGGTAAACGATACCGATTCGATGGTGGTTCTGGGAACGGATGGGAATCGGGTGGTGATTTCCGCAGATTGGAAAGCGTTGAAGGAAGCGTGGCTGAAACCGTTGGATTGGAAATAGGGTAAGAGGCGATTGGAAAGGAAAAAACATGACACCGAATGTGTTGATATTACGGGCGCCGGGAACGAATTGCGATTTGGAAACGGCCTATGCGTTTGAGAAGGCGGGAGCAACGACCGAGCGAATTCATATCAATCGTCTTTTGGAAAATCCGACGCTGTTCGAGCCGTTTCAGATACTGTGTTTTCCAGGCGGCTTTTCCTATGGAGACGATGTTGCTTCCGGGCGGATTTTGGCCAATCAGATTCGTTTTCACCTGGCGGAACAACTCCAGGCATTTCGTGACGCGGGGAAGTTGATTCTGGGCATTTGCAACGGATTTCAGGTTTTGGTCAAAACGGGGCTTCTTTTCCCGGTGGACGAGCCGGAAGGACCGTGGGCAACGTTGGCCTGGAATGATTGCGGTCGGTTTCAGGATCGGTGGGTGGAATTGACGGTTCACCCGCAGTCGAAAAATGTCTTTTTGCGCGGGCTGGAGCGGATGTACATTCCGATGGCGCACGCGGAAGGACGTTTTGTCACACGCGATGCCCAGACGCTGGCACAGTTGGAAGCGAATGGGCAGATTGCGCTGCAATATTCGCCGCTAACGATGCCGCGTTGGGAAGATGCTTCGGAAAAATACGATGCGAACGGGATTCTGGCATTTCCCGACAATCCGAATGGAGCGATTGCGAATATCGCGGGAGTGGGAGACGAAACGGGACGTGTTTTGGGGCTGATGCCGCACCCGGAACGTCATATTGACGCCACGCAGCACCCGCAGTGGACGCGACGTCGGGAACAACCTGGGGAAGGGGAATGTTTGCAAGTTTTCCGCAACGCGGTGGAATTTTTCCGTTAATCGTATTGAAAATCCTCTTCAGGAAGGATATTTCTTCCATTCCTGGAGAGGTTTTGGTTTTTCTTGAGGGAAATGGTCGGTTCCGGGTTGTAAAAAATGGGGAAAGCGGTTATAATCCGTAAAAGTATCCTGTTTTAACATCAGACCTTTGGAACAAGAAGCCATGAATTCTCGAGAACGTCTTTTGGCAACGTTGGAACATCAGCCTACCGATCGGATTCCAACAGATTTTAACGGAACCTGCTGGACGGGAATTACGGCCAGCGCTCTTTATCACCTCCGCCAATGTCTGGGGATGGAAACGCCTGTGCGAACGTACGATGTCTACGAATCTCTGGGAATTGTGGATGAGGCCGTGGCTAACGAACTGAAAAGTGACGTGTGGCAAATTCCCACTCCGGTGCCACTTCTGAATATCGCGTGTCTGATGGAGCAGACGAAGAAAAGCTGGAAATCGTATGCGCTGGAGGATGGTATTCCGGTCTGGATTCCGAAAGATTTTTATCCTGAACGGGAACTCAATGGAGATTTGTGCCTGCGTGACCAGGAGGACAGGCGTTTTGCTCTGCTGAAACGGGGGACGCACATGTTTCTTCCTTTGACGCAGGGGCCGGGGGCGATGCGGATGTCGCCGCAGGAATTGGCCGAGGCACGAGAAAACAGGCACCCTTTGCTGGGATGTCCCAAGGATGAAACGTATCTGAATTTGCTGAAAGTGGGGGTGAAAATGCTTTCCCAAACTTCCGACAAGGCACTGGTGATGAATGTCAGCCCGTCATTATCCTTTTTTGCCGGACTGGGAAGAGGGAATGCGGGAGGATGGCTGGAATGGCTTGCCGGGGAAGATGGTGGAGCAGGGCGGTTGTTGCAGAGTTGGCTGGAAACGTGGCTGGCGGAATTGGAGCAAATTTTGGAGGTTACGGAAAATGCTCTGGACGTGCTTGTTTTGCAGGACGATTTTTCGGAAGTGGTGCAGCCGGAGGAAGAGACGCTGATTCGGGAGAAAATCCTCCCTTGCTATGCGGCTGGGATTCGGAAAATTCGTGAAAAGAACGGACGAGGGAAAATTCTCTGGCAATCGCGTGGAAATGTCACCCCCTACATTCCCGCGTTGCTGGATGCTGGCGTTGAGGCTTTGGGGCTGGTCGATTTGTCGCCGCTGCGGATGAATCCACTTTGGATTAAAAAGGAGTATGGCCGTCAACTCACGTTGTGGGGAGGTTGCTGTTCGGCGGAAGAATTGCAAAGTATTTCAGAAGAAAATCTCCTGAAAAAATTGCGGGAAACGGTAGAAATCCTGCAAGATGGTGGCGGCTACATCCACGCCTTGTCAGGAAATATCCTCCCCCAAACGCCCCCCGAAAACATTGTCACCTTTTTCTCTCCAAGAGGGGGAATCAATTGATAATTGATAATTGATAATTTTATATCGTTTGTCGGGTTTCTGGTAGTTCCTGAAACGAACCATCATTGACTTGGAAAATCACACAACGACACAAAAAACGGTCTGAACAAAAATAA